>NZ_KB290947.1:280055-316587 GCF_000318175.2 Selenomonas sp. oral taxon 138 str. F0429 | reverse complement strand
GAAAGAAATCCGCAGGGGGCGGGTCGCACGCTTTGCTCCGTTTGCTCCACTAGGGTTCGCTTAGGGGGATCCTTCTCCACGCTACTCCTCCCGCTCCTGCACATAGAGTCTGTAGTTCACATACCAGATCTCGAGGAGGAGGAAGTAGGCGAGCATGGATTTGAACTGCAGGCGCGCCTCGTTCTCGGGCAGTCCGAACTCGGCGGGCGTGACGTAGAGGTTTTCCGTCGAGCGGCTCGCGAGTGCGTTGTGCCACATCTGGGTGATCGAGAGGATGGGGACGCCCTTGAGGTTCAGCTTTTCGGCGAACTCCACGACGCGCTCAGATTCGCCCGAGAGCGAAACGAAGATGAAGAGATCGTCGGGACCCGCTGCCTGATAGACAGAGTAGAACTCCTCGCGCCCCGCAATCTCGTAGATGAAGATATTGTCGTAGACAAAGAGTCGTTTCATCTCCTGCATGACATTCGTCTGCACATAGCCCGAGGCATAGGCAAAGACGCGGTGCGCCTCGCGGATGAGGCGGCTCGCCCCCGTGTAGTCACGCCGCATGAGCTCGCGCCACGTCTGGTCGTAGAAGCTGCCGAGCGCGGCTCTCACATCGTGCGCGGGCATGGCGCTCTCCGAGCTCTCCATGCGCATGATCGCCTTCATCTCGCCGAAACCGTCGAAGCCGAGCTTCTGCGCGAAGCGCACGACGGACGCGCTTGAGACGGCGCACGCGCGCGCCAGCTCGTGAATGGAGGCACGGCTCGCCGCTGTGCGGTTGCCCTCGATATAGCGCCAGATGCAGCGATCCGCCTCGCTGAGCTCGCGCAGATGTGCGTTGATTCGTTCCGTGAGCATGATCTTTCCCTCCGCCCTTTTTCCCCATTATAGCACATATTCGGAGGATTGAAATGCGTCGCACATAACAGGAAAAATCCCCTTCGTGTCGAATGAATCGGCAAGGAGGGGATTTTATGTCAAACGTCAGATATCGTTGGGCATCGCTTGGCTGCGGCGTGATTGGGCATCAGCTCGCAGAGGCGCTCCAAAAGCTCGGGGGCGGGCTGTACGCCGTGGGCAATCGGACGCACGCGAAGACGGTGGAATTTGCCGCGCAGTATGGCATTCCGAAGGTGTATGAGCAGATGGAGGACGTGTTCGCGGATGAGGATGTGGACATCATCTACATCTCGACACCGCACAATACGCATATCGACTATCTGATCCCTGCGCTCTCTGCGGGCAAGCACGTCCTCTGCGCGAGATCATCGCGGGCGGTTCGCTCGGGCCGCTGCGCATGATACAGATGAACTTCGGCAGCTTCAAAGAATACGATATGAAGAATCGCTTCTTCAGCCGCAGCCTTGCGGGCGGAGCGCTGCTCGACATCGGTGTGTACGCGCTCTCCTTCGTCCGATACTTCCTCTCGTCACAGCCGACGGAGGTGCTCTCTCAGGTGAAGTTTGCGCCGACGGGTGTCGATGAGCAGGCATCCATCCTACTGAAAAATAAAGAAGAGGAGATGGCGGCAATCACGCTCTCCCTGCATGCCAAGCAGCCCAAGCGCGGAACAATCGCATTCGAAAACGGCTATGTGGAGATGTTCGAGTACCCGCGTGGGGAGAGCGCGCGCATCACATGGACGGCGGACGGACGCACGGAGGAGATCCGTGAGGGCAGTACGGTGGATGCACTCGTCTATGAGGTACGCGATATGGAGGCGGCGGTCGCGGGCGAGCACGACGATATGCAGCTCGGCTATACAATCGATGTGATGGATCTGATGACGGAGATTCGTCAGTCGTGGGGCATGAAATATCCCGAGGAGGAGTAGAGGAGGAGGGCAGAGAGTCGTTGTTGGGCATATGCGTCCGATGACGGCTCTTTTTGCAGGCGTCTTTTGATTGCGGGGAAAATGATTCTTTGTTATAATGAAAGCGTTGTATACAAAGAAAAGGTGACGAGATGATACGGCTGATTTTTTCGGATATGGACGGGACGCTGCTCGATGAAAACGGAAAGCTGCCCGCAGGCTTCGGCGCCATGTATGAGCGGCTGAAGGAGCGCGGCATCCGCTTTGCGCCAGCGTCGGGTCGGCAATACGCCTCCCTCGTGCAGACCTTTGCCGCATGGCGGGATGAGCTGATCTTCGTGGCGGAGAACGGAACAATGGTGATGGAGCATGACCGCGAGCTCTTCTCGAGCCCCGTGGATCGCGCGCTTGCGCTCGATGTCATGCGTACGGGTGAGCAGATCGGGGGCGTGCGCTCCGTGCTCTGTGGGAAGAAGCAGGGCTATCTCCACAGTGCCGATGATGCGCCGGAGTTCCGCGCGGAGCTGGCGAAATATGTGTCGCAGTCGGCGGTGGTGGAGGACTTTGCCTCTATGGACGATCTGCCGATCAAGATGTCGTTCTGTGATTTCACGGGGCACGCCGAGGAGACGATTCTTCCCGTCATGCAGGCATACGCGGATCGACTGCAGGTCTCGCTCTCGAGTACGGAGTGGGTCGATCTCTACAATCTCGGCGTGAGCAAGGGCGTCGCCGCGCGGCAGATTCAGGCGCGCCTCGGCATTGCGCCCGATGAGTGCGCCGCGTTCGGTGACTATGAGAACGATCTCGAGCTGATGGATGCGGTGACGCACAGCTTTGCGATGGAGAATGCCATTCCCGCGGTGAAGGAACGCGCGCGTCACATGGCGCCGAGCAACAGTGCAGACGGTGTGATGGCGGTCTGCGAACGCATTCTCGCGGGCGAGTTTGACTGAGGTATATCATGCGCTTTGACTATCATATGCATCTGGAGTATGGCTCCTATGACGAGGATTATGCGGAGGGCTTCTTCCGCGTGGCAGCGGAGCGGGGCGTCTATGAGATTGGCTTCTCGGAGCATTCGCACACATTCCCGGAGTTCGAGCAGCTCTACTATGACGATCTCATCTTGGACGATTCGTTCGTGGGCAGTTTTCAGCGCAAATGGCTGAAGTCGAACAAGTTCAAGTACACGATCGACGAATATTTTGCGTTTATTGAAAAGCTCCGCAAAAAGCACAAGGTGCTCGCAGGCATCGAGGTCTGCAACTTTCAGGATCAGGAGGCCGTAGCGAAGATCCTCCGCGCCTATCCGTTTGACTACGTCATCGGCTCTGTGCATTTCCTGCGCGGATGGGCATATGATACGGGGACAATCAAAGCGGAGTGGGACAATCATCCGCTCGAAGAAATCTACGAATGGTATACGGAGGAAGTGGAAAAACTCGCGGCGTCCGGGCTCTACGATGCGCTCGGGCACCCGTTCAACATCAGGCTCTACCGCCACTTCCCCAATTTCGACGTGACACCGTATCTGGAACGCGTCGCAGCGGCGATGAAGGGCGCCAATATGATTGTCGACCTCAACACCGGGACGTACTACCGCTATCCCGTGGAGGAGTTCTCACCGTACCCGGACTTTATGCGCACGGCGAAGGAATACGATCTGCCGATCATCACAACCTCGGACGCGCATAAGCCCGAGGACTGTGCGCGCTACAACGAGGAGGCAGTGCAGTACGCACGCTCCTTCGGCTACGCCGAGCAAATACGGTTCACGGGCGGACGCGCGCGGGAGAGCGTCGCGCTCGCATGAGAGAGGAGCGTATGAGATGAGCACAACGATACGATATGGAACAGGGGTGCTTCTATCCCTGCTCTTTTTGCTGCTGCTGTGCCCTGCGGCGTTCGCCGATGACGGGCGGGCATGGACGTGGCTGAGCTCGAATGACAAGTATTCGAAATTCTACGCGCCGGCATCTGTTCGTGTGACGCAGAGCGTCATGCCTGCGGGGAAAAAGCAGACGGTGGCGACGGAGATCACGGCGGACATCCGGACATCGTTCAGCTACGAGGGTGCGGAGGAGACGATTCGCAACTATAAGATCGGACATGTGATCACGAGTCCGAGTCAGCTTTCCTATGCGATCGCGCAGGTGCGTGTCGTACCGCAAACGCGTCTCCTGCAATACGTCGGTGAGACATTCTACGATGCGGCGGGCAACGTCCTCTGGTCGAAGGGAATGGGAACCGAGAAGGAGATGAACTCACAGCAGTTCGATGAGGAGTTCTATGCCGCGATTATCGACATCGTTTTCCGTCAGGGCGAGATGGCTCGTCTGCGCGCCGATGACCGCTGGATTCTCCTGTGGACAGATGAGACGGCCTCCGGGATCAAGACGCAGGTGACGGCAGACACCTCGACGATGCGCCGCACGGGGGACAATCTCATCTTCTGGGCGTGGACGGAGGTGCGCGATGCCAACGGCAAGGCTGTCGAGATCAAGTTCGACAAGCGTGCGGTAAACCTGCCGCAGGGCACGGAGCGCATCGTCACGGGGCGCTACTGGTCGCCATCGGATGGCTGGCAACCCCTTGATGACGGCTATGAGGGTGCCTACCGCATGATTGTGCGCGAGGCGCCCGAGGGGCGTGGTCTCATTCGCCTACGCGCCTATGCAGACGGCTACAGTACATGGGTCAACCGCTATCAGGTGCGTTGATTTTGGAAATGCGGAATAGCTCTGCACTTTCATAGGGAAGGGAAACGGGAAACAATGCCGATTAAGATACCAAACAATCTGCCTGCGACGAACGTGCTCGAGGGGGAGAACGTCTTCGTCATGAATGCGGCACGCGCGTATGGTCAGGATATCCGTCCGCTGCGCATCCTCATTCTGAACCTCATGCCGATCAAGGACGTGACTGAGACGCAACTCTTGCGACTCCTCGGCAATACGCCGCTACAGGTAGAGGTGGACTTTATCTACACGGAGTCCTACGTCCCGTCGCATACCTCGCGCGAATATCTCACGGAGTTCTACGGCACCTTTGCAGAGGTGCGGCATAAGAAATACGACGGCTTTATCATCACAGGCGCGCCGATTGAGCAGCTGCCGTTCGAGCGCGTCGCATACTGGGACGAGGTCGCCGAGATCATGCAGTGGAGCCGTAAACACGCCTACTCCACATTCCATATCTGCTGGGGTGCGCAGGCGGGGCTCTATTATCACTACGACATCCCCAAGCACTGGACGGAGAAGAAGATCTTCGGTGTCTTCGAGCATCGTCTCTGCGTGCAGCATGAGCCGCTCCTGCGCGGCTTTGACGATCTGTTCTATGTGCCGCATTCGCGCCATACGGAGACCCTGCGTGCGGACATTGAGCGCGTGCCGGAGCTTACGATCCTCTCCGAGGGCGATGCGGGTGTCTACATCATTGCGAATCTGCGCCGCCGCCAGTTCTTCATCACGGGACACGCCGAGTACGATCCTATGACGCTCAAGGCGGAGTACGACCGCGATCTCGCGGCGGGAATCGATCCCGACATCCCGTGCAACTACTACCCAGAGGATGACCCCAACCGCGCGCCCGTCGTGCGTTGGCGCAGCGTCGCGCACCTCCTCTTCGCAAACTGGCTGAACTACTACGTCTATCAGGGCACGCCATATGAGCTCGACAGCCTCGACAATGCGGATGACTGGGAGTACCACTCGGGGCTTTAAGCGGGCTTCATGTTCAGCAAAAATTCAGTTTTTTGGACTAGCATAGGGAGTTGTTGAAAACAGTTTTTGATGGGAGCGATGATACGTGCAAAAAAAATGGGGAGCGGCACTCCTCGTCTGTGCCGCCCTGTTCATGGGCACCCGTCCCGCGTCTGCAGCGGAGGAAATACCGAAGAACATTTATGAATGGGTGCAGTCGACGGCGCGGCAAGGCTATTACTTTAACAAAGAACAGATTCAGTACGCCTCGGATGCGCATGGCTACATCGACCTCACGAAGATTGTAGTGCCGACGCTCCGCATCTATGACAGCATCCAGATTCAGGACGTGGTGTCCAAGCGCCGCTGGCGCATGCTGCCACTGAACGGCTACAGCGACCTTACAGGTGCGGCAGAGTACCTCCTGATCGACCTGCGCGCGGGCGTTGTGCATGTGACGGCACATGAGGATCTGGACAGCAATTGGGGGACGCTTTCCCGCGAGGAGAATACGAAGGATATTACGCTCTCGTCCCTCTCGAATAAGGATGTCGAGAAGAAATTCTTTGACGCCATCATCAACTACGCCGTCGGGCATCAGGAGGAGATGATCCGACGCTCGCGCGGCATTCTAAGCGATGCGGATCGTGCAGCGCTGGAGAAAAAGAAGGAAAAGCTCGCGGAACCCGCCGACAATACCCCTGAAAAGCCCGCGAAGAAGGATAAGAAAGAAAAAAAGAAGAATAAAAAATAGCAAAGGGACTGCCGTCCTGCAATACGCGCGAAGGCAGTTCTTTTTTGTAGCTTTTTCCCAAAAAACAAGGTATAATAGGGCTAGGAACTACCAGCAAAGGAAGGGACACCGCATGACAGATAAGGAATGGATGCAGCTTGAACTGAACCGCATGGTAAAGGCTGAAGGTGGCAAGGTCAGTGTCGAACGCATGACTGAGATCGTATCGGAGCTCAGCCAGCGACTGCGTGAGAATCCGAATCTGCCGCGTGAGGTGAAGACGCTCACTGCGGACGAGCTGATTGCACGCGCGCGCAAGAAGACGGGGGAGGAACGCTACCGCATCATCAAGCGCGCCCTGCGGGAGGAACCGGACAACATCACCGCTGCCTGCATGGAGATCGAGTACCTCGCCAAGAATGCCGACGACCGGGTTCACCACTACGAGGATCTGACGCGCAAGGCGACTGAGCGCCTAAAGGAGCAGGGACTTTTCGCCGAGGAGAACATCGGAAAGTTCTGGTCGATGCCAGCGACAAAGCCCTATATGTTCCTGCGGCTCTCCTATCTCGAGGCGCTCCTCGCGGCACGCAAGCTCCGTCTTGCAGCGAAGGAGTGCGAGGAGATGCTCCGCCTCTCGGAGCACGATGCGCTCGGACGCCGTTACCAGCTCATGTTCATCTATGCGGCGATCGAGGAGGGCGATGCCGCGATCAAGCTGTATCAGCGCTACGAAGAGGGCGTGGCGATGATGTATCTGCCGCTTGCGATGCTCTTCTACCGCCTCGGCAAAATGAAGATGGCGCGCAACTTCCTGAACGAGCTTGTCGCCGTCAACAACGACACAAAGGCGTTCTTCGAGCGCGGGGCGCGAGGCGATCTCCCTACACGCGCACCGGGGCGGCATGCAGGCTCCTTTGCCATTGGCACAATGGAGGAGTTCGGCGAGGCGGTAACGGACAACAAATTCGCCTTCCTCGGCATGGAGGCATTTTTCGCTTGGGGGCTCAGCGAGCTCAACGGAGAGCAGGGTGCCTGAATACGCTCTGCGGGGACGCCTGTGGGCAGGCGTTCTCGGTGCAGTTCTGATCCTCCTCTTGATGGTGGTTCCTGCACATGCGGCGCTGCCCGTTCAGGGAGCGGCAGCAACTGCTGACTACTGGCTGCGTGCGGATGGCGATGCACCGCTTCTCCGTGGGGAGGAGAGAGAGGCGTATGCGCGTCGTCTTGCGGCGAAGGATTTTGTGCATGACCTCATCAATACGGCAGAGACGCGCGCGGGAGAAACGGTACGCGCACAGATTCGTGAGGCTGCACAGGGAACAGATCGTGCCCTGCCGGATCTCTACGCAGAGGGGCAGCTCCTCCGCACAGAACAGTGGCAGGCAGTATGCGACAATCGTGCCATTGAGGGTATTGGCGCGACTGTGACTGCACATCCTGCCGTCGCTGTACGTCGTGCCGATGTGCGACTCCTGCCGACGGATGAAGGATGGTTTGAGTCCCCCGATGATCTGCGCTATGACGAGCTACAGGGGACGGTGCTCGATCCCGGGGAGGCAGTCCTCGTGCTCCACCGCTCGCAGGATGCGCGCTTTGCCTTTGTCGAGACGCGCGATTATCGCGGCTGGGTTGATGTGCACGCGCTTGCTGCGACAGATTGGAAGACATGGCGCGGCTTTGCTGCACCGGAGGAGTTCTTCACCGTGACGGCAGCGCAGCTCTCGATTGATGGGCGGCTCTATCAGCTCGGGGCAAAGATCCCGGGGCGACGGGCGGCGGATGGGACAGATCGTCTTCTCCTGCCCGTGCGGGATGCTGGGGGTCAGCTCGCCGTGCGGGAGGTACGCGTACCCGAGGACGGACGCCTCGCTGTGGGGCGTCTGCCGCTCACCCGCAACAATCTCATGCGCCTCGCATTCGCACCCCTCTATACAGAGTATGGCTGGGGCGGGGCAAACGGGGGGATGGACTGCTCATCCTACGTACAGAACATCTATCGCGCGATGGGACTGGATCTCCCGCGCGATACGGATATGCAGAAGCGTGCCTGTTCGCTTCTGCCTCTTGCCGGATTATCTGCGGCAGAGCGCTATGCACTGCTTGCAGATGTGCCGCCGGGCGCACTCCTCTTTCGTCCCGGCCACGTCATGCTCTATCTCGGACGGGATGCGGGGGGCAGACCGCTCGTGATTCATGACATCAGCAGCTACTACGAAGACGGCGAAAAGAAATATATCAGACAGGTCGTCGTCTCAACGCTTGATTTTCAAAATGCACGCGGCACTGCTGCAATCGATACGCTTGACGCGGTCGGTTTCATTGCTCCGGCGCCATAAACATGGGGACATTGCCCTCAGCAGAGGGCAGATATGGAGGGGACAAATGGGACTCTTTGATGGATTCAAAGGCGGTGAAAAGACCGCCGTAATGGGAATCAAGGATGCGATCAAGGAAGAACTGGATCGCAACGACTGGAACTACGAGATCAGTGATGAGAGTGAGGAAGATCGCCAGGAAACATATTTCTACATGAGGAATGAACTCGAGAACGACGAGGCCATCACGGCGGTCATCGTCGTGCGCGAGTTGTACGATCAGATGGATGATGCGGACGGCTTTATCAAGATCAAACTCTATGACATCGCCTATCTGGAGGATGCGGACCAGCGCGCAGAGTTGCTTTCCAAGATCAATGGGTGGAATGGTGAGTTCCGCTATGTGAAGCTCTGCCTTGACCGCGATCAGGATGTCGTCGTAGATATCGACCTGCCGCTCGACCTTCACAAGGGAAAGTTCCAGCCGGATAGCGTCATGGCGATGATGGGCGTCGGCATGCGTATCGTGGAGAAGGTCTATGATGATTTGATGGAGCTCTGCACGCGCGGACATAAGCCGCGTCCGCAGGAATAAAGGAATCACTGAATTTATCAGGAAATCCTAAAATACGCAAGTTGAACGGAGGAACTGTATGGGACTTTTTGACGGCTTCAGCGGAAGCGAAGAAGGGCTCAAGAACAGCGCATTTGAAGCAATCAAGGCGGAACTTGACAAGCAGGATATGAAATATGGCGAGGATGTGACCGAGGACGGAGAGGATCACATCATCCGCATGCGTCAGCAGCTCGACAACGGCAGTGTTGTGAGCATTGCGATTGTTGTCACGGAGAACGGTGACACGAACGATTTTATCAAGATCAAGTACTTCGGGCTCGTGCGCCTGGAGGAGGGAGCCGATCCAAAGGCATTCCATGAGAAGCTCAACGATTGGAACAGTCAGTATCGCTACGTAAAATTTGTGGTCGATGATGAGCGGGATGTCGTCGTGGACATCGATCTGCCGCTCGATCTGCACGTCGGCGTGTTTCAGGCGGACAGCTTCATGGCGATGGTCGGTGTCGGCCTGCAGGTGCTCGAGGAGGTCTATCCCGAGATGATGAAGCTGCGCTGGGCATAGTTTTTGATACGAGAAAGGAGCTGCACGACAGTGCAGCTCCTTTCTCATGTCAGCTTCTCTTTGTATGGTCGATCTGGGGGATCTTCAGCCCCTTGCGCAGATAGCTCTGCTGCAGCTGATAGATGCTCTGGACAAGGCGCTCGCGCTCGCGCGTGCCGAGCGTGTCGCCGAACATGACGCCGATGTGGTATGTCATGCCGAGATTCGTCTCAATGGGAGTTGCCCGGCGGATCGTGCCCTCCGTTTCGAGCGTGCCGATGCGTGGCAGCTCGGGTACGCGTACGGAGATCGGTGCGTCCATAATCAGCGGCTCGTCGTGCACGAAACAAAGCCCCCCGCCGCTGATGTCGATCAGGGCGACCTCGCGGTAGTCCTTGAGGCTGCCGTGATTGCCGGGCAGCTTCGCCTCGATGGACATTGGAATCGGTACGCGGACGAAATCGCGCAGCTGAATGCGCTCGGCGCTCTCCGGCAGTGCCATGTACCAGATCGTATCGGGCAGCGGCGAGGCGGAGCGATAGGGAACGTCGAAGTGATAGACGCAGCCGGAGCCTGTGAGATGGCATTGAAAAACACGGCCGGGCTCGGGTGTGTTGACAAATTTTCCCACGGGGACATCCAAGCGCACGGCGAGTGCTCCTGCAGGCCTTCCCGCTGCCTGCTCCTCATCGCTGAGCTCGAGGGCACCGTAGTAGTCAATCTCGGTATCTGGTTCGATGATGTGAATCGCAGCCCCGTGCTTCAGCAGTGCAGCGAGTTTTTCGCCCTCAATCATAGTATTCAAACCCTTTCCACAATTAATTCTTTTTGTTAGATAAGGATAACAAAGTATGGCGGCAAAGTCAATTTACCTCTTTGACTTTGCCCTTTGTTCGGGCTATAATGAACAATGGGTAAATTGACTCATCTTGAAAAGGGATTGGTGGACGCAATGGCGATGAAGATAGACAGCAGCATTGCGCGGAGTACATCGCTCACAATGCCGCGTGCAGAGACGGATGTGGGCGTGCGCGGCGCAGCGACGGACTTTAGTATGGAACTGGCGGATCAGGAGTCAGCCATGTCGCGCGAGGCGATGGATCGCCTTCTCGAGCAGATCGATGAGCAGGGCGCACGCCTCTCAAAGTCGCCGACGTTTGACGAGCTGCGCTCCTATCGCTCTCTCATCCAGAATTTCATCGGTGAGGCAGTTGGCAGTATGTATGAACTGCATACGCAGGCAGGCTGGGATCGCCTTGGGCGGCAGAAGGTATACACCTCCGTGCGCAAGATCGATAAGAAGCTGGAGGAGATGGCAGAGAAAATCCGCCTCGGACAGGCAGATCAGCTCGATATCATCGCGAGTCATGATGCCATCAGAGGCCTCCTCATCGATCTCTATATGTGATGGCGCGGACGAAGACGACTGCGTCTGCGGCGCCCGCAAGTGAAGAGGTACACGAGGCGTTCCCTGCGGACTGGACAGACATCCGCGGTCATGCGGAGATCATCTCCCGTCTGCGCGCGCTTGCGGCTGCAAA
This sequence comes from Selenomonas sp. oral taxon 138 str. F0429, assembly GCF_000318175.2. Taxonomy (NCBI): domain Bacteria; kingdom Bacillati; phylum Bacillota; class Negativicutes; order Selenomonadales; family Selenomonadaceae; genus Selenomonas; species Selenomonas sp. oral taxon 138. The sequence goes on along the minus strand of NZ_KB290947.1, from coordinate 305,372 downwards.
GCGCCTGCCCCATGCACTTCTCTTTTGCGGCATCGAGGGCGTTGGCAAGCGACGCACGGCGCACGTGCTCGTGCGAACGCTGCTCTGTGAGACTGCGGGTGATGCGCCATGCGGGCACTGCGAGGCATGCCGTACGATGGCGGCGGGTGTCCATCCCGACTACTTCGAGGTTGCACCCGAAGCGCGCGGCAAGAGTGCAGCGATGATCCGCACGGACGCCGTACGAGACATCCTCATCGCGGCGTCAGGCGCGCCGGTCAGCGCAGATCGGCGGATCATCCTCATTGACGGCGCTGATCGCATGAATGAGGCGGCGGCAAATCGGCTCCTCAAGACACTTGAGGAGCCGGCGGGTGCGGTGCTCTTCATCCTCATAACGAATGCATATGATGCCATCCTGCCGACCATCCGCTCGCGTGCCGTGCGCATTGCGTTCGGCGCATTGCCGCGCGGCGAGATCGAGGCAGAGCTCAGGGCACGCGGGACAGAGCATGCAGCGGCGATTGCCGCCCTCGCAGACGGCAGCCTCGGGCGGGCGTATGCACTCGCCGAGGAGGGGCTCTCCCTGCGGGACGATGCCATCGACCTCCTTACACATCTGCCCGACCTCGGTATCGAGGACATCTGGGCGCGTGCGGAGGCGCTCGGTGCACGCTCACATGTAGAGCGTACGTCGTGGCTCTCCTATATGCAGATGGCGCTGCGCGACCTCCTCATCCTGCATGAGGACGGCGGGAGCGATGCACTCTGTCACGTGGATCGACGGGAGGAGCTCGCTGCACTCCTTACCCACATGACGAATGCCGACATCTTTGCACTGATAGACGGGACGCGGCAGCTATCACGGCGCTTTGCTGCGAACGTGAACCCTGCACTGCAGGCAGAGGCATTTTTATTACGTGCACGAAAACAATTCACATGAGTTGTTGATATAGATTCCGGAGGAAGTTTTGCAAACGATTGTAGGTGTCCGCTTCAAGGCAGCGGGCAAGATATATTCATTCGGGCAGGGACAGCTGACGATTGCCGAGGGCGATCACGTCATCGTTGAGACGGCACGCGGCATGGAGTGCGGCAAGGTCGTCATCGCCCCGCGCGAGGTGCCGGACGAATCTGTTCCGCCGAATTTGCGCATAGTGCACCGCATCGCGGATGCCTCGGATCTCGCCCGCATTGATGAGAACCGCGCGCGCGAGCGTGAGGCACGTACGGTCTGCGAGGAGAAGATACGGGAACTCGGCCTCAAGATGAAGCTCGTCGATGTCGAGCTCACCTTTGACCTCTCGAAGATGCTCTTCTACTTTACGGCGGATGGGCGCGTTGACTTCCGCCAGCTCGTACGCGAGCTCGCAGGTGTCTTCCGCACGCGCATTGAGCTGCGCCAGATCGGCGTGCGTGACGAGGCGAAGATGATGGGCGGCATGGGCTGCTGCGGGCGGCCTCTGTGCTGCGCGACCTTCCTCGGTGATTTCGTGCCCGTTTCCATCCGCATGGCAAAGGAGCAGAACCTCTCGCTCAACCCGACGAAGATCTCGGGCATCTGCGGGCGGCTCATGTGCTGTCTGAAATACGAGAGCGACGGCTATGGCTGCGGCGGCTGCATGCGTGTGAAAAAGGCGGAGTATACCCCCGCGCAGAACGATCGCGTCATCGCGGAGGACGGTGAGGGGCGCGTTGTCGCCGTCAGCGAACAGCGGCGTACGGCGACCATCCTCATGGACGACGGGAAAACAGTGATCGCTGCATGGGAGGACATTGCCCGCGTCGAGGGGGAGGACGGGACACCGCGTACTCATGTGCCGCGCGAGGGGCGGCAGCGTCCCCCGCGTGAGGGGCGTATGCCGCGCGAAGGCCGCGAACGTCGTGAGCGTCCCGCAGGGGCAAAACTGCGCGAGCGCGGGGAACGCAGCGAGCGGAGAGAGCCAGGAGAGCGCACAGAGCGTTCCGCGAAGAATGCAGACGAGCGCCGCCGTCCGCAGGGCAATCGGCGTCAGCCGCGTCGTGCGCCGCGCCCGCAGCAGGGTGATGAGATCCATGAGTGAGATGGTGCAGCTGCGTCCGAAGGAGCGGCTTGACGATCTCTGCATGGGCGGACGGCAGATCATCCAGCGCACGGATGAATTCTGTTTCTCCATGGATGCTGTCCTGCTCGCGCATTTCCCGCAGATGACCGGGCGCGAGCGCGTGCTCGACCTCGGCACGGGGACGGGCGTGATCCCTCTGCTCATTGCGGACAGGGCGCGGGAGATCACGGCAGTGGAACTGAATCCCGTGCAGGCGGAGCTGGCTGTGCGGAACGTACGGCTGAACCATCTCACAGACAAAATAACCGTGCGGGAGGGCGACTATCGCGACCCTCCCGCTCTTTTTGCGTGCGGAGAATATGACCTCGTATTCAGCAATCCGCCGTACCGCCCCGTGACAAGCGGAGCTCTCAGCGTGGGCGCACGCGCAGCGGCACGGCACGAGATCACGGCAACCCTCGCCGATACCGTGCGTGCCGCATCGTATGCACTGAAGCACGGCGGGCGCCTTGCAATGGTGCATTTGCCCGAGCGCCTCGGCGAGATCGTCCTCGCACTCCATGCGGAGGGGCTCGCCGTCAAACGCCTGCGCATGGTACAGCCGCGTGCGGACAAAGAACCGAACCTCATGCTCATCGAGGCGGTCAAGGGCGCGGCACTCACGGGAATGCGCCATGAACCTGCACTTATCGTGCGCGACGGGGATGGGAAGTATACGGATGAGATTTGCCGAATTTACGGTCAGGAGATGTGAACTTACGATTGACGTTTGCGGATGAGCGTAATATAATAGATAGATGAGAAAATTTAATAGCTGAGGAATGCGGCGCAATGCGCTGCAAGGATGGATTCTTTCCAACGTATTGTGAAGGGGAGAGAGTAATGCTCAAAGGAATGAAAGCAAAGCGGCAGCTTGCCGCATTTGTGGCCCTTGCCGTCGGCGGCGCGTTTGCAGCTGCGCCTACGGCGTACGCGGCAGAGAACGCCTCGGTCGGGACGAGCGGGACGCAGTCGGGAATCAGCGGCGCCGGGACGACGGTAAATCCGTACACCGATATTGTCGGCACGAATCTGATGAACGGCTCTGTGACGGATAATACGCTCACCATCGGCGTGCTTAATGCGGGCAATATCCCCGTCGTGAATGGCACGGTCTCTGCGGGCGGCATAACATCCACTACGAGTGCTGTGACGGGCAATACCCTCGTCATCAACAGTATCAGTCTCACGGGCAATGCGTACGGCGGCATTGGCGCCAACATCGCGCAGACCTCGGGCGCATCGCAGACAAATCCAAATGTCGTAAAGATGAACGGCGGCACGGTCACGGGCGCCGTGATTGGTGCGCGCTCACTTGCAGGCGGCGTGACGAACGGCGGGGTGGAACTCGCGGGCGGCACGGTGACTGCAGGGATCAGCACCGGAACCGCAACGGATGGAATTGCGATTGCGGGCGGCATGGGAAAGACCTCTGCCATCAACAACACGGTTACGATAGCAAATGGCACGGTCGTGGGCAAGGTCTACGGCGGCTATGCTGAGAATAGGGTCGGCGGAACGACGGGCAACCGCGTCATCCTCGGCGATGTGAACGGGAGTGCCACACCGAACCTCAGCAATGCGTCTCTCTACGGCGGCAGCAACTCCACGGGCGTTTCGGGCGGCAGCCTCGATGCCATTCGGAACAACCACCTGATTGTGCAGACCAAGGGCATTACGGCAAACTCCGCGCAAAACTTCCACACGTACGAATTCTATCTGAACACGGGGGTTGCAGCGGGCAACACCATGCTCACGCTCACCCACAACAACGACGCATTCGGGCGCACGGTTGCGTGGGAGGACATCAAAGTCGACGCGACAGGTTGGAGCGGCAAGGGGGTCAATGCACAGGGAAAGAGGGTGCAGGACTACTTCGGCGATGTCGGCACGGTCACGCTGATGGCTGACGGCAACACAGCGATCAATCGCACATCGAATCTGAGATTCTCGGGCTATACATCGCCCGGTACGACGGATTGGAGCGGCGACTACGAGTACCGCATCAAGCTGCGCACGCAGACGGATACGGCGACCTCGACGACGCGCAACTACGTTGACGCAGAGCTCCATCGTTACCAGAACGCGAACCATACGCATACGGGCGCACTCAGTGGACGGAATACGATCTACGGCGGCTATTCCATCTGGGAAAACCTCGGCGGACAGACCGGCAATAAAAAGGTCGTCCAGGACAATACCCTCGTACTCAACAATGCGACGGGTCTCGTTTCGGGCTACGGCGGCTACACCTCCACGGGTGCGGATGCCGTGCGGAACAAGCTGACGCTGAACTCCGGCACGATCGAAAATCTCTTTGGCGGTGTTGCAACGGGGACGGGACTGGTTGATCACAATGATGTCACAGTCGAAGACGGCATGGTGACGGGCGACATCTTCGGCGGTCAGTCGACCGACCTGACCTCGGGGGATAACATTGCCCACACGGGGACGGGCACGGTCACAAACAATACGGTAACTGTCAACAAGGGAACGGTCAATCGCATCACGGGTGGCTACGGCACAACCACCGTCAGCTCGAACAGTGTTGCGATTAACGGCGGAGCAAATGCCTCGCGCACCACGGTCTATCCCGTTGTGCGTGGAGAGGTCAAGGGCGGCGCGATTCGCGGCGATAACAGCGTGGACCGCAAAGCTGAGCAGAATACGGTCACGATCACCGAGGGCGACATTCAGGCTACCGTCTACGGTGTATTCGGTGAGCTCTTCGGCGCAGGCAGCTCGACCAACGCACATGTTCAGCTGGTCAACGATAACCATGTCAAGATCAGCGGCGGCTCCGCGCACAAGATTTACGGTGCATATCTGACTGGTTACGGAACTGCTGCGGGCACCGGCACGGCATCGAACAACTCCGTCGAGATCTCGGGTACCGCAAAGGTCTCTGAAACGGCATACGGCGCAGCGGCAAATGGCAATGCGAGCCTTACCGCGAACAGCGTCACCGTTAAGGGCGGTGCTGTGCATGATGTCTACGGCGCAACGGCGAATGGCACGGGTGCTGTGACAGGGAATCGTGTTACCATCGAGGATGGCAGGGTGGATGACAACGTCGTCGGCGGTGAGAACACCTCAACGAGCACGAAGGCGGGCTCTGTTACGGGCAATACGGTCACGGTCAAGGGCGGCGAAATCGTCGGCGACATCTATGGCGGCGTGACCTATGCAGCGCAACCCTCCGGCTCTGGCAGCACTGGAACTACGACGACCTCCGGCGGCAATACCGTCACCATTACGGGCGGTACGCTCACGGGCGGTACGCGTCCCGACGGCACTCTGCGCGGCAATGTCTACGGCGGCTACGCCAACGGGACAAACACGACGGTTGAGATGAACAATGAGATCAATCTCGGCGCGGATGACGGCTCCTATGGGGCAAATCTAACGCAGGCGACGATTTATGGCGGACGAACGGAGCGATCCGGCAACACGCTGAACGTCAAGGGGCAGAACATTACCGTCAAAGGTGTTCACAACTTCACGAACTATAACTTCTGCCTCACGGACAAGGTCGACAAGAACGCGACGATGCTGAAGGTGACCGATCACAACGGTTTCGAGAACCAGTATTCGGGAACCACGCCCGTGAACTTCTCGAATGTCAAGATCAACCTTCAGAATATGTCGGCGAAGCAGATCGCAGGGCGTGTTACCCTCCTTGAGGGCGATGACGACTACGCTCTGAAATTCCAAAGCTACACCCCGACGGCGGCGTGGCTGATCTCTCCGACACACAGCGACTACGAATACGCATTGCGCCTCGTGCGTTCCGACGGCACCGAGGCTCCCACCGGCACGACGACGGGCAGACGCGTTCTGTTGGACTATAACCGTTTCCAGAACGGCAACGTCGCATACGATGCAACGAGCACCGATACGGACTGGTTCGCGGGGCGCTCCTACGGGGGACATACGACCGAGCATAATATCCTCACGATTGACAAACCACTCAGCCGTGATATCATGGCATACGGCGCAAAGACGATGGGGACATCCGGCGGCTCCGGCGGCACGCGGGGGAATACGCTTGAGATCAAGTCGACGGGCAGAGCCTACCAGGTGACAGCGGGTTACGGCGGCTATATCCACGAGGCTGCCAATAGCGGCAAGGTTGAGAACAACGTCCTGCGTATGTCGGGCGGCAAGGCGGGCACGCTCTACGGCGGCTACTCTGCGGGCACGGGCGAGGTCAGCGGCAACAACGTCTACGTCACGGGCGGTACCGTGTCGGGCAATATCTATGCGGGCTATGCTGCAACTGCGGGACAGGCGAAGGGCAATACGCTCACGCTTGGTGCGGACGATGGCAGCTACGGTGCGACTATCGCAGGAAATATCTATGGTGCGAACGATAGCGGCGCAGGCACGGGCAACACGCTCGTCGTACAGGCGGGCGGTATCTCCGTGCAGCAGGTGAAAAACTTCGACACCTTCAAGTTCGTCCTTCACAACGACACGCTCATCGACCATACCATGCTCAAGATTGAGCAGACGGGCGGTCTTGGCGGTGCGGTTGACATGGCGAATATCACAGAAGATGTCAGCAAATTCCACCTGAACCCGACGTGGACGGGCTCGCATTCTGTAAAGCTCATCGAGAGCAACGGACAGATGACATTCTCGAACTATGCGAAGAACCAGGATCGTACGTCCAAGTATGCGAATACGAACTATGAGGTCTACCTGCATACGGAGAATGATCAGACGCAGGGCTCCGACCTCCTGTTGACCTTCAACCGTCTGCGCGACGGCGACCGCAGCTATGACAGCACCAACGCATCGGCGGCAGACAGCAGGGTGTTCACGGGCATCTCCGCGATGAATCACGATGTGGAGAACAACAAGCTCCATATTGCGGGCGTACACGCAAGCGGCATTGACAACTACGCCGCAGCAGGTGTCACCACGGGCACCTCTGGAAGCCTGAAGAACAATATGCTCACGATTGACAGTGCAAATGCACTCAAGATCCGCGATGTCTACGGTGCATACGCAGCGAACACGAGCACCTCGAGCAGCTCAGGCAGCTCGGGCGGCAGTGGATCCGGCGGCGGATCGAGTACAATGAGCGGCAACGGGGTTATCCTCACGCGCGGTGCGCTGACCGGCAACATCTACGGTGCCAAGAGCGAGAGCAAGGTAAAGGCGGACAGCAACTATGTCACCATGTCGGGCGGCTCGGTCTCGGGCTCTGTCTATGGTGGCTGGTCGACCAGTGACGATGCACAGAACAACAGCGTCGACCTTTACTCCGTTCACATCGGCGGTGATGTCGTAGGTGGTCACGGCAAGGACGCAAAGAACAATACCATCACACTGCGCGGCACCGAGATCGGCGGCATCGTCTACGGCGGTCAGCTCACGAGCGGCGCATCGGCAGCGGTCAAGGATGGGAACATACTGAACGTCTATGACATGGGGGCAAAGGTCGGGTATTTCGAGGATTTCCAGAACATCAATTTCTACCTCTCCCCGAAAGCCGACCTCTCGAAATCCATGCTGACCACGACACAGGCAAAGAACAAGGACATCAGCGGCAGCACGATCACCATGGAGCTGGATGGCGGATATGCGCCGATCGGCGTGGGCGATGACATCAGCCTCGTCAGACTGCCCGACGCTCAGAACATCGTGACAGCAAGCAACCTCTCGAATACGACCTATCAGACGACGAAGGGCGTTACCCTCGACTATGAGTACACACTGAATACGCGTGGTACGGCATCGACGGGCACGAAAAACGAGCTCTTTGCACACGTCACGAATATCAAGGTGAAGGACGAGACGAAATCCCTCGTCGAGACACAGGCAGCGGCAATTGCCTTCCTCGCAAGCGGTTCCGACCTCCTCACCGATATCGGCATCCCCGCAGCCGAGGCGGCGGCGACCCAGATCGCGGATATCGTGGACACCCCGTATGCCAGCAGCGAGAAGAACTCTGCTGCTGCCTCCGCTCCACTCTCCACCCTCGGCAGCTATCAGATGTTTGCGGCGCAGAGCTTCGGCAGTATGCGTCTCAAGTCCGGCTCCTACGTTGATACGAAGGGCTGGAATCTCAACGTCGGCTATGCACGCCGCAACGAACTCCTCGACCGCTCGGTCACATTTGGGCCGTTCATCGAATACGGGCGTGGTTCGTACGACTCTTACCTCGACGACGGCACACACGGCGATGGGAAAACGAGCTATCTCGGTATCGGTGTCATGGCAAAGACGGAGAGCGAGAGCGGCACCTATCTTGAGGGCAGTCTGCGCATTGGTCGTGCAAAGAGCGATTACAGCGGCACCATCGGCGCGAAGGGCACCAGCTACGATCTGTCGAGCAGCTACTTCGCCGGTCACATTGGGGTCGGACAGAAGCGCGAACTCATCAATGGCAACAAGATCGATACCTATGCCAAGTATTTCTACGCGCATCAGGCGGGCGCGAGCGCAACCCTTTCGACCGGCGAGCCGTATGACTTCGGCGCATCCACCTCGAGCCGTATCCGCTTCGGCACACGCTTTACCATGAAGAACGACATGGACGGCGAATTCTACGCAGGGCTCGCGTGGGAGTACGAGTTCGACGGCAAGGGCACAGCATCCTATCAGGGCTATAACCTGCCGAGCACGAGCCTCAAGGGCAGCACCACGCTCCTCGAACTCGGGTATCGCTACGCTCCCGTGGACAGCACCGTCAGCTACGGTCTGAACCTCACGGGCTTCAAGGGCAAGCGCAAGGGTATCACGGGCGGATTCAACATCGCGTGGGCATTCTAAAAACATTTCCCCAAGCCTTCCCCGTATGACGGGGAAGGGGAACCGCGAAGCGGTGGAAGGGGCACATAACAAAACGCAAGAGAGCGGCACAATCGCGTGCCGCTCTCTTGCGTTTTGTCTATTTCTGATTTCTTAGCGTTTCCCCTCCGCCTTTGCCATGAATTTATCCACAGCGACGGCAAATCGCGTGTGTGTGCCCGCGCCGATCTCCTCGCGCTCGTCGTATGCCGTGACCTTGAGGGAAATCGCGCGTCCGTCCACTGCCGTCACCTGGGCAATGGCGCGTACCGTCAGTCCCGTCGGAGTCGCCGCACGGTGCGTGATGTTCAGCGATGTGCCGACCGTCGTCCAACCCTCGGGACATTCGCTCTGACAAAGCTCAGCCGCCGCACGCTCCATCAGTGCCGCCATTGCGGGCGTTGCGTACACCGCGAGTGATCCGCTGCCGACCGTCAGCGCCGTATTTGCATCCGTCACCGTGTCCACCGCCTCATGCGTCATGCCGACGGCGATCTTACTTGTGTAGTCCATGTGAACTGCTCCTTTTTTGATAATACGTTGAGGTTTTGAGATACTACACGTATTATAAGCACAATGCGTACACCTGTCCAGAAGAATCCGAATTGTAGCGTTTTGTGCAGGAGAGTGTTGCAGTGCACACAAATATGAAAGATGATTCATATATAAAAGTAAAGCGACATTCTTTTATTCACGTTTTGTTAAGTTTTATTCAAAAAGAAAGGTAATAAATTAGAAATGGCGTTGACAACGACAATGTCTCTCATGTATTATACACTTTGTATATAATGAATCTCAGTATACAACTGAGACCGACGGAAGAATCTCGGTGATAAAGTAAAACATTGGAGGAGGAGCACATGTTCAACGGATTGAAAGCACGGCGGCAGTTGGCCGTCTATGTTGCATTGGGACTGTCCACGGGGGGGGGGACTGTTGTTCTCCGCACCGTCGGCGTATGCAGCGGAGACGCATGACTACACGGAGACAGCGACCAGCATCAACGGTCTTGAGGGCACGGATAAGACCCACTCCATGAGCGACAACAAGATCACGCTCGGCACGGAAGGCGGTCCGACGAATAAGCCGTTCAGTACCTATGGTACGATTTCCGGCGGCGGCAAGAAGAATGCCACGGAGGATGTCAGTAATAATACGCTGACGATTCACGGGCTGCAGGTCAGCAATGGCAGCGGACAGAGCATGATCTACGGCGGTGTCAGCGGCACGGGTGCAGTCACAAACAATCGCGTATTCTTTAACAACGGCCTGTCAAAAGATCCCATCTACGGTGGCTTTAACGGCGCATCTGCCACAAAGGCTGTCACGGGTAACTCTGTCACTGTTGCGGGCGGCACTGTGGAAGGTGACATTCAGGGCGGCGGCACGGAAGGAACGGGTGCTGTCACGGGGAATACGGTGACACTCAGCGGCGGCAGTTTCAAAGATGAAGCCATGGGCGGCATCATCCGCAACTCTTCGAGCAGTGCAGAGATTTCGGACAATACCGTCACCATGACGGACGGCACACTCACTAAGGCAAATACAAAACTGCTCGGCGCGTATACGGCAGGCTCGGGTAATGTCAAGAACAACCATGTGATCCTGTCGGGCGGAACTGTCGGCACGTCGGCTGGCGGCAATGTCTACGGCGGCTATGCAGCTGGAAACGGAACGGTCACAGGCAATACGATTGCCATATCGGGCGGCACAATCGGCGGCTCGGGCGGCGGCAATGTCTATGGCGGCTATTCGGATGGATCGGGTGCTGTCACGGGCAATACGGTTACGATTTCGGGCGGTACACTTGGCGGACAGGCTGCCCTGACGACCGCAGGAAAAATCTACGGCGGCTTCTCCAACGGCACGGGTACGACTACGGGCAATCGTGTCAATCTCGGCACGGAGGACGGCACATACACTGCCGGAACGGGGATGAGCCGTGTTCAGATTTTTGGCGGAAACCGCACATCGAACACGAGCGATAATGCACTGCACGTCTACGCAAAGGATGTAGCAGTTGAGAAAATCAGCAATTTCGACACCTTTAATTTCCATCTCACGGCACCTGTTGCTGCGGGAGATACGATGCTGACCATGGGAACGGGCAGCATCGGGGGAACGGCGAACTGGACGAAGCTGATGCTGGATGCAGCTGGGTGGAACAACGATAAGACGAAATACGGCAATATAGGCAATGTCATCCTTATGCACGCGGGCAGTGGTTCGGATATTGTTTTTAGCAACTATGCCGCGAAAACAGGGAAGAGTGGCGACTTTGAGTATAACATTACTGCACAAGCAGGCATGTTATACCCTACGAGGACGCAGACGCAGAATGTCACGGCAACTTTGAGCCGCTTCAAAAACGCCGACGCGACTGCGAATAACGTCACAGGCACAGAGGTCTATGGCGGCTATTCGAGTCTCGGCAATACGACGACGAACAACAAGATCAAGATCACGAATACGAACAATGCGAATCTGAGCGTCTACGGCGGCTATACAGCGGGCGCAGGCGATTCGACGGACAACCATGTCACTGTGAGTCTTGATAGCCGTGCCAAGCAAATCGGCAAAATGGTGGTCGGCGGCACTGCCACGGTCTCGAACAGTGCGATTGTGGGCAATTCCGTGACAGTCGAGGGCGGCTATGTTGGTCAGGGTGCAGTGGGAGGTCTTGCACAGACATCTCATACGGGTAGTTTGAAAAACAATACCTTTACTCTCAAAGGTGACGGTGCCGTCGCCATGGCCTTCGGTGCACTGGCACAGGGGGGCAGCGGTACGGTCGGAGGTGACAGTGCCGATGACGGCAATCACGTCGTCATCGAGGGCGGCAGAGCTGCGGATGGCGTCTATGGCGGTGCAACGATGGGAACGGGCAAGGTCGCGTATAATACGGTCACCATCTCCGGCGGCGAGATCGGAAGCACTGGCGCGTATGGCGGCGCAAATATAGCGGCGGGTGCAGGGACGGTCGCGCACAACAGCCTCACTGTCGCAGGCGGCAAGATCGAGGGTTCTGTCTATGGCGGCTTCAGCCGAGGGACAGGAACTGTGACAGACAACACGGTTACCATCAATGGCGGTCGTTTCGAGAATACGAGCAATATTTACGGCGGCTATGCACATGGCAATGGCACGACGGAGAACAACATTGTCAACCTCGGTGACGACACGCATCATGACCTCTCGGGTGCAATGCTCTCGGCGAGTGATATTTACGGTGGCAACAAGGCGGCGACGGGCAATACACTGAATGTAAACGCGAAGAACATCACGGCGAAGTCGGTCAACAACTTTGAGAACTACAAGTTCCGCCTCAATGACGATATCGCGAAGAACGGCGGCTCGATGCTGACGCTGACCGAGAACAACGGCTTTAACGGCGGAAATCTGTTCGACTGGACGAAGCTCGATGTCGATACGTCGAAGCTCTCAGGTAATACGGTCATTGGAAACGTGACACTCCTCACAGGCACAACGAACGGGCTGAAGTTCTCGAACTATGCGGGCAAGGATCGCACGCATGGTGTTGTGAACGGCGACTACGAGACGGCACTCCGTACGGATACGAATACGGGCACAGCGTCGAAGGTCATACTCGACTACAACCGCTTCCAAAATAATACCAATGCAACGTATGACGGCTCGATCTCTGCAATCACTGTTCCGCACAGTGACGGCACATCGTCGAGCGAGATCTACGGCGGTATTTCCTATGCCGGAAATACGACGACGAACAATCATCTGACGGTGACGAATCTGTCGGGCGATGTCACATCCGCCTACGGCGGCAAGACGGCGGGGCGTGCGGGTAACTCCACGGGCAACAGCGTGACGGTCGCAGGCACGGGCTCGCACGGGCTCGCGAACGTCTACGGCGGCTTTATCGGCAATGCGGCGAGCAATGGTGCAGCGACGGACAACGAGGTTACAATCTCGGGCGGTAAGATCGGCACTGTCCACGGCGGTTACACGAAGGGGACGGGCGCGGTCACGGGCAATACGGTGACGTTCTCGGGCGGCGCGACCCTCCATGACCTGATGGGCGGCTATGCGGACAATGCGGCGAGCGCGGCGGCTGTGACGAACAATATCGTCAACCTCGCGGGCGGCACGATCGGCGGCACGGTCTACGGCGGACGTACGCTTGGATCGGGTGATGTGGTCACAGGCAATCAGCTGAATGTGCGCGGCACAGTCAAGGCAGGACAGATTGCGAACTTTGAGCATCTGAACTTTGACGTGAATCAGAACACGGCGGGCAAGACGCTGCTGACCATCAATGGCGGTGCCGCAACGAATGATCTTGACTGGTCGAAGCTCCGCCAGAACGTCACGCCGGAGAATATGACGACAAGCAGCTACGGCGCGACGCGTGTCACGTTGATAGATAATGCGCACGGCATCGGCTTTACGAACTATAACGGGGCGAAGGGCGAGACACACGGCGACCTTGAATTCCTTGTCGACACGGATAACGGCACAAAGGACGCCGCACGCTATGTATATGCGGATACCTACCGCTTCAAGGACAACAAGACGGCTTCCTATACGGAGTCGGACGGCTCGCATGATTTTGTATGGGGCGGACGCTCGGAGCTCGGCAATACGGCGGAGGGCAACGTCCTCACCGTCACGGGCGGTACGATCACGGATACGGCGTACGGCGGCACCTCGCGCAGGGGCATTACAAGGAGCAATCAGCTCGTCATGCGTGGCGGCACGGCGCAGAATCTCGTCGGCGGCTTTGGTGCGTCGGCATCGGATAATACCGTGGATATCTTCGGTGGAACGATCGGCGGCGATGTCTACGGCGGACGTGCGACAAACGGAGCGGCATCGGGCAACACGGTGAGCCTCTTCGGAGCTGTCAATATCGGCGGCACGATCCACGGCGGCGCGGGCACATCGGGCAGTGTGAACAACACGCTCGCAGTCCATGCGTTCGGCGCGCAGGCGGCGGACTTTGCAAATGTGCAGAATCTGCATTTCTATCTGCCAGCGGGAACAACGCCGGCAGAGACGCGGACGATGCTCACGCTCACGAATACGGGTGAGAAGAATATCCAGGGGCTGAACCTCGGCGTCGCCATTGCGGGCGATGCAAAGGTGTTCCAGCCGGGCGATGCGGTCAGCCTGCTGAAGGTGGGTGGCACGCTGACGACGGATGCGGCGCTGCGGAATACAGGAACGCCGCAGACGATGAAGGCGACGCAGGGCGGCATCCTTGACTATACGCTCGGGATTGCGAAGCGTGGAGAGAATGAACTCATTGCAACGGTGAAGAACGTTGATGTGAACGATCGGAGCAAGTCGCCGGTCGAGACGCGTGTGGCGGCGAGCGCACTACTGAACGCAGGTGCAGACCTCCTCTCGAATGTCGGATATACAGCTGCGGCTGAGGCGGCTGCTGTGATCTCGGCAGGGACTGCTCCCGCTCCTTCCTCCGCCGAGGGCGTGCGGAACACGGATGCAGGACTTGCGGCTGCGGGTACTGCGGCATCTGCCGGTGTAAATGCGTCGGCGGCGGTCAACGGTGCATTCCAGCCGTGGGCGGCGCAAGGCGGCTCGTCTGTGCGGCTCAATTCCGGCTCCTATGTGGATGCAAAGGGATGGAATCTCAACGTCGGCTTTGCACGCGCAAACAAGATGGGCGATGCGACGCTGACCTACGGACCCTTTGTCGAGTATGGGCGCAGCACGTATGACTCCTATCTGGACGACGGTACGCACGGCAGCGGAGCGATGCACTACATCGGCGGCGGTGTGATGGCGAAGATGGCGCAGGACAGCGGTCTGTATGTCGAGGGAAGCCTGCGCGCGGGACGCGTCTCAAGCGACTATACAGGCAGTGACGATGCGGCGGAGCTGAGCTACAATAATGCGAGCATGTACTTCGCAGGACACGTCGGTGTCGGTCAGGAGTGGAAGCTCGCGAACGGCAACAAGATTGAAGGCTATGCGAAGTATTTCTACTCGCATCAGGCGGGCGATACGGTGAAGCTGCGCTCGGGCGCGGAGTTCGACTTCGGCGATGTGGACTCGCACCGTCTGCGCCTCGGCGCACGCTATACGCATGCGGTCGGCGGCGGCAGCGAGCTCTATGCGGGACTTGCGTACGAGCACGAGTTTGGCGGTGATGCAGCAGCGACGTATCAGGGCTACTCCACGCCGAGCCCCTCGCTCGGCGGCGGCACTGGAATTCTCGAACTCGGCTACCGTTTCGCCCCGAAGGACGGCCGCGTCAGCTACGGCGTGAACCTCATGGGCATGACCGGTCAGCGCGAGGGTATCGCGGGCGGTGCACAGGTAACGTGGGCGTTCTAAACGAAATATAAACTTTTTGGAAAGGTGGCCT
The DNA here is from genome assembly GCF_000318175.2 of Selenomonas sp. oral taxon 138 str. F0429. NCBI lineage: Bacteria > Bacillati > Bacillota > Negativicutes > Selenomonadales > Selenomonadaceae > Selenomonas > Selenomonas sp. oral taxon 138. The sequence goes on along the minus strand of NZ_KB290947.1, from coordinate 290,141 downwards.
TCGGGCTGCCTTTTCTGTATACAGAATTATTTTCATTGGGCGGTTGCGTGTGTGGGGGAATCGTTCTATAATAAAAACGCCCGCAAGGGTTGGATATATCCGATGGGGGCGACGATAAAGCATATTTATTGTTGACCACCAAATATAAGAGGTGATACGAGTGAGTGATACGTACAGTGTCGCCATCAGCTATGGCGACGTTCTTGGCTGGATTGATTATGATGCGGCTTCGCGTTCTGCGACGGTGAATCTCGCGGATGAGAAGGGGCGCGCGGCTGCGGAGGCTTTCCTCGCGACCAATCATGAGGTCGAGGTGCCGCATGAGACGCTGATGGACTTCACGAAGGAGACCGTCACTCCGCTCGCGGATCGAAAGAGCTTCGAACTGGCTCTTACGCGCCTGTGGAATGAGACGAACGTCCAGGTGGACTGGTCGCGTCCGGTCGACTATGTGAAGGCGCACCCGCACTACTGAGAAAGTGTATTTGCATTTTCTCCAATGATTTACGCCGTCCGGGGGGATGGTGGGAGGAGTTTTTATGATTCGTATTGGTATTCTTGGCTATGGTAATCTCGGCCGCGGCGTGGAGTACGCCGTTGAGGCAAATGAGGATATGGAGCTGGTCGCCGTCTTTACGCGGCGCGACCCTGCGTCGGTGAAGCCGCGCACGAACGTGCCCGTCATCTCTGCCGATGATGCGGAGATGTGGAAGAATAAGGTGGATGTGCTCATCCTCTGCGGCGGTTCTGCCACCGATCTGCCCGAGCAGACGCCCGCGTTTGCAAAGCTGTTCAACGTGGTTGATAGCTTCGATACGCATGCAAAGATTCCCGCGCATTTCGCGGCGGTGGATGCGGCAGCAAAGGCAGCGGGACACGTCGGCGTGATCTCGGTTGGCTGGGATCCGGGTATGTTCTCCCTCACGCGCGCCTATGCAAACGCTGTTCTCACGAATGGTGCGGACTATACGTTCTGGGGACGCGGTGTGAGCCAGGGGCACTCGGATGCGATTCGCCGCATTCCGGGCGTCAAGAATGCCAAGCAGTACACCGTTCCCGTTCCGGCGGCGCTCGATGCCGTGCGCAGCGGCTCGAACCCGACGCTCACGACGCGCGAGAAGCATACGCGCGAGTGCTACGTCGTGCTCGAGGAGGGCGCGGATGCGGCGGCAGTTGAGAAGGCAATCGTGACGATGCCAAACTACTTCTCGGACTACGATACGACCGTGCATTTCATCAGCGAGGAAGAACTCTTGCGCGATCATGCGGGTCTGCCGCATGCGGGCTTTGTCCTCCGCTCCGGCGCGACGGGTGCAAATAGGGAGAACAAGCACATCATAGAGTTCAGCCTGAAGCTCGACTCGAACCCTGAGTTTACGGCGTGTGTCCTTGCTGCCTACGCGCGTGCGGCGCACCGCCTCGCCTCCGAGGGCGTGACGGGCTGCAAGACCGTCCTCGACATCGCGCCCGCCTATCTCTCGGCGAAGAGTGGCGACGAGCTGCGTGCCTCGCTGCTGTAATATCATAGTGTGTTTTCAAAGTGCCTTGCGCATCGTGCGCGAGGTACTTTTTAACAGGAAATTTTTGTTATTTTCAGAAAGGAGGGGCGGTCATGGGGCTGCTTCGGAAATTTTTTAGTAATACGGGAAAACCCGAGGGCGTGATGGGCAAGATTGTTGTTGCGATGATGAACAAGGGGCATGCGGGCATTGCGGCGTGGGGCTTTTCGCATCTCGACCTGCAGGGGAATGAGCAGGTGCTCGACTGCGGCTGCGGCGGCGGTGCGAACGTCGCCGTGTTCCTGCGGATGGTGGACGAGGGGCATGTGACGGGGCTGGACTACTCGACCGTCTCCGTGGAAAAGGCGCGTGAGGTCAACCAGACGGCGATTGCGGCGGGACGCTGTGAAATCGTGCAGGGGAATGTGCTCGAGCTTCCGTTTGGCGACGGACGGTTCGATGTCGTGACGGCGTTTGAGACGGTGTATTTCTGGCCGGAGATTGCACGCTGCTTTGCACAGGTGCACCGCGTACTGAAGCCCGGCGGTATGTTTATGATTACGAATGAAGCGAGTGGCAGGACGAAGAGTCATGAGAAGTGGCAGAAGATCGTCGACAATATGTCCGTCTACACGGGCGAGGAGCTGGAGAAGGTGCTCACGGGCGCAGGCTTTGCACGCGTCGTGATCGACGAGGATCTGGAGCACGACCGCCTCAACGTGCGCGCATACAAGGACTGAGCGCTTTTTTTGAAAACAACAAAGCGTCCCGTGACGACGGGACGCTTTTCCTGTTTCGTCAGATGAGATTTTCTGCTATAGTAGAGCCAAGAAATCTTGAGAAAGGAGTGGCGCTATGGCAATCACCCCACCGACACCGCCGACACCCCCGACGCCGCCGAAGATCACGCTCGGGGATGCGGCGCGCGATGCGCAGGCGAACGCAACGCACACGACGGGCGATGCGCAGGCGGAGCAGCAGGCACGTGACTCCGTAGCGCAGGGAAACGGCGCACTCTCGAAGACGACGACGGGTGCGCCAAAGACCGGCGACACGGCGGAGCGTCCGAACGCCGCTGCGCGCACGGATGCGGCGAAGGGCGATCCCGTGAAGACCTCTGCCTCGAAGGTAGATCGCGGTACAACGGTTGAGGGGCAGACGGGCGCGGATGTGGCAAACGGCCTCGATCTCGCGCAGGAGAATGCGGCGCTGAAGCAGCAGCTTGTAGGGACGGAGCAGAAGCCGCCCGAGGTGCCGACGTCCTACACGGCAACGAGCGGGCTCTACTGGGCAGGTATGATCGGCGTGGCACTCGTCGTGGGGGTCGTCGCCTTTCGACGCTTCTTTCAAAAGAAGCCGCAGACGGGGGCGGAGACAGAGCCCTCGCTCGGTGAGCGTATCCTTGCGCGTGAGCGCGCCGAGGCACAGGGGACGACATCGACGGACGCACAGGAGCAGCCGCGACCGACATCGGAGCGCGGCGCGCACGACGATCTGCTTGCGGCGGCGGAACGCACCCGGCGTGCCCGCGATAGGCGCGGTGAGATCCTGCCCGAGTACACGGGGCTGACAGCGGGGGAGGCACTCGAGCGTCTGATGAAGGAGGAACCGCGTGCAGCAATGCAAGGGACGGATGCACGGCATACGCCAGCGCCGACCGTCGAGCCTTCTCCCCCGCAGTTGACGGCACGTAAGACGAGCGCAGCCCCATCCACTCCTGTGCCGCAGCCCGTAAAGCGCATCGAGCCGCAGGAAAACGAGGAGGAGAAGCCGCGCTTCGAGGTGCGGGTATAGACGTATACACGTATACATGCGGAGTTATCTAAAACTTATTGACAAATGCTCATATGTGGGCGATAATGAAGGAGTTTTCCATGAAATGACTTGCGATGCGGCGGAGAGGAGTTTGTTATCATGAAACATGTGCTGTCCGTCTTTGTTGAGAACCAGACTGGGGTTCTGGTGCGCGTCGTGAGCATGTTTTCGCGGCGCGAGTTCAACATCGACAGCCTGTCTGTCGGCGTGACGGAGTCGCCGGATTTCTCGCGCATTACGGTCGTGATGCAGGGGGATGGGAATCTCGTCGAGCAGATGATCAAGCAGCTGGAAAAGATGCCCGTTGTGCGGGCGGTTCAGCGGCTGGACGAAAAGAGTGCGGCGTGCCGCGGCATGACGCTCATCAAGGTGCGGGCAGACGATGATAATCGCCTCGACGTGCTGAAGATGGGCGAGCTGTTCCGGGCGCACGTCGTCGATGTGGAGTCCTCCTCGATCATCTTTGAGATCACGGGCAGCGATGACAAGGTGACGGCGTTCCTGAAGGTAATCAAACCCTACGGAATCGTTGAGGTCATCCGCACGGGGCTTATTGCGCTCGAGCGGGGGGAACACACAATTTATGAGCATTGTGAGGAGCGGGAGTACTATGGCAAAAACTTACTATGATCAGGATGTCAACTGGAGCGTGCTCGAGGGCAAGACGGTCGCCATCATCGGCTACGGCAGTCAGGGACACGCACATGCGCTGAACCTCAAGGAGAGCGGCGTGAATGTCGTTGTCGGTCTTTATGCCGGCTCGAAGTCCAAGGCAAAGGCGGAGGCACACGGGCTGAAGGTCGCGACGGTTGCCGAGGCGGTCAAGCAGGCGGACATCACGATGGTGCTCATCCCCGATGAGAAACAGGCGGATGTCTACAAAGAGGAGATCGGCCCGAACCTGAAGAAGGGCAGCGCACTCGCGTTCGCACACGGCTTCAACATTCACTTCAAGCAGATCGTCCCGCCCGAGGGTGTCGATGTGTTCATGGTTGCCCCGAAGGGCCCCGGCCATCTCGTTCGCCGTACGTTTACGGAGGGATCGGGCGTTCCGGCGGTGTTCGCGGTCGAGAAGGATGAGACGGGCAAGTGCTTTGAGATTGCGCTCGCCTATGCGCGTGGTGTTGGTTCGACGCGCTCCGGCGTGCTCCAGACGACGTTCCGTGACGAGACGGAGGAGGATCTCTTCGGTGAGCAGTGCGTGCTCATGGGTGGTGTCTGCCAGCTCATGCAGACGGGCTTCGAGGTTCTTGTCGAGGCGGGCTATCCGCCCGAGATGGCATACTTCGAGTGCTTCCATGAGATGAAGCTCATCGTTGATCTCTGCTACGAGGGCGGCATGACGAAGATGCGCCAGTCCTGCTCTGACACAGCGGAGTACGGTGACTACATGATCGGACCACGTATCATCACGGAAGAGACGAAGAAGGAGATGAAGAAGGTTCTCAAGGAGATCCAGGATGGCACATTCGCCCGCAACTGGCTGCTCGAGAACCGCGCCGCCGGTCGTGCGAACTTCCTCGCACAGCGCCGCCTTCACAAGGAGCATCAGATCGAGCAGGTTGGTGCACAGCTGCGCAATATGATGCCGTGGCTGCGTGACAAGAAAGAACTCGAATTCTGATCTGAGCGCACGGGTCATTTCATACGACAAGAAGAAGTCTTTCCACGCGGAGAGACTTCTTTTTTCAAAGGCTTCGGAGATGGGAAAATCTGCCATTTCGGAGGATTTTAGGAGGGCTATATGGGCATGAATATGAGCGAGAAGATTCTCGCACGCCATGCGGGACTGGAGCACGTCGAGCCGGGGCAGCTCGTGACGTGCCGCCTCGACATGGTGCTCGCAAACGATGTGACGGGGCCGCCGTCCATCAAGGAGTTTGAAAAGACGGGTCGCCCCGTCTTTGACCGCACGAAGATCGCGCTGATCCCCGATCATTTTCAGCCGGCAAAGGACATCAAGTCCTCGGAGCTGGCGAAGATCATGCGCGACTTTGCGCGCAAGCACGACATCCTGCACTACTACGAGCAGGGGCGTGTCGGCATTGAGCACGTTATTCTGCCCGAAAAGGGCATCGTGGGACCGGGCATGCTGACGATTGGTGCGGACTCGCATACGTGCACCTATGGCGCGGTGAACGGCTTCTCGACGGGCGTCGGCACGACCGATCTCGCGGTCGGCATGGCGACGGGTGAGGCGTGGTTCAAGGTGCCCGAGGCGATCAACGTGCATCTGACGGGGAAGAAGCCTGCCGACATCAGCGGCAAGGACGTGATCCTCACGCTCATCGGCATGATCGGTGTGGACGGTGCGCTCTATCAGAGCCTTGAGTTCACGGGCGAGGGGGTTGCGGAGCTGACCATGACCGACCGTCTGACGATTGCAAACATGGCGATTGAGGCGGGCGGCAAGAACGGCATCTTCCCGTATGACGATGTGTGCAGGGAATACGTCGAGGGTCGCATGACGACACCGTTCGAGCCGGTGCATGCCGATCCCGATGCACAGTACGCGCGCACGGTGGAGATCAACCTCAGCGAGCTGCGTCCCGTCGTTTCGTTCCCGCATCTGCCGGAGAATACGAAGCGCGTGATGGATATCCCAGAACCGATTGCAATCGATCAGGTGGTCATTGGCTCGTGTACGAACGGGCGCCTCGAGGATATGGAGATCGCGGCGGAGATTTTGAAGGGGCATACGGTACACGAGCGTGTGCGCTGTATCATCATCCCCGGCTCGCCGTGGGTCTATCAGGAGTCGATGAAGCGCGGCTATCTCGACATCTTCATGGAGGCGGGCGCGGCGATCTCGACGCCGACCTGCGGGCCGTGTCTTGGCGGCTACATGGGCATCCTCGCGGCGGGCGAGCGCTGTGTCTCGACGACGAACCGCAACTTCCGCGGACGCATGGGGCACGTGGACAGCGAGGTCTATCTCGCAGGGCCGCACGTCGCGGCGGCGAGTGCAATACTGGGGCGGATTGCAGCCCCCGAGGAGGTGGCGTGATGTTCGAGGGAAAGGTCTGGCGCTACGGCGATAACATCGACACGGACGTTATCATCCCCGCGCGCTATCTCAATACGTTCGAGCCGAAGGCTCTTGCGGCGCACTGCATGGAGGACATCGACACGACCTTCGCGAAAGAGGTTGTCGCGGGCGACATCATGGTCGGCGGCAAGAACTTCGGCTGCGGCTCCTCGCGTGAGCACGCGCCGATTGCGATTGCGGCGTCGGGCGTGCCCGTCGTCATTGCAGCGAGTTTTGCGCGTATCTTCTATCGCAACGGCATCAACATCGGCCTGCCGCTGCTCGAGATTGGGGACGCTGTGGAGAAGATCAGTGCGGGCGACCGTCTGCGCGTGGACACGGCAACGGGGGCGATCGAGAACCTCTCGACGGGCGATACGTTCCGCGCGCATCCCCTGCCGGGCTTTGTGCAGGACATTGCGCGTGCGGGCGGTCTTCTGAACTACATCCGCGAGAATGGAGGATTCCATGGCGTATAAGATTGCAGTCGTTCCGGGCGACGGCATCGGACAGGAGATCACCGAGGAAGCTGTGCGCGTCCTCAAAGCTGTCGATGCGAAATTCGGACTTGACCTGACGTATGAAACGCGCGATGCGGGCGGCACGGCATATGATAAATTTGGAACGCCGCTGCCCGAGGAGACGCTTGCCATCTGCAAGGCCTCGGACGGCGTGCTCTTCGGTGCGGTCGGCGGGACAAAGTGGGATGCGGTCGAGCCAGCGCTTCGTCCCGAGCGCGCAATATTGGGGCTGCGCAAGGGTCTTGGGCTGTATGCGAACCTGCGCCCTGTGAGGGTCGCGGATCCACTGATTGAGCATTCGCCGCTGAAGCCGGAACTCGTGCGTGGTGTCGATCTCGTCATCGTGCGCGAGCTGATCGGCGGCATCTACTTCGGGGAGAAGTGCGAGTCCGAGCAGGTGGACGGTGCAGAGCGTGCGTGGGACATGGAGAACTACTCCGTCCCCGAGGTGGAGCGCATCGCGCGTCTCGCGTTCGAGACGGCGCGCCTCAGACGTGGCAAGGTCACGTCCGTGGACAAGGCGAACGTGCTCGCGACCTCACGGCTCTGGCGGCGTACGGTGACGGCACTTGCACCGGAGTATGGCGATGTCGCACTCGATCATCTCTATGTGGACAACTGTGCCATGCAGCTTGCCGTGCGTCCGACGCAGTTCGATGTGATCGTGACGGGCAACCTCTTTGGTGATATCCTCTCCGATGAGGCAGCGGTCATCGGCGGCTCGATCGGGCTGATGCCGTCCGCGTCGATTGGCACAGGGACGAGCCTCTTTGAGCCGATCCACGGCAGCGCGCCCGACATTGCGGGGCAGGGGATCGCAAACCCCCTCGGGACGATCCTCTCGGCGGCAATGCTCCTGCGCTACGCGCTCCATGAGGAGGATGCGGCGGACGCTGTCGAGGCGTCGGTGGACGAGGCTCTCGCAGAGGGCAAGCGCACGGCGGACATCTACATCGCGGACACGGGCTGCACAAAGGTTGGTACAACAGAAATGACCGACGCTGTGCTTGCGTATCTGTAAGCATATATAGCAAAAGGGAATGCCTGCGCGGCATTCCCTTTTGCTATGAAATCATGCGGGGGCGTGTCCTCGCATAATATACCTCCACCAAACAAACACAGCGAGCACAAGCAGGATCGATCCTGCCGTTGGAAAGAGGTAGTGCATTCCGAGGTAGGTTGCGACGACACCGCCAAGGAGCGGTCCCGTCACCCCGCCCACCTGCTGTGCGGCGAAGAGCATGCCGAACACGCTGCCCTTGAGCTGCGCGGGCGTATGCTGCGCGATGACCGCATTCAGCGATGGCTGAATCCCCGCGAGGAAGAGCCCGACGCCGAACTGCATCGCGGCGAACGGGAGCAGCGTCTTGGGGATGCCTTGCAGTGCGAGCATCGTCCCTGCACAGGACATCGCGAGGCACATGGCGACAAAGTAGCTGCGCCGCGTACCGAAGATGCCCCAGAGCGGCGCGGACATCGCACCTGCAATGCCGCCGAGCGAGAACACAACACCCGCGACGAGCACGATGTTCTCCATGTCTCCCGCGAGGTATTTGATGTAGGTCGTGATGACAGGCATCAGGATGAACGTCACCATCTGCGCGAGCGTACTCACGATCATCATTGTGCGCAGGATGGGGATGCGCCAGAGATGCCACGGATTCTGCTCCTCTCTCGTGAGTGGCGTGGCATCCTGCGGCATCGGCGGTTCCTTGATGACGAAGGTGAACGCGAGGAAGTTGATGAAGAGCGCAAGCCCTCCGATGTAGAAGCTTGCGCGCATGCCGAACGCCTCCGCGAGCACGCCGCCGAGCAGAGGTCCGACGACACCGCCCGCCGTTAGCGTTCCCTGCATGATGCCGAGTGAGAAGCCGAGCCGTTCGCGCGGCGCATAGAGCGTCATGATTGCAAGATCCATCGGCCAGAGCCCTGAGGCAAATCCCTGAAAGATGCGTACCAATACGAGCTGCTCGGGCGAGGTGACAATGCCGCCGAGGAAGTAACTGAGCGAGATGAGAAGGCTCGCACGCATTGCCATGAGGCGTTTCCCCTTGCGGTCGGCAATGCGCCCCCAGATCGGCGCCATGACCGCCGAGACGAAGAAGGTCACGGAGAATGCCACGCCCGACCAGAGATTCACCGTCGCATCGTCAACGCCGAGCTCGCTCGTCAGATACATCGGCAGGAACGGAATAATCATCGTATAGCTCGCGGACATGAAGAGCACATTGCATGTCAGCAGCACGAGGACGACTTTCCAATTCATGAGCAGATTCTCCTTTCCCTAATTCCCCTCCTGTATTCTACCACGTTTTGAGGAAAATAAAACAGGAAAACGATAGGACAAAATACCTAGACGTTGATTTTCTGAAAATCTTGTGCTATAGTAATACAAACACGAAACATTTCATGCAGAAAACGCGCGTCAGCTGAGCCGCGCCACAAAATACCGCAACACCGTCTGCCGTGCGTCATTTGCGGCAGATTTTTTCGAAAGTAAGGATTGCTCATGAAACACATCGTCGTAGACCTTGAGATGAACCCTGTCTCGAAGGAGCACAGGGAAGTACGCCGAAAACTCAACGGGGAGATCATCGAGATCGGTGCCGTCCGCCTGAATGAGAACTTCGAGCAGGAGGACGAATTCCAGTGCTATGTCTGCCCCGAGTACGGGATGGTGAAGAAACACATCACGGAGCTCACAGGCATCACGCAGGAGCAGGTCGCAGGACGCCCCGCATTCTCTGAGAGCTTTCACTCCTTCGTCGCATGGATCGGCGAGGCGGAGACGAAGATCTACTCGTGGAGCATGTCCGACATCAAGCAACTGCGCAAGGAATGCCGCCTGAAGCTGCCCGCATTCGATGTAGGCTGGCTCGATGCGCGCTGGGTTGACCTGCAACAGGCCTTCGACGACCGCCTCGGGCTACACAACAGCCTTGCGTTGAAGCATGCACTCGGCGCGATGGGGCGCAGATTCGAGGGCAGTCAGCACTCCGCACTCGCGGACGCCGTGAATACAAGCGCTGTCCTCGCACTCATGCAGGACGATGCGCGGTTTCGCGAGACCATGCGCCCCGTTCTCGAAATCCTAGAACCAAGCGAAGGGCTCTCCGACGCGATCGGCGATCTCTTCCCCGATCTGGAAAAATTGAAGAATAATTTGTAAGACTTGACGGGGCTCTCAAGGCGCCCCTTCCACCGCTCACGCGGTCCCCCTCCC
>NZ_KB290947.1:186465-280035 GCF_000318175.2 Selenomonas sp. oral taxon 138 str. F0429 | reverse complement strand
CGCGGTCCCCCTCCCCCGTGTCGCACGGGGGAGGCTTTTCATTACGGCATAAACAGTACCATTTTTTACGCATGAAAAAGCCGCCCCTATGGGCGGCTCATACAGTCGAGTTGGTGGAGATGAGGAGAATCGAACTCCTGTCCGAAGATAATACTACATGGATTTCTCCGAGCGCAGTCTGTGTTTTGCTTTAGGTGCGACGCCGCCCGCAGACAGGCTGTGACGTGCCGATCACGATGGTGTTCCCGTGAGAGTTATCGTGCGATGGCTCTCAGGTATCCCGCAGTTGACCCCTGTATCCCTCCGTGCGGGAGGCAGATGGAAAGGGGCTGGCTTAAGCCGCCAGAGCGTAGTCTTCGTTTGCTTTTATGTTTAAATAAAAGTTTCACCTTACTAACGGGTTGATGACCCCCCGGCTCGCTGTCCACATACTACCCATCCCCGTCGAGACCATTACATCCCCGATAATGGGAGGAATCGCTGATAAAATGAAGTCGGTCAGATTGGTGCAGATTTTTTATCCTGTCAAGGAAACAAACCGGACGCATAGCAAGAGCTATGTGGAGGATTTGTTGACAAAGACAGGAGGAAAAAGATGTGCCAAGATGTCCGTGCTGAATTTATCAGTGCTTCCGAGAGCATATGCGCTTATCCATATCATATCAGAAGGCAGGTGTTCTGTCAAATTGTGTTTTTCCTTGCAAGATGGAAAAAATTTTAGTATCATGTAAATGTATGAGTCTATGTCAGTGTCCTGGGAGGATATGACTTGCAAAAAGAGAGAACGCTGGCTGCGCGTGTGGTCTACGATGGCATCGGGCTGCACTCGGGAAAGCCGGTACATATGGAACTCGCTCCGGCGGCGCCGGGGTCGGGCATACTGTTCGCGCGCTCCGATCTGCCCGAGGCTGTGCCCGTCCCTGCGACGGCGGCACATGTGACGGCGACGCTGCGCGCAACAACGATCGGTGCGGGCTCGCTGAAGTTCTTTACGATTGAGCATCTGATGAGCGCCCTGCACGTGCAGGGCGTGGACAACTGCCTCGTCCTGCTCGATGCGGAGGAGCCGCCCGTGGTGGACGGCAGTGCACGCACGTTCTTCCGCCTGATTGCGGAGGCAGGCACGGTGGAGCAGGATGCAGAGCGGCGGGTGACGGTGATTGACCGCATCTATCGCGTGGACGACGGCAGTCACTTCATCATGGCTCTGCCCTATGACAGGCTGCGCGTCTCGTTCACGTCGCTGAACGATCATCCGCTGATCGGCGTGCAGTACTACGATCTCGAGGTCACGCCCGAGGCGTATGAGAAGGAGATTGCGCCCGCGCGGACGATCGCCTATGAGAAGGAGGTCGCAGCGCTGCAGGCGAACGGACTCGGTCTCGGCGGCTCGCTCGAGACGGTGATCGTCTACAACGATGAGGGATGGATGAATCCGCTGAACTTCCCGAACGAGCTCGTGCGGCATAAGATCCTCGATGTACTCGGGGATCTGCGCCTCGCGGGCATGATTCGCGGTCATATCATAGCAGTTGCGTCGGGGCACGCACTCAATACGGCGCTGGCGAAACAGATTGCAGAGGAGAGGGAATAGCATGACTTTGGACATCAATGAGATTCAGCAGATTCTGCCGCATCGCCCGCCGATGCTGCTTGTGGATCGGATCACGGAGCTTGTGCCGTTCAAATCGGCGACGGGCATCAAGTGTGTGACGATGAACGAGCCGTTCTTCCTCGGGCACTTCCCAGGACATCCGATCATGCCCGGCGTCCTTCTCCTCGAGGGGATGGCGCAAGTGGGCGGCGTCACCATGCTTTACCCCGAGGAACATCGCGGCAAGATCGCGCTCTTCGGCGGAATGGAGAATGTGAAGTTCAAGCGCCCAGTCGTGCCCGGCGATGTCGTCGTGACGAAGGCGGAGCTCGTGCGCGTGCGCGGTGTCTTCGGTGTGCTGCACGCGGATGCCTATGTCGAGGATGAACTCGTTGCCTCGGCGGATTTCAAATTCGCGCTGAAAAACGGGGATGAGCTCTAAAAACTGAGCTATAAATGCAGGAAAACCGGACATAATCCACAGATAAACAGGATTATTCGGCGAATGCGGCTGATTTTCCGAGGTGAATACACAGCCTTCCTGCCGGATGATAAGAGAGAGTGGAAAATGTCTGCCCTGAATTCGTTTGGGGCTGAAGGAGTTGAAATAGATGACAGGCAGCAGCAAGGTTCTTGCCTATATCCATGAGACTGCAGTCGTTGCGCCGACAGCGCGCATCGCGAAGAACGTGGAGATCGGCCCCTATGCGGTCATCTCAGATCATGTCCAGATCGGCGAGGGGACGAAGATCGGCCCGCACGTTGTGATCAAGGAGTGGACCCAGATCGGCCGTGACTGCCATATATTCCAGGGCGCATCCATCGGTGAGGTGCCGCAGGATCTGAAGTTCAAGGGCGAGAAGAGCTATACGTTCATCGGTGACCGCACGACGATCCGCGAGTGCGCGACCGTGCACCGCGCGACGGGCGAGGGGGAGGAGACGCGCATCGGCGACGATTGCCTGCTCATGGCGTATACGCACATCGCGCACAACTGCATACTCGGCAACCGCATCATCATGAGCAATGCGGCGATGCTCGCGGGGCACGCCATCGTTGAGGACGGCGTGGTCATCGGCGGCATGGCGGGCGTCCATCAGTTTGTGAAGATCGGGCGCAATGCGATGATCGGCGGCACGTCAAAGCTCGTGCAGGATGTTGTGCCGTTCACGATGGTGGACGGGCATCCCGCACGCGCCGTGGGGCTGAATAGTGTCGGCATCTCACGTGCGGGCATTCCCATCGACGTGCGCCGCCGCATCAAACAGGCATATAAGATTCTCTATCGTTCGGGGCTGAACCTCACGCAGGCGATCGCGGTCATCGAGCAGGAGGTGGACTCCTGTGAGGAGATCGATCATCTCCTGCGCTTTCTCCGCAACGCGGAGCGTGGGATCTGCCGCGAACGTCACGAGGATGAGTGAGGGGTAATAATGGAAAAACTGGGTCTGCTCGCGGGTGTCGGACATCTGCCCGCCGCGTGCGCGCGTGCGGCGCGTGCGCAGGGCTTCGAGGTACATGTGATTGCGCTCCTGCCGGACTGCGATCCGGAGCTGAAGGATGCGGCATCGGTCTATCGTGAGATCAGCATCGGCTCGATTGCATCGATTCTTGCGTATTTGCAGCAGGAAGAGATCAAGAAGGTCACGATGATCGGCAAGGTGACGAAGGAACTGCTCTTCACGGGCGCAATCCAGCCCGACGAGATGCTGCGTGGGATGCTCATGCAGCTGCCGAACCAGAACGACGATACAATCATGATGATGTTCGTCGGAGCGCTGATGAAGGTCGGAGTGACCCCGCTCGACCAGACGGCACTCATCCGCCCGCTTATGCCTTCGGCAGGGGTGATGACGAGCCGTCAGCCGACGGACGCCGAGCGTGCGGATATGGAGTATGGACTCCATATGGCACGCGAGATCGGACGTCTCGATGTGGGACAGACTGCCGTTGTGAAGAATCGCGCGGTCATGGCACTCGAGGCAATCGAGGGCACAGATGCCTGCATCCGACGTGGTGGCCAGCTTGCGGGCGACGGCGCGGTCGTTGCAAAGGCGGCGAAGCCGCAGCAGGACAGCCGCTTTGATGTGCCGGCGGTCGGACTTGATACGATCGAGTCTCTGGTTGCAGCAAAGGCGGCGGCACTCGTGATCGAGGCGGACAAGACCCTCTTCATTGACAAGGAGCGCGCGATTGCGCTTGCAGAGGCAAACGGCATTACGATTGCCGCGATGTAAGGCAGAATACTGTGATGTTGGCGCGAGCGTGCGATGCCCCTAAGCGAACCCTAGTGGAGCAAGCGGAAACGAGGGAACGTTCTGCCCCCTGCGGATTTCTTTCGTTCAAGCGAAGCGCGTTTAAGAAGTCCGCAGGTATTTAGGCAGATAAGTGCCCGACCGCTTGCGTAACTAAGCGTTCGCGTGGGACATGCACAGCTGGTATATCAAGGAGGTCTGCCCACTTGAAAATCATGCTTTCGGCGGGGGAGACCTCGGGCGATCTCCACGGGGCAGCGCTCGCGCGTGAGCTGCGCGCGCTCGACCCCGCCGTCAGCCTCATCGGCTTCGGCGGTGCGGAGATGGCAGCGGCGGGCGTTGTCCTCCGTCAGAACTATACAGACTACAACGTCATGGGGATCTCGGCGGTTCTCTTGAATCTCCGACGCATCTTCGCCCTCCTCGACGACCTCACGCGGCTCATGGAGGAGGAGTGTCCGGATGTGCTTGTCATCATCGACTATCCGGACTTTAACTGGCGGCTCGCGGCGCGGGCGAAAGAGCGGGGCATCCCCGTTTTTTCTTATATTCCGCCTTCTGCGTGGGCGTGGCGCAAGGGGCGGGCAAAGTCCTGTGCCGCACTCGCAGATGAGATTGTCGCGATCTTCCCGCATGAGCTGCCGCCCTATGAGGCGGCGGGGGCGAACATCTCCTTTGTCGGCAATCCGCTGATCGACACGGTGCACGCGGAGATGGGGGCAGAGGAGGCGCGGGATCATTTCGGCATCGGTGCGGACGACATTCCGATTCTGCTCATGCCGGGCAGCCGCCGCGAGGAAATTGAGCGGCTGCTGCCGCCGATGCTCGGTGCGGCGGAGATCCTTGCTGCAAGGGACAGCATGCGGCGATTCTTCCTGCCCGTTGCAGGCGGTGTTGATACAACGCAGATACAGCGACACCTTGCCGCTTCGTCCTTGGAGGTGACGCTCACTCATGACGCGCGCTATGCGCTCATGGGGATCGCGCGCGCAGCGATTGCGGCATCGGGCACCGTCGTCATGGAGGCGGCAATCATGGGGCTGCCCGTCGTCGTCCTCTATCGGATGTCTGTGCTCTCCTATCTCGTCGGGCGGCTACTCGTCGATGTACCGCGCTTCTCCCTGCCGAATATTCTGCTTGGGGAAACGTTTGAAACAGAGCTGCTGCAAGACGAAGTGCAGCCTGAGCGCATCGCCGAGGCGGTGGAGAACATCATCGCGGACGGTGCGGCGCGCGACTATGTGACGGAGCGTCTCGCGCGCGCCGTCGCTGTGCTCGGAGAGCCGAATGCCGCGCGCCGCGTGGCGGAGAAGATTCTTGCGCTTGCGAGAGCCTACGGACGTGAGCCCCACGCGAACGCTTAGTTACGCAAGCGGTCGGGCACTTATATCTGCCTAAATACCTGCGATTCTCAAACGCGCTTCGCTTGAACGGTAGAAATCCGCAGGGGGCAGAACGTGCCCTCGTTTTCGCTTGCTCCACTAGGGTTCGCTTAGGGGCATCACGCCCTGCGCACTCACGTCAAACTGAAATGCAGTAAAAATTTTCCAGTAGGAGAACTATGAAGAATTACACAAGACTGCTTGCCTATATGCGCCCGTACGTGAAGAAATTCGGACTCGCGATCGTGTGCATCATCCTCGCCTCTGCGGCGAACCTCTACGTCCCGTGGATCATCAAGGACATGATCGACGACGTGCTTGCCGACAAGAACATGGCGCTCCTGAACGCCATCTGCATCGGCATCGTCATCATCTTTTTCCTGCGCGGGATTTTTTATTTTGGGCAGTCCTACCTCGTCTCCTACATCGGGCAGAAGGTCATCATCGACGTGCGCGAGGTCATGTTCCGCAAATTCCAGCGCATGCCGCTCGCGTACTATGACCGTCACCAGACGGGCGAGATCATGAGCTACGTCACGAACGATGTTGCGGCGATTCAGTCCGCGCTCGTGGACAACCTCATCGACCTGGTGACGGAGGGGTGCATCCTCATCGGTTCGCTTGCCCTCATGTTCTACCTCGATTGGAAACTCTCCCTCCTGACACTCGTCGTCATCCCTATGGTCGGCCAGGCGATGAAGATCTTCGGGCGCAAAATCAAGAAGTCGAGCACGGTCATCCAACAGCGCCTTGCCGAGATCACGGCGCTGCTACAGGAGAGCTTCTCTGCGACGCGTGTGGTGAAATCCTTTGTGCGTGAGGACTATGAGATTGACCGCTTCGTGCACAGCAATCAGCGCAACTTCGAGGCGGTGATGAAGAACGTCCAGCAGACGAGCATGCTGACGCCGACCGTCGAATTCCTCGCGGCAATTGCCGTCACCTTCATCGTCTGGTTCGGCGGCTATGAGGTCGTCAACGGCGATATCACGGCGGGCGCGTTCGTTGCGTTCCTTACCTATGCCGTCAACCTCGCAAATCCTGTCAAGCGCCTCTCGCGCATCTACGGCAACCTCCAAAAGGCAATGGCTGCGGTCGACCGCGTCTTTTCGATTGTCGATCTCGAGGAGAGCATTACGGATCGCCCGAATGCGCAGCCGCTCCCGCCCGTGGAGGGGCGCGTGCGCTTCGATAACGTGAAATTCTCCTACAAGGAGGGGCGTCCTGCGCTTGACGGCATCTCGCTCGAAGCGGCGCCGGGCGAGATGATCGCCTTTGTCGGCCCCTCGGGCGCGGGCAAGTCGACGATTGCAAACCTTATTCCGCGTTTCTACGAGGTGGACAGCGGCGCGATTACCGTGGACGGGCATGACATCCGTGACGTGACGCTTGCATCCCTGCGCGGGCAGATCGGACTTGTGCCTCAGGAGACGATGCTCTTCTCGACGACCATTCGCGAGAACATCCGCTACGGGCGGCTCGACGCAACGGATGAGGAAATCGAGCAGGCGGCGCGTGCAGCGAACGCGCACAACTTCATCATGGAGCTCGAGCACGGCTACGATACACAGATCGGCGAGCGCGGCGTGAGCATCTCGGGTGGACAGCGTCAGCGCATTGCCATCGCACGCGCGATCCTGAAAGACCCGCGCATCCTCATTCTCGACGAGGCGACCTCTGCGCTCGATACGGAGAGCGAGAAGATCGTGCAGGCGGCGCTCGACAACCTCATGGTTGGGCGCACGAGCTTTGTCATTGCGCACCGCCTCTCGACGGTATTCCATGCTGACCGCATCTATGTCATCGATGCGGGGCGCATTGTGGAGCAGGGAACGCACGAGGAGTTGCTCGCAAAGGGCGGGCTCTATCAGCACCTCTATGATATTCAGTTTCGGGGAGAGTGAGCATGAGATTTCTCTACAATCTAGCGGCAATCCTCATCGTCACCATCATCATACCGATCTTCATGCTGCGCGCCACACGGGAGCGCGGCTTTGTCGAGCGCATCAAGCAGAGCTTCGGTTTCTACCCGAAGGAGACGATTGAGAAGGTCGCGGGGAAAAATGCGATCTGGGTACACGCGGCATCCGTTGGCGAGATTGTCGCGACGAGCCCTCTCATACGCGAATTCCGCAAGGCATTCCCACATAGCCCCATCCTCGTTTCCGTCGTCACAACGGGCGGCTATGAGATGGCGCACCGCATCATCAAGGACGCGGACGCCATTATCTACTTCCCCCTCGATCTGCCCTTCCTCGCTTCGCGCGTCGTGGGACGCATCCGTCCGCGCGTTTTCCTGCCCGTGGAGACGGAGCTGTGGCCGAACTTCCTGAAGAAGGCAAAGCAGCTCGATGTACCCGTTATGATGGTCAACGGCCGCATCAGTGACCGTAGCGTGAAGCAGTACAAATATCTGCTCGGCATGCTGCGCGAGATGATCGGGACGGTGAAATGCTTCGCCATGCAGTCGAGCATTGATGCAGACTACATCATGCGCCTCGGCGCGCCGCGCGAGCTCGTCACGGTCACGGGCAACACGAAATTCGATCAGGCGTATACGAGCGTTAGCCCCGAGGAGCGTGCCGCGCTCATCCAGGAACTCGGCCTCACGGGCGCGAGCCATATCATGATTGCGGGCTCGACCCACCGCGGCGAGGAGGAGCTCGTACTCGCTGCATTCGCTGCTGTACGTGAGCGTGATCCGAACGTGCGGCTCATTATTGCGCCGCGCGAGGTGCTGCGCACGATTGAGGTCGAACATCTCTGCCGCAAGGCAGGCTTTACCGTCAATACGCGCAAGAATCTGCAAAAGGGCGCAGAGGGCGGCGAGGACATCGTGATCCTCGATACGGTCGGCGAACTTGGGCGCGTCTATGGGCTTGGTGATGTGATCTACATCGGTGGCAGCCTCATCCCGCACGGCGGGCACAACATACTCGAGCCTGCGGCGCACGGCAAGGCGATCATCGTCGGCAATCAGATGTTCAACTTCAAGGACATTCACGCGCTCTTCCGCAACCGCAATGCCGTCGTGACCGTCACGAACGGGGAGGAACTTACGCACGAGACCCTACGCCTGTTTGGCGATGATGCCGAGCGTGAACGCCTTGAGCGTGAGACACTTGCGATCATCAACGAGAACAAGGGGGCGTCGGCGAAGTCGGCACAGATCCTTGTCGATATGCTCGCGGTGTATGAGTCGCGTCGTGCCCTGCGCGCGCAGGAGCGCATCAGCAAGCATCGCGTACGGGCGACGCAGAAGGTCGCGAATTTCCAGACCTACTTTATCGATCTCGTCCATGACAAGGAGGTGCGCGGTATTTCGCGCAGGCTCATCATGGGCGTGTTCTACGTATTCTCGCTCATCTATGAGCAGCTGGTGAATCTGAAACTCACAATGTACCGCTGGGGCTGGGTCAAGAAGGAGCAGCTGCCCTGCTTTGTCATCAGCCTCGGCAACGTCACGGTCGGCGGCACGGGAAAGACGCCGACGGCACAACATCTCGCGCGTGCGATTGACGCGATGGGCTACCGCGTCGTCATTCTGAACCGCGGCTACCGTGCGAAGTGGCGCGGCGAGGTCGGTATTGTCTCCGACGGGCGCACGCTGAAGATGGACGCGGAGACGGCGGGCGATGAGGCGTTTATGCTGGCAAAGCATCTGCCCAACGTGCCTGTGCTCATTGGACCGCAGCGTGCCGTCACGGGACGCTATGCCATCGAGCATTTCGGTGCGGAGGTGGCGATTCTCGACGACGGGTACCAGCACTGGCAGCTTGCGCGCGATATGGACATCCTGCTCGTCGACGCGGTGAACGTCTTCGGTAACGGCTATCTCCTGCCGCGCGGGACGCTGCGCGAGCCGCTCTCGCATATCGACCGCGCCGATGTCTGCCTGATGACGAAGGTCGATCAGGCGGCGCCAGGTGCAATCACACACATCTGGGAGACGTTCCGCAGCTACAATCAGGACGGCATCATCCTCGAGAGTATCCATCAGCCGCGTCAGTTCGTGCGGCTTTCGGACTGGTACGAGGATATTGCGGCGGGCGGTGTACCAGTCACGGAGATGGAGGGGAAGAAGGTGCTCGCGGTCTCCGCGATCGGCAATCCCGCCTCGTTTGAGCAGACCCTCGCAGACCTCGGCGTCGAAATGGTGGAGAGCATGCGCTATCCCGATCACCACGACTACGGCGAACGCGATATGGCGGAGGTACTCTACCGTGCGGAGACGCTTGGCGTCGAGGCGATTGTCATCACGGAGAAGGACGCGGTGAAGGTGCCGGCAGATGTCGTGCGCGCGAAGTGGCGCGTCCCCATCTATGTGATCTCCGTCGAGGTCACGTTCCAGAAGGGGCGCGAGGAGTTCTTCCGCACGCTCGAAGAGCAGCTTGCTGCGAAACTGCGACCTACTACATCGTAACCGTTTGCAGAGCGAACCCTACGCGAACGTTTAGGGGCATCGCACTGCTTCATACTTATACAGTCATATGTTGACACGGAAGGTGATCGCATGAAGGTTCTCTGCATTATTCCCGCGCGCTACGCATCCACACGTCTGCCGGGCAAGCCGCTGCGCGACATCGCAGGTAAGCCCATGATCGTGCGCGTCTATGAGCGCGCCGTGCGGGCGCGGCTCGTGCAGGATGTCGTCGTTGCAACGGACGACGAGCGCATCCTCGCTGCCGTCGAGAAGCACGGCGGACGTGCCGTCATGACGCGTGCCGACCATGCGACGGGGACGGATCGCCTCGCCGAGGTCGCAGAGAAGATGACGGACTACGACCTCATCATCAACGTGCAGGGCGACGAACCGCTCATCGACCCCGCCGTGATCGATGCACTTGTTGAACCGTTTCTCGCGGACGGCAGCCTACCAATGGCAACGGCAAAGACACTGCTCACGGATGAGGAGGAGATGGCGAATCCGAACAACGTCAAGGTCATCACCGACCAACGCGGCAATGCGCTCTACTTCTCCCGTGCGCGCATCCCGTACGCGCGCAATCCGGGCGCACAGGTATACAAGCACATCGGCATCTATGCCTATCGCCGCGACTTCTTGCTTGCGTATGCGCGCATGGCGCAGACCTCGCTCGAACTCTCCGAGTCCCTCGAGCAGCTGCGCGCGCTCGAGAACGGGCACACAATCCGCGTCATCGAGACCGATGCCGTCTTTATCGGCGTCGACACCGAGGAAGACCTTGCGGCTGTCAACGAAGTTTATCAAAAGCAGGGCATTTATTGACCTCTGCGCGCGAAAATTTTATAATAAGCATAAATCCGCATAAATTCGTGCGGTGTTATCACATGATTGTTGAAAGGAGCCATGAAGATGAACAAAGTGAAGCTGGCGAATTTTGAGATCGGCGGCGGTGAGCCGTTGGTGCTCCTCGCAGGACCCTGCGTCCTCGAAGGACTCGAGCGCTCGCTCCTGATCGGACGCGGCATCAAGGAGATCACGGATCGTCTCGGCATTCCCTACGTATTCAAGGCATCCTTTGACAAGGCGAACCGCTCCGCCTACCACAGCTTCCGCGGACCCGGGCTCGAGGAGGGCGTGAAGATCCTCGGCGCAATCCGCGACGAGCTTGGCGTGCCCGTCGTGACGGACATCCACGAGACGTGTCAGGCAGAGCCCGTCGCAAAGGTTGCGGACATCCTGCAGATCCCCGCATTCCTCTCGCGTCAAACAGACCTCCTGCATGCGGCGGCACAGACGGGCGCCATCGTCAACGTGAAGAAGGGGCAGTTCCTCTCGCCGAACGATATGCGCAACGTCGTCGACAAGATCCACGAGAGCGGCAGCGACCGCATCCTCCTCACGGAGCGCGGCGAGAGCTTCGGCTACAACAACCTCGTCGTGGATATGCGCTCCTTCCCCATCATGCGCAGCTTTGGCTATCCCGTCATCTTCGACGGAACGCACAGCGTACAGCTGCCGGGCGGCGCGGGCACAAGCTCGGGCGGACAGCGCGAGTACGTTGAGTACCTCGTGCGCGCGGCTGTAGGTGCGGGCATTGACGGACTCTTCCTCGAGGTGCATGACAACCCGCCCGAGGCGCTGTCGGACGGGGCGAACATGGTCTATCTCGACAAACTCGAAGACCTCCTGAAGGATGCCCTCGCTATCTACGAGGTGGTACGCAAAAAGCTGAAGTAGGAGAGATATATGGCACAGAGCATTCGCGAAAAGGCAATCGAGACGCTTCAGCTCGAGGCGCAGGCGGTCGCGCAGCTCGCAGAGCGGATCGACGATGATTTTGAGGCGGCGGTGCGCGCGATTTTGGACTGCAAGGCGCGTGTTGTCGTCACGGGCATGGGCAAATCCGGTCACGTCGGACGCAAGATCGCGGCGACGCTTGCGAGTACGGGAACACCTTCGTTCTTCATGCACCCCGCCGAGGCGTTTCACGGTGATCTCGGCATGGTGACGGCGGACGACATCGTTATCGCCATCTCGAACAGCGGCGAGTCGAACGAGGTTGTGAATATCCTCTCCATCATCCACCGTATCGGGGCGCGAATTGTCGCCATGTGTGGCAGACGCAAGTCCCAGCTTGGACGCAGCGCAGACTTCTACATCGACATTGGCGTCGAGCGCGAGGCGTGCCCACTCGGGCTCGCACCAACCAGCTCCACGACAGCGACGCTCGCAATGGGCGACGCGATCGCGATGGCGCTCATGGAGGCGCGCGACTTCAAGAAGGAGGACTATGCGCTCTTCCATCCGGGCGGCGCGCTCGGGCGCAAGCTGCTCCTCACGGTCGCAAATGTCATGCACACGGGTGAGGAAAACCCTGTTGTCGCGTACAATACGACGGCGAAGGACGCGCTCTTCGTCATGACGGACAAGGGGCTCGGCGCCGTGTCCGTGGTTGACGCGGCGGGCAAATTCATCGGACTCGTCACGGACGGCATCATCCGCCGCGCGCTTGCGAAGGACTACAACTTCCTCGACAAGGACGTGGAGAGCATCATGTTCGCCACGCCGCTCACGATTACGCCGGACAAGATGGCGGCGGCGGCACTCTCCGTCATGGAGAAACACCAGCCGCGCCCCGTCACCGTTCTGCCCGTCGTCGATGATGCGGGTATACCCGTCGGCATCGTACATCTGACCGATCTTCTGCGTCAGGGGGTTGTGTGATGCCAATTCGAGAGGGCGCAATAGAGCGCGCGAAGAAAATCAAATGCGTGATCCTAGACGTGGACGGGGTGCTCACGGATGGGGGGGTCTACGTCGCCCCCGACGGGAGCGAGCTGTATAAGCCATTCTTTGCGCGTGACGGGCTTGTCATCTCGCTGGCACCGAGAGCAGCACTTATCACCGCCATCATTACGGGTCGTTCGTCTGCGATTGTCGAGCACCGTTCCAAGGAGCTGCATATCGATCTCGTTTATCAGGGCTGCCGCAATAAATGTACTGCCTACGCAGACATCAAGGCGCAAACGGGGCTGACGGACGAGGAGATCGCCTACATCGGTGATGACATCATTGATCTTCCCGTGATGCGCATGGTTGGACTGCCCTGCGCGGTGGGCGATGCTGTGCCAGAGGTAAAGGACGCAGCGCAGATCATCGCGAATGAACGCGGCGGACACGGTGCCGTGCGTGAAATCTATGAAATTATCCTAAAGACGCAGGGGCGATGGGATGAGATTCTTACGGCATTTCAAACGAATGTTAATGAAGTTGCCCAATAACTGGAAGAGGAGGTGCGGCAGTGCTCTATAATACACTCATGTTTCTCAGTTATCTTGCGTGCCGCACGCCGCGTCCCTTTCTGCTCGGCGCAGGGTGGGTGCTCGGCAACCTCTACTATCTGCTGATCCCGAAGATGCGCCGCCGCTCTGTGGAGCATATGATGCCTGCGCTCGGCATTGACGAGCGGGAGGCAAAGCGGCTCGTGCGCGCCTCCTTTATCAATATGGCGCGCAACGTCCTCGACATCCTCGCGATGCCCATGCTGAACGAGCAGAATCTCAACGACTACATCGAGATTGATCATCTCGAGCGCATGCAGGAGGCACTTGCCGAGGGGCGCGGCGTCGTCGTGCTCACGGGGCACGTTGGCTGCTGGGAGTGGCTCTCCGCGGCGTTTACGCTGAACGGCATCCCCGTCAGCGCGATTGCAAAGCCACAGCCGAATATCCAGTACACGCGCGTGCTCGACGATCTGCGCGCGACCATCCACGTCGAGATTTTCTCGCGCGGTACGAGCGAGCTGATCGCGGCGGCGCGTGCGCTGAAGCGCGGGCGGCTCCTCGGCTTTCTCGCCGATCAGGACGGAGGACCCGGCGGCGCGTTCATTGAGTTCCTCGGTCGTACGGCATCGACGCCGCTCGGCCCTGCGGTCTTTTCGCGCAAGTTCAAATCGCCCGTCGTGCCCGCATTCATCCTGCGTCAACCGAATGGAAAGCACAAGGTAATCGTCGGCGAGATCCTGCGCTGCCCCGACACGGGAGACAGTGACCGCGACCTCCATGAATTCACCGTGCAGATGACGGCAATCGTCGAGCGCGTCATCCGCGAAAATCCAACGCAGTGGATTTGGTTTCAAAAGCGTTGGAACACCCCGCCCGAGGAGCAGAAGACGGGGAAACATCACGTATCGGCAGCAGCGAAGGAGGGGGATTGATGGCGCAGAGCAAATGGCTCTATGGCGGCGGTGCCGCCCTCCTCGCAGGACTCATCGTCTGGGCGATTGCAACAGTGCCCGAGATCCCGGAGCAGACGGATACGCAGCATGGTTCGCGCGTCATGTCCTATGCGGACAATACGCTCAGCGAAGAGCGCGACGGACGTACTGTCTGGAAGATGACCGCTTCGCAGGTGAATGTCGACATCGATACCAACGATACGAGCATGGTGCAGATCGATGGGACATTCTACACGGAGGACGGGCGCAGCCTGACGCTCAAGGCGGCGGAGGGGCACATGGACAGTGTGACGCGCGATGTTGTGGTGACAGGAAACATTGAGGCACAGACGAGTGACGGAGCGAGCCTGCGTGCAAAGGAACTGCGGTGGACGGCGGCGGAGGGCAGCCTCAGCGCTGAGGGCGATGCCGAGATCGTACGCGATGATATCCGTGCGACGGGCGACCGCATTGTGAGCACGGATGGCTTTCAGAAATTCAGCGTGATCGGCAACGCACGTATAGAAAAAGGTGGGGCACAATGACGAAGAAGAAACTCTATCGGGGCATTCTCGTGCTGCTCGCGGCGGGTGCACTCTCTGCGGCAGCATCGGCGGCACAGCAGGGCACGGAGCCGACGAATCTCACGGCAGACAGCCTCACCTACGACACGCGTACGGGGCTCATCACAGCGGAGACGAACGTCCGCATGGAGCAGGGGTCGGGCTGGGTCACAGGGGCGCGTGCAACGTATAATACGAAGACCGAGGAGGGCACGGTCGAGGGCG
This sequence comes from Selenomonas sp. oral taxon 138 str. F0429, assembly GCF_000318175.2. Classification (NCBI taxonomy): domain Bacteria; kingdom Bacillati; phylum Bacillota; class Negativicutes; order Selenomonadales; family Selenomonadaceae; genus Selenomonas; species Selenomonas sp. oral taxon 138. The sequence goes on along the minus strand of NZ_KB290947.1, from coordinate 265,374 downwards.
GTGTCCGCGCCGTGCGCGACGATATGAATCTCTCCTGTGACAGGCTCTCGGGCGTCGGACAGGATCATTGGCAGGCCTCGGGCAGCGTCAGTATGACGAAGGCAGACCGCACGTTTACGGGTCCTCAGGTCGACTACTATCCATCTCAGAATGACTACATCCTTGCGGCGTCCGGCGGAACGATCACGAGCGCTGACGGAACGCTCACGTCAGACCGTCTCGAGGGATGGATGAAGGAAAATCGCTTCGTCGGAACGGGGAGTGCGCACATCGTCAGCCCGCCGCGCGATCTCGAGGGTGGCGGCGACCGCATGGAATATTTTGGCAGCGCGGAGAAGCCCTATGTCGTGCTCGATGGGAATGCGTGGGTCTTCCAAGGGAACAATATGGCGCGCAGCAATCACATGACCGTCTATCTTTCGGACGACGGCAGCGCCGTGACCGAGTGAGGGGGCTTGAACGTGCATCTCGAATCCCGCAATCTCGTCAAGAAATTCGGCAGCCGCATCGTCGTTGACCGCATCTCCGTCCGCATCGACAAGGGGGAGATCGTGGGGCTCCTAGGGCCCAACGGAGCGGGCAAGACGACGACCTTCTACATGATCGTCGGCCTTGAAAAGCCCACGCACGGCGATGTCTATCTCTCCGACATCTGCATTACAGACTATCCCATGTATCGGCGCGCGGAGCTCGGAATCAGCTACCTCACGCAGGAGGCATCCATCTTCCGCAAGCTCACCGTCACGGAGAACATTGCGGCAATTCTCGAGACGACGAAGCTCTCAAAGGCAGAGCAGAAGCACAAGCTCGACGGGCTTCTTGAGGAGTTCCACATCGGACACGTCCGCGATCGCCGCGGTACGGAACTCTCGGGCGGCGAACGCCGCCGCGTCGAGATCGCGCGCTGTCTCGCGCTCGAGCCGCAGTTCATCCTCCTCGATGAGCCGTTCGCGGGTGTCGATCCGCTCGCCGTCGCCGACATCCAGGAGATCATCGAGTACCTGCGTCAGCGCGGCATGGGCATCCTGATTACGGATCACAACGTGCGTGAGACCCTCCACATCGTCGACCGCGTCTACCTGCTCAGCGAGGGCAAACTCCTCCTCGAGGGTGACAGCAAGACCATCGCCGAGAGTCCGATTGCGCGCAAGTTCTATCTTGGAGAGAATTTCAGCCTTTGAGCGCAAACAAAAAGCCGATCTATTGCAGGTCGGCTTTTCTATTGGAAAGATACATAGTAAAAAGTGTTAGACCATGTATCCCATTAGCGCAGTACAATCGCGCTTTATCTGATAAAATTTGTCTTATGGTAATCAGGAGGATTTGGCGTGTCGATTCCCGCAGCTCTGCCGGCTGCAATACATTTCAGCATCCATGCCATATTCTTGCCGAGCTGCTTCATGACGCCGACGCCCTCTTCATCCTTCATGACATCCTCCGGCGTGTTACCGTGAACCATCGGCCAGTAGCTGGAGGAGACGATTGGCATCTCGGTGATTGCCGGATACTTTGCGAGTACATCCAATGTGGCCGTCGTTCCAGCGCGCCGCGCAGATGCGACAATCGCTGCGGGCTTGCAGCGCATCTTGTCGCGATGACTCCCGAATAAATGGTCGAGAACGAGCTTGATCTCTCCTGTGAGCGAAGCGTAGTACACGGGCGATCCAAAGACGAAGCCGTCCGCTTCGGCACATTTTTCTCCCAAGGATTTTATGAGTGCATTCAGATTCCCGTTCACAGCATCCCTGCCGACGAAGACGATTTCAGAGTCAATGCCTTCCTCCTTGAGGATGTCCCCAATGATGGAGAGCGCTGTGTAGGTGCAGCTGCGCTCTCTGCGGCTGCCGTTGATCATCAAAACTTTCATGATGTGCCTCCTTTTACTTGGTCTGGCTCTTTCCGTCGGTGGGGGGAGCAAAATGCTGTCAGGCGAAGAAGCGACGATAGGCGTCGATGAGGAAGAGTGCGCCTGCCATGCCGATGGTGACAAAGCTTGCGCGCGTGACGATCATCATCTGTGTCTCGGTGAGGCGCTCCACCGCATGTCGACGTGTGTAGGTGAGCCCGAGCGAGAGCGTCAGCAGGATATACATGGTGAGCGTCAGCGTGTCCAGATTTTCCCATGCGGCAATGATGACCATTACGGTGAATGCCATGAGGATGAGAAGCAGATAATCCTTGCCCGGAGGCGGCGCTGCCTTTGGCTTTTCCGGTGGTGTAATCTTCTGTTGCAGCTTTTTTAACATTTTTGCCATTGCTGTCCGTCCTTTTGTTTATTTATTGTAAGCACAGTGTCAGTATATCATATAAAAAACTTTGTCGCCATATGGTTTTTTGAAAGAGTCGGTGTTATAATCAAAATACTCTAAGGGAAGTTTCATTTTACTGAAGCTGAGAGAATCCTTTGTTTGTTTTTGGAGGGAATTGAGAAATGTCAGTAGCAAAGAAAATCGTACTGAGCATTGGATTCCTGGTCGTCATGTTTGCCGGCTATGGATTCTATGCAAATCACGCGAGCGGCGTGCTCAACAACAACACGGTCAGTGTGTTCAGTTGGGCGCACGTTCTCAATGTGGGCGGTCAGGTGCAGGCGCTCTCGGCGGACGGGCGTGAGTACGAACTCATGCGTATCACCGCGCCGAACGAGGAGGAGCGTGCGCGTGCAGCAGGACTGATCTCCCAGCTCACGCCGAAGCTGAACAAGGCATACGAGGAGTATGAGAAGGCGATCCAGGAAGCGCCGTTCCCAAACGAGGCAGATCGCACGCAGAAGCTTGCGCGTCTCGAAAAACTCAAGCAGGAACGCAAGAATTATGCGGAAGCGCGTCAGCACGCAACGGATCTCATGGATGCAGGTGACCAAGAGGGCGCCGTCGAGCTGGCATTCAATGAGCAGGCGGATGTCTACAAGCGCATGACGGACATCCTCGAGGAGGACAAGGCGGACAGCGTGCGTCTCGCGCGCGCGGAGATGGCGCACAGTGAGGATGTTTTCTCGGGCGTGTGGCTGACGACGATCATTGCATTGTCCGTTGTTGTCATTCTCTCGATCGTCATCCTTGTCCTGCTTCTCAAAAATATCAAGAACTCTGTGGATACGATTCTCGACGGGGCGCGCCATATTGCGGGCGGTGATCTGCGCTCGAAGATCGTGCTGGACGGCGATGATGAGTTTGCACACATTGCCCATCAGTTCAACACAATGGTCGAGAGCATGCAGGCAATGATCCGCAAGATCAAGACGACGGCAACGGATGTTGCCAGCTCGTCGGAGGAACTGACGGCGAATGCAAACCAGTCGGCGCAGGTGACGCAGAATGTTGCCCAGTCCATCACGGAGGTCGCAGAGGCGGCGGAGAAGCAGCTGCAGAGCATCGACGAGAGCCGCGTGACTGTGGAGGAATTCCAGCGCGGCTTGGAAGAGGCGATTACAAATCAGCGCCGTGCGCGTGAGCAGACGCAGGCGACGGCGGAGAAGGCGGCGGAGGGGAATGCCTTCGTGCAGACGACGGTCGAGCAGATGAACTCGATCGCGCGCACCGTTCAGCAGACAGGCGAGATTGTCAGCAAGCTCGGTGAGCGCTCGAAGGAGATTGGCAATATCGTCGAGATCATCTCGAGCATCTCGGGACAGACGAATCTCCTCGCGCTCAACGCGGCGATTGAGGCGGCGCGTGCAGGAGAGCACGGGCGCGGCTTCGCTGTCGTTGCAGAGGAAGTCCGCAAGCTCGCGGAGGAGTCGCAGAACGCATCGCAGCAGATCTCCGAGCTCATCCGCAGCATCCAGGAGGAGACGAACCACGCCGTTGCCTCGATGGAGGAAGGGCGCCGTGAGGCTGAGAAGGGCAAGGAGAACGTCACGGCGACGGGCGAGACCTTCTCGCTGATCCTGAACATGGTCGAGGATGTCAAGACCGCATCGCTCGCCGTCAGCAAGCGTGTCCTCGAACTGCGCGAGAACATGAACTCGATCATTCAGGGCATGAGCGCTGTGGATACCTCGGCAAAGGGCATCGGCAGCGAGTCGCATAACGTCTCCGCAGCAACTGAGGAACAGGCGGCGGGCATGGAGGAGATCGCCTCCTCGAGCCGCAGCCTCGCCGACATGGCAACGGATCTGCAGTCCGAGACGGATAAGTTTAAGGTGTAAGCAATATTTTGGAGGGGCGCGCATGGTGAACGTGCCCCTTTTTGATTGAAAAATACTCCTTGACAGAAATCCCTTCTCTTGTTAAAATATCCCTTGTTGATTGACAGTACTGTCAGTGACGGATGCGGAAGTAGCTCAGTGGTAGAGCACCACCTTGCCAAGGTGGGGGTCGCGAGTTCGAGCCTCGTTTTCCGCTCCATCGCTTATCTGACCTGCGCTCTGCGCAGGTTTTTTTGAAGAAGTGGGAGGATTGCCGATCTGCATGAATCTGCGATTCGTCCACGGGTGAGAGCCTTGCGTGCTCTCCACTTTGTTTGGGGCCTATAGCTCAGTTGGTTAGAGCAACCGGCTCATAACCGGTCGGTCCTTGGTTCAAGTCCAAGTGGGCCCACCAATCGAAATGAGAGCATCACGCACGGTGATGCTTTTTTGTTTGCTCTCCAAAAGGGGGTAAAGAGATGACGGAGGCGGATTTTGTGCGCACACTGCGGGATGCGGGCGCACGTATCTTTCGCGTCGGTGGCTGCGTGCGCGATCACTTTCGCGGTGTCGCGGCAAAGGATGTCGACTATGCCGTGACGGGCATTGCCGAGGAGCGTTTTCATGCACTCTTTCCGCATGCGGAAAAGATTGGAAAGGCGTTCCCCGTTTATCATGTACGCGTGGACGGCGTGCGCCGCGAGGTTGCGTTTGCACGCAGGGAGCGCAAGACGGGCGTAGGCTATCGCGGCTTTGATGTCACATTCGATCCAACGGTGACGATCGAGGAGGATCTCTATCGCCGCGACACGCGGATGAATGCGATGGCGATAGAGCTCCCTGAGGGCACTCTGCTCGACCCCTACGGCGGGCGTGCCGATCTCGCAGCGGGTGTGATTCGTGCGGTCTCGGAACACTTTACAGATGATCCCGCGCGCGCGCTGCGCGCCGCGCGGCAGGCGGCAGAGTTCGGCTACCGCGTGGAGGAGGGTACTCTTCTCTATATGCGTGCATGCGCGGATGAGCTGCGCCGCGAGCCGACGGAACGATTGATGGCGGAGCTGCGCCGCGCGCTTGCTGCCCCGCATCCATCCGTATTCTTCCGCGTGCTGCGGGCAGCCGATCTCCTCGCCGTGACATTTCCTGAGATCGCGGCGCTCGAGGGGCAGGTGCAGCCCGTGGAGTTTCACCCCGAGGGCGATGCCCTCGCGCATACACTTGCGATGGTGGATGCCGTTGCTGAGGAGACGGCTGAAATCAAGACACGTTTTGCCGCGCTCGTCCACGATCTCGGCAAGGGGCTGACGCCGAAGGAAATGCTGCCGCATCACTACGGACACGAGAAGACGGGGCTCACGGCACTCGCCGCGTGGAATGCGCGTATGACGCTCCCGCACGACTGGATGAAGGCGGCGTCGTTTGTCATCCGTCAGCATATGCGTGCGCCCCGCCTCACGCGGCTCGGCAAGATCGCCGATCTCCTGCTTGGCATCGGCGCGTCGGGGCTTTCGCTGGCGGAGTTCAACATTATCATCCGCGCCGATCACGGCTCTCTGCCACACTACCTCGCACACGGCGCGGAGGCTCTCCGCACCATGCAGACCATCACAGGCCGTTCCGCTCCGACGGATCTCACGGGCGCAGAGATTGGAACTTGGCTGCGCGAGCAGCGCGTACGAATACTGAAAAAATTCTTGTTGGAGAATGAAAAGGCGTGGTATAATACATCTGAGCAGAGTGAAGAAAAGAGAGAATACGAAGGAGGCGGAATAGATGGATAAGATCATCCTGCCCTATCGGGGCAAGACTCCCGTGATTGATCTGTCCGCGTTCATTGCGCCGACGGCGGCAGTCATCGGAGACGTGACAGTCGGCTCCGGTTCGAGCATATGGTTCGGCGCTGTGGTGCGCGGCGATTTTCAGCCGATTACCATCGGCGCGAATACGAACATCCAGGAGAACGCGACGATTCACGTCATGCGTGATGTACCCGTCCACATTGGGGACAATGTGCTCATTGGGCACAATGCCGTCGTGCATTGCAGCCGCATCGGGGACAATACGCTGATCGGCATGGGCTCGATCGTGATGGGCTACTCCGAGATCGGCGAGAACGTCGTTATCGGCGCGGGCACCTTCCTGCCGCAGCACAAGAAGATTCCGTCGAACTCGCTTGTATTCGGCAACCCTGCTCAGATCGTGCGCGCGCTGCGCGACGATGAGATCGAGGCGCTGCGGGCGGCGGCGGAGAACTATGCCGGGCTCGGAGCGGAGTACAAACGTATCATTGAGGAGATGAAGTAATGGAACAGACGCTGGTTCTCATCAAGCCGGATGCCGTCGGAGCGCATCACATCGGAGACATTACGAAGGCGTATGAGGAGGCAGGGCTCCAGATTCGCGCGATGAAGATGATGCAGATGACAGATCGCATTGCGCGCATTCACTACGCGGAGCATCTCGAGAAGCCGTTCTACGGCGAGCTCTCCGCGTTCATGACCTCCGCGCCGCTCGTGGCGATGGTGCTTGCAGGTGAGAACGCGATTGCGCGTGTGCGCGAGCTGCATGGTGCGACGAATCCGGCGAATGCGGCGGATGGCACGATCCGCAAGCGCTTTGCAAAGAATGGGAGCGAGAACGCGGTGCACGCGTCCGACAGCCCCGAGAGCGCTGCGCGCGAGGTGCACATCTTCTTCAGTGAGACGGAGATTTTTTGAGTATATTTGATCTTGGCTGCCCGGCTCTGCACATTTGCAAGGCTGGGTTCATTTATCCACAGAGGAGGAAGTACAATGAGTGTTGTGACAAAAACCGGTGATCAGGGACAGACGAGTCTCTATACGGGCGAGCGCATTGCAAAGGACGATCTGCGCGTCGAGGTGTACGGCATTGTGGATACCCTCGGTTCGACGCTCGGCATGGCGCGTGCGTTCTCGGAGAACAAGCGCGTGAAGGACAACATCCTCGCTGTGCAGAAGCAGCTTGGCATGCTCATGGCGGATTTTGCGAGCCGCAACAAGCCGCCCCGCATCACGGAGGAGATGATCACGGGAATCGAGGCGGAGATTGCAAACATCGAGGAGAGCCTGCCTGCGCTCAAGGAGTTCATTATCCCGGGCGACAAGAAGTCGAGCGCAATACTTGATCTGGCACGCACGACCGCGCGCACCGCAGAGCGCCACGCATGGACGCTCGCACGCCGCGGCTCTGTGGCAGAGGTCGACCTGCGCTACCTCAACCGCCTCTCCGACTATTGCTTCGTCCTCATGCGACTTGAGGATGCGGATATGCCGACCCTGTGAGCGCGGAGAGATTCGCCGTACTCGACGGGAGCAGCCTTTTCTTTCGCGCGTTCTACGCGCTGCAGCTCCCGCCGAATGCGCGCGGCGTCCACACGAATGCCGTGCACGGCTTTGCAATGATGCTCGTAAAGCTCCTGAAGGAGCTCGCGCCGACGCAGATCGTCATCGCGTTTGACAAGAGCCGCACGACGTTTCGCACGGCGCTTTATCCGGAGTATAAGGGCACGCGCGACAAGACGCCAGAGGAGCTGATCGCCCAGATTCCGCTGCTGAAGGAGCTCGCCGAGACGCTCGGCATCCCGTTCCTCGAGATGGATGACTACGAGGCGGACGACATTATCGGCACGCTCGCGACGCAGGCGGCGGAGACGGGGACGGAGACCATCGTCGTGACGGGCGACCGCGATGCCCTGCAGCTCATCCGTACGAATCTCACCGTTCTCCTGACGAAAAAGGGGATCAGCGACACGCGCCACTACGATACGGCAGCGTTCGAGGAGGAGTACGGCTTCGCCCCGATCCGCCTCATCGACCTGAAGGGGCTGATGGGGGACAGCTCGGACAACATTCCGGGCGTGCCCGGCGTGGGGTCAAAGACCGCGACAAAGCTGCTCCTGCAATATGAGAGCATCGAGAACGTGCTCGATCACGCCGCTGAGGTCAGCGGGAAGAAACTCAGCACCTCGCTTGTGGAGTATCGGGATCAGGCACTGCTCTCGAAGCAGCTCGCGACAATCGAATGCAATGTGCCGGAACTCCGTTATGAAGCGGAGGGCTTTCGCATGCAGCCCGACCGCACAGCGCTTGAGGCATTCTGCAAAGAATACGAGCTGCGGACAGTAGGGCGCGCGTTCTCGGACTATCTCTCTGCGTTCGCGCCCGCCGTTGGGGTGGAACAGTCGCTCTTTGGCGAGGAGGTCGCAGCCGCTGCACAGGTGAACCTCGAGGCGGCGGCGTTTTCCGCTGCCGATCTCGTATCGCTGCGCGCGGCGGAGGAGATTGCTGTCGGTGCGGTATTCAGCGGCACAGCCCCCTTCGTGCAGATCGACGTACTCGCCCTTTCCTACGGAGCGGAGCGGCGCATTCTGCGCGCGGACGCATCGGAGTTTGATGCTGTGCATGCTGTGCTCGCGGAGCGTCCTGTTGTGCTCTGGAATGCAAAGCGCTATGCGCAGGCGGGGCTTTCCGTTGGGGCACACGTCTTTGATCTTGAGCTGGCGGACTACCTCCTGCGTCCCGAGGAGAATAAGCGTGACCTCGCGCGCGCCGCATTTGCCTGCGGCGCGGAGTTTTCCGCCGTGTCCGAGGATGCGTCTGCGGAGCAGCGCGCTGTGCATGAGTCTCTCCTTGCCGCGCAGACTGCACACGCATTGCGGACGGCACTCGATGGGGCGGGGCTCATGCCGCTCTATCGGGAAATCGAACTGCCCCTCGTGCCCGTACTTGCGGCGATGGAACAGACGGGCATCTATGTGAACCGCGCGGCACTCGAGCGCGAGCTGACGGCGGCGAATGCGCGTATCGAGGCGCTCGTCACGGAGATTCACGCGCTGGCGGGCACGGAGTTCAACATCAGCTCGCCCAAGCAGCTCGGTGAGATTCTCTTTGAGCGTCTCGGACTCGCAGAGGGCAGCAAGATCAAGAAGACGAAGACGGGCTACTCGACGAACGCCGAGACGCTCGAGGAGCTGCGCGACCGACATCCCATCGTGGACAAGGTGCTGACCTACCGTATGTGGACGAAGCTGCGCTCGACCTATCTCGAGGGCATCGGTGCGCTCATCCGTCCCGCGACGGGGCGCGTGCACACGAGCTTCAACCAGACAGTGACGGCGACGGGGCGGCTCTCGAGTTCCGACCCGAACCTCCAGAACATCCCCGTGCGCACAGAAGAAGGGCGCGCCGTACGTGCGCTCTTCGAGCCGGGGGCGGGCTATGATGCGCTCCTCTCGGCGGACTACTCGCAGATCGAGCTGCGCATCCTCGCGCATATGTCGGGCGACGAGACCATGATCGACGCATTCCGCACGGGACAGGACATCCACGCGCGTACGGCGTCGGAGGTGTTCGGCGTACCGCTCGCGGAGGTGACGGGGGAGCAGCGTCGCCGCGCAAAGGCGGTCAACTTCGGCATCGTCTACGGGCTGAGCGATTTCGGCCTCTCGCGCGACCTCGGCATTTCACGCAAGGAGGCGGGGGGCTACATCGAGCGCTACTTCGAGCGCTATCACGGTGTGCGCGCATTTCTCGACAAAATGGTTTCGGATGCGCACGCAAACGGTTATGTTACGACGCTCTATGGACGGCGGCGCGATCTGCCTGCCATAAATAGTCGCAACTTCATGCAGCGCTCCTTTGCCGAGCGCATGGCGATGAATACGCCCATCCAGGGCACAGCTGCCGATCTCATCAAGATCGCAATGATTCGTGCCCACGATGCCCTGCGTGCAGCGGGCGTGCAGAGCCGCATCCTCCTGCAGGTGCACGATGAACTTGTGCTCGAGGCGGTGGAAGCGGAGATCGCACAGGTCACGGAGATCCTGCGCGCGGAGATGAGCGGCGCGGCAGAACTCGCCGTGCCGCTTGCCGTGGATGTGCACGTTGGGAAGAACTGGGCGGAGGCGAAGTAGCGGTGAAGATCATCGGGCTTACGGGCGGGATTGCCTGCGGCAAATCCACCGTCAGCAGGGCGCTGCGTGCGCACGGCGCGGCGATCATCGACGCGGACGCGCTCGCGCATGAGCTCTCGCAGCCGGGACAGGCGATTTTTAACGCATATGTGGAGCGCTTCGGTAGGGGGATTGTGACGGCGGGCGGCACACTCGACCGCGCGGCAATCGCCGCACGCGTCTTTGCCGACCCCACTGTGCGCACCGAGGTGGATGCCATCACGCATCCCCTGATTCGCGCGGCGGCAGAGGAGCGTCTGCGTGCGGCACGCGCAGCGGAGAAGAGAGCAGCGGTGCTGGATGTGCCGCTGCTCTTTGAGGCGGGCTGGGATGCGCTCGCCGATGAGGTATGGGTCGTTGCGCTCCCCGCGGAGGAGCAGCTTGCGCGTCTCCTCGCGCGGGATAAGTCGATGAGCGAAGGAGAGGCGCGGGCACGCATCTCCGCACAGATGCCGCTCACAGAGAAATGCGCGCGCGCGGACATCGTCATCGACAACAGCGGAACAGTGGAAGAAACACGGGAATGTATTGAACAACTTTGGAGGGAACGGATCATTGGGCGTTCGTAATCTGCGGCGCGTCTTCTGGTGGGGGCTCCGTGCACTCGTCGTCGCCGTCATCGTCTTTGTCATTGTCGGCGGCTGGGGCTGGGTGGAGCGCAGCTACATCTATCCCTATGACTACCGCAGCTACATCGAGACGAGCGCCGTGCACTACCGCATCGATCCCTACCTCGTCGCTGCCGTCATCAAGCACGAGAGCAAATTTCAGCCGCGCGCCCGCTCCGACGGCGGTGCACTTGGACTCATGCAGCTCATGCCGCAGACAGCAGCGTGGATTGCACGGCAGCTGGACGAACCCTTTACCGAGGACTATCTCTACGACCCCGCACTCAACATCCGTTACGGCGTCTGGTACCTCGCCGAGCTCGAGAGCGAGTTCGGCGGCAACGACATCCTCGCGCTCGCCGCGTACAATGCGGGGCGCGGCAACGTGCGCGACTGGATGGAGCGCTATCACTGGAACGGACAGTTTGACGAGATCGAGGCGATCCCCTACCCCGAGACACGGCTCTATGTGCGCCGCGTGCTCGAGGACAGGGAACAGTATAAGAGGCTCTACGACGAATGAACAAGACCTATCGGATTCTACCCAGTGCGGAGGACATGCTCCTCCGCCTTCTGCGCGGGCTCGCCCTCTCCGACGAGGAGCGGGCGCTTTTGCGTGCGTGCACGCTGCGTCACGTCGAGGTATCGGCAGAGGAAAATACGTGGGAGCTTGTCATCGGCACGCCCGCCGTCCTCGATGAGGAACTGATCGCCGCGATGGCGCGGCAGGTCGAGGAGAACTACGGGCTTGCGGGCGCATTCGTGCAACAGAACGTCATCGCGCTCGCACCTGCCATTGCGCCGCTCTGGGAGCGCGTCGTGCGCGAGGCGGCAGGGGAGGACGCAGTCCTCTTTCACACGCTGCGTCAGACGGAGTACGCCGTCGACGGCAACGTCATCCGCCTCTCTGTGCCGGGCATGTTCGGTGCGGAGCTGTTCGCGCAGAGCTCCGCTGCAAAGCGCATCGAATCGGCTGTCCGCACCCATGTCGGCTGCGCCTGTCAGGTCATCTGCATGGAGTGCGAGATCGGTGAGATGCCCGCTGCCGACTGGACGCCGCCGCCCATGCCTGCGCCCGTGAAAAAAGAAGCACCCGCAGCTGCCCCCGCACGCGCTGCAAAGGGCACAAAACCCAAGGACTTGCCCGAAGGCGTCATCATCGGGCGCGGCGTATCGGGTGAGGCGCGCGAGCTCGGCGTGATCGAGGACGAGGTGAAGAACATCGTCCTCGAGGGCGAGATCTTCTCCCCGCAGGCGAACAAGCTCAAATCGGGCGCGTACATCCTCTTGCTGAAATTCGCCGACAAGACGAACGGCATTGCGTGTAAAAAATTCTTTGGCGTGCGCGGCAAGACGACGCAGGAGGACATCGACGCAGAGGTCGACCGCATTCTAAAGGCGATTGGCAAAGGCTGCGCTGTCCGCATCCAGGGCAAGATCGAATACGATAAATTTGTCAGCGACTACGTTCTTTTCATCGACTCCATCGAAAAGCGCAATGTAGCGCAGCGTGAGGACACGGCAGAGGTGAAGCGCGTCGAACTGCACGCGCATACGAAGATGAGTGCACTCGATGCCGTCGTCCCGCCGAAGGTGCTTGTCGAGACAGCGGCGCGCTGGGGATGGCCGGCGGTGGCGATCACGGATCACGGCGTCGTACAGGCGTTTCCCGAGGCAATGAACACAGCGCGCGCCCTCAAGAAGAAGGGCACGGACATCAAGATCATCTACGGCATGGAGGGATACCTCCTCGACAAGCCCGAGGATCAGCGCGCCCATCACATCATCTTCCTCGCCCAGAACAAGACGGGACTCTACAACCTCTATAAACTCGTCTCGCTCTCGCACATCCGCTATTTCCGCGGGACGAAGAAGCGCGGGCGTCCGTGCGTACCGCGCGCCATCTTGCAGCAGTACCGCGAGGGGATCATCGTCGGCTCTGCGTGCGAGGCGGGCGAACTCATCCGCAGCATCGTCGCGGGGCGTCCCGACGAGGAACTTGAGGAAATCGCGAAATTCTATGACTTCCTCGAGATTCAGCCCATTCACAACAACGACTTCCTCAAGATCGACGACCGCTTCCCAATCCACACGGATGAGGATCTGAGGGACATCAACCGCAAGGTGGACGCGCTCGCAAAGAAGCTCGGCAAAATGCTGATTGCGACCTGCGACGTGCACTTCCTCAACCCCGAGGACGCGGTCTACCGCGCCATGCTGCAAAAGGCGAACGGCTACCGCGACGCGGATCGTCAGCCGCCGCTCTATCTGCGTACGACGGATGAGATGCTCACGGAGTTCGACTACCTCGGCGCAGAGCGCGCCTATGAGTGCGTTGTGACGAATCCGCGCAGGATCGCGGAGAGCGTCGAGCGTTTCCTCCCGATCCCGGACGAGCTCTATGCACCGATGGTGCCGGGCGCAGACCGTGAGATTCAGGAGATGTCGTACGCGCGCGCGCGCAAACTCTACGGCGAGAATCTGCCGAAGGTTGTGTCCGACCGCCTCGAGCTCGAGCTGAAACCGATCCTGCGGCACGGCTTTTCCGCGCTCTACATTATCGCGCAGCGCCTCGTCAAGAAGTCGAACGACGACGGCTACCTCGTCGGCTCGCGCGGTTCGGTCGGCTCGTCCTTCGTTGCGACCATGATCGGCGTCACCGAGGTCAACCCGCTGCCGCCGCACTACCGTTGCCGCCACTGTCAGTACAACAAATTCATCGACGACGGCTCGGTCGGGAGCGGCTTTGACCTGCCGTCGATGGACTGCCCCGTCTGCGGCACGCCGCTCACGAAGGACGGGCACAACATCCCGTTTGCGGTCTTTCTGGGGTTTGACGGCGACAAAGTCCCCGATATCGACCTCAACTTCTCGGGCGATTATCAGCCAACGGCGCACAAATACACCGAAGTTCTCTTCGGCAAGATGAACGTCTTCCGCGCTGGCACGATCTCGGGTTTGCAGGACAAGAACGCCTACGGCTACGCCATGCACTACTACGAGGATCAGGGCGAGACGAAGGGGCGGCCGTACATTGAGCATATGATGCGCGGCTGCATGGGCGTCAAGGCGACCACGGGACAGCATGCGGGCGGCATCATGGTCGTGCCGCGTGACATGGACGTGCACTACTTCACGCCCATCCAGCGCCCCGCGAACAACATGGAGTCCGACACGCTTACCACCCATTTCGATTATCACTCCATCAGTGAGCGTCTCGTCAAGCTCGACATTCTCGGGCACGATGACCCGACCGTCATCAAGATGCTCGAGGAGCTGACCCACCGCGATCCTGAGACGATTCCCTTCGACGATCCTGCCACCATGTCCATCTTCACCTCGACCGAGGCGCTCGGCATCAGCCCCGAGGAACTCGGCGCGAACATGGGCACGTACGGCATCCCCGAGTTCCGCACCTCGTTCACACAGAAGATGATCGATGACTCGAACCCCGACTGCTTTGCCGATCTCGTGCGCATCTCGGGATTCTCCCACGGCACGAACGTCTGGCTCGGCAACGCGCAGGATCTCATCAAGGCGGGTACGAGCACGCTGAAGGACGCGATCTCCGCGCGCGATGACATCATGAACTACCTCATGCAGAACGGCATCGAGCCACTGCTTTCGTTCAAGACCATGGAGAACGTGCGAAAGGGCAGGGGCATCACTGCGGACGTCGTAGAAAAGCTGCGCGCGGGCGGCATTCCCGAGTGGTACATCGAGTCCTGCCAGAAGATCAAATACCTCTTTCCGCGCGCCCACGCGACCGCATACGTCATGATGGGCTACCGCATCGCCTTCTGCAAGGTGCATTATCCGCTTGCCTACTACGCCGCCTACTTCTCCATCCGCGCCGATGAGTTCGACGCGAACATCATCGCGAAGGGAAAGGAAGCCGTCAAGGCGGCAATCGACGCACTGAACGCCGAGGCGCGTGAGCATCGCGGCAAGCTCGACAACAAGAAGCAGGACATCCTCATCGTGCTCCAGCTCGCATGGGAGATGTACCTGCGCGGCTTCTCCTGCGACCCCGTTGATCTCTACGCATCCGATGCGGAGAAATTCATCCTGCGAGAGAACTCCCTCCTCCCGCCGTTCACCGCACTCCCCGGCATGGGGCAGAAAGCGGCGCAGGCAATCGTCGAGGCGCGCCAATACGGACGCTTCATCTCCATCGAGGATCTCGCCACCCGCTCCCACATCCCCACCCCCGCCATCGAACTCCTGCGTGCACACGGCTGCCTCGACGGCATGATGGAGAGCAATCAGGTGGAACTTTTTGCGTAGACTTATGAAATAGTTACTAAACTCACGAATGCCCCTCGGAGATTTCACGTCTCCGAGGGGCATTCGTTGTGTTTATAAAATCTCTACGAGGCTTTCTTTATGTGCATCATCTCGTAATTTGCATATCGGGCAAAATCAGCGGCGGTCAGAGGAATCTCGACGCCATTTTCCCAGAGTTCACCTTCCGAGCAGTCGAGCTCATCCGTCCATGAAATACCATAGCCGCCCGGCTCGACCTTGACCAACTGGAACAGGGCGGGATCGCGCAGGATCTCGAACTCCGGACATTCTTCCATGAGTGCGGCGACATCGAATATTTTGTTCACATCATTCTCGAAAAAAACCAACAGACGCAGATGATCGAGCGGTATGACTTTTGTAACTTTGATGGACAGCATGGGAACTAGCTCCTTTCGATGTGATTTATTTCAGCGGAGGGAGTTTTTTCAGCTCTTTTGTATCCCACATCTGCTGAAGTTCTTTAGCAAACGGTCTGCCCCATTCCTGTACTAATTTAACCGCTCTTGCAGGTAGGTCGCCTTCGATCATTTGCATATCTTTGATTGAAAACAGAGCGTTGTGCTCGCCGTAGATGGCGTGGATGTGGGGCGGGTTATGCTCGTTTTGGAAGAAAATCTTAATAACGATTCCGTAGAATCTGGTGATTTCCGGCATTTTTTCACCTCCGCTATATATATCCTATCAGAGCAGACGATGTATGACAAGCAGAGATTATTTAACTCCTTGTTTTTCTTGCGCTCTATCTCAAAAATTCGTAAAATAGAAGCAGAGAGGTGATGCTGACCTGCTCGCATCGGGCGCGGACTATGACAGCCTGAACCCGACCATTATCATCTTTATCTGTCCGTTCTATCCGTTTGATGCAGGACGATATCTCTATACGTTTGAGAACCGCTGTGTTGAGGATACGGATTTACGGCTGCGGGATGATGCGTGCAAGATATTTCTCAATACGAAGGGCACGATAGGAGAGATCGACTCCTCCATCAAGGCATTCTTGCAGTATGTCGATGGAGTGCTGACAGCAGATCGATTTGTGCAGGAGATTGATGAGCAGATACAGAAGGTCAAGATGATCGAAGGAGAGTCGGTGGGTTACATGACGCACGAGATGAAAATCTCACATAAATCTACTTAAGTCCCCTCATCATTTCGACGATATAACTTTCAAGACGGCGTATCTCCGTCCATTTATGCAATTATTTCGGAACAAAACCATAGATAACAGTCAGGGAGGCAGTCTTTATGGCGATGGTGGTCAAAAATAATATGTCGGCGGTGAATACGCTCAATACGCTCAACAAGAATCAGAGCGAGCTGTCGAAGAGTCTGCAGAAGGTTTCTTCGGGCATGAAGATCAACAGTGCCGGAGACGACGCCTCTGGGATGGCGATCTCTGAGCGGATGCGCGTGCAGGTACGTGCGCTCGATCAGGACGATGTGAACACGAATAACGGCTCTGCTCTGCTGCGGACGGCAGAGGGGGCGGTACAGTCCACCATTGAGATTCTGAAGACCCTCAAGGATAAGGCAATCAGTGCGGCGAACGACACAAACACGGACGAGGATCGTGCGCTCATCCAGAAGGAAGTCGACCATCTGATCGATCAGATTGATGATAATGCGTTGACAACGTACAATGGGAAGTATCTGATTGATGGAACTAAGAACGGACTTGTAAAAGGTCCTTCGGGCGGCGGTACGTATACAAGTTTTACCAATATGAGCCTTCATCCTTCAACAAACCCTGTTCGACCTTTGACAGAACTAAAACGTCGTGATGGGAATGACGTAGGGATTCATTCTTCGGATACCATTACGGCTTCATGGACTCGTAACGGTGTCACGTATACAGGATCTATTTCTCCGATTGGCACTAGTAATTTGGTTGCCGCGATGGGAATCATCACCAATACAGACGCAGGGTATTTCAGTAAAACCGCGAAAGTTGGCGTTGACGAATATGGACGAGATGTGTTTACACCGGATAATCAACCAGGAATTACCATCCGTTCACATGATCCGGGGGTGAACGGGCAAATTGCCGGTATCACTTTTGCTGTAACAGACAGCAGTGGGAAAATGCGCAATGAAGTCAATGCGGTTTTGGATGCCTTTAAGGAAACGGTACGTGCGCAGAATCCTTCTCCTGACAATTCACTGACCCTGCAGACGGGGACAAAAGCAAATCAGGCGGTTAAAGTTGGCTTCACGGATATGCGCTCGGTAGCTCTTGGACTCCAATCGCAAACGGGACGCGGCTGGGATCACAACACCGCCACCCTTGGAGCCGGCATTTCTGTTGTTGGTGGCGGCCCCAAGATTCAGGTAACGACTCGTGAGGCAGCCAATGCCGCGATCAATGTCTTTGAGAATGCGCTCATCAAGGCAACTGATCAGGCGGTCGCGATTGGTGCGGCACAGAACCGTCTCGGCTATACGAGCAGCAACCTCGTTGTCGCATCCGAGAACGTGCAGGCATCGGAGTCCACGATTCGTGATGCGGATATGGCGAAGGAAATGACGGCGTATACGAAGCACAACGTGCTCACGCAGTCGGCGCAGGCGATGCTCGCACAGGCAAATCAGAACTCGAGTGCAGTGCTGAGTCTGCTCCAGTAAAATAGTTTTTAGGAAAATCCTCCAATCATCTTTAGGACGATTGGAGGATTTATTGTTTTTATTTACTGTATATGCTATTATTAAATGTACTATAATGTCCGATATACTACATAAGCAGCAATATATCCATGGGAGAGCGGAAAATGAAGAACTATCGAACGAAATTATCGCAGCGTGTGCGTTATGCATTGCTCGCAGGTATGGCGGGTGCTTTTTTGATTCCACAGGTTGCATTTGCTGCGCCGACGGGCGAGCATGACTATACGACGGGTGTCAATGTCGACCGTAATACGGCGAACACGACGAAGATCACATCCACAGCGACGAACAATGTTATCAACTGGCGCGACTACTCCGTCAATCAGGGCGAAACTGTTCAATATGATGGTGGTGTGACAGGAGCGGCGGCACATAACTATCTGAATATCGTTACGGGTGCGAACACCTCGAATATCAACGGTACAATCAAGGGCGGCAACGAGGTCTATATTGTCAACCCGAACGGTGTCATCTTCGGCAAGTCCGCTGAGGTCAACGTCGGGCATCTCTATGTCTCCACGCAGGAGGAGGGGACACTGAACCTTTCGGCATTTAATGCGACTGGCTCATCGCACGCATCGCCTCTCGTAGATACTGCCCCGCTCAAAGCCGATGTCGTCAATATGGGCAAGATCACGGCGGATACGGTCGAGGTGCACGGCAAGAACATCCGCTTCCTCAATGCAGCAAATGTGCACACGACGGCAAGCCTTGTTGTGCTTCACACGGATACGGCAAACGGCGGTTATGCTCATATCGGATACAAGAGCGGAAATGTGCCCGCTGTGACGGCGTATCAAGTCAATGGCGCAAATGCGACAGCGGCAGATAACTACTATCAGCTCGTCAGTACAAAAGCTGAACTCGCTGCGATTAACACTGATGACACAAGTCGCAAGGGCAATTATATGCTCGAAAACGACATTGACTTTGGTGGGGCGGCGCATACGCCGCTGGGCAATGCGACGAATCCGTTCAAGGGGAAGTTGGACGGCAACTTCTTTAAGGTGAAGAATTTTAAGGTTTCGGGTGTAAGCCGTGCGGGGCTTTTTGGAGCGACAAGTGGAGCACGCCTTGAAAATTTTGGCGTTGTCGGTGCCAAAATCACAGGAAATACTGGTGTGTCAGACTATGCAGGTGGCATTGCGGCATATAGTGAGGGCGGCACACAGATTCGCAATGTCTATGTGAAAGATACGGTCGTAGATGGCGGAACTGGACAGCATGGCGGTATTGTAGGAGGAACTGAAAATACCACACTTGATGGTGTTTACAGTAAAGCAACGATTGGCGATGGCGGCGGTATTATTGGTACGTCGGCAACCGGGACAAATATCTACAACACCTATAGTGATGCGCGCTTCTTATCACGTATTCCGACTTCTCAACGCATGTTTTTTATCTATATGATTGATCCTGATAATGGGACGTATGTAGAGAATTCTTTCGCAATGGGACAGTTTTCGTATAACGAGGGAAACCTCACGGGAAATGTTTCAAAGAATACATTTAAAATTGATAAATCATCAGGACAAGCCACGCTCGTAGGCTCGGGGACAGGCGGCGGCTCTATGACATCTGTTGCCTCCTATTCAGGTTGGGGCAATGCCATCAATAATACAGGTGCACCCGGTGCGAAATGGCGCATCTACGAGGGGCGGACGCTTCCTTTGTTGACCGCATTTATGGGTGTCTCGTCTGAGGCGACGTACGACTACCGCTATTTCAAGGGAGACGGTACGCACAAGGACGATCCGGCCAATGTCGCCACGTCCAACGACGGCAAGGATCTCTCCAAGGAATACAACAGCTACTATCTGAAGATCGTGGACAAGAAGAACGCACCCGATGCCATCGGCGGCAAGTCGAATGTCACGTTTGGTGCGGGCGCCGATACGAGCGGAGTCAAAGACTACGTGAGTGGGCATGACCTCGACAAGACGAACGGCATCCGCAATGTGGGCACGAAGGCGATTCTCTGGACGGATCAGGACGGTCCGAATCTGCGCGGTGTCAACGTCACGATCAAGCCGCGTGTCGTAAGCCTTGACAACGGTTCGCTCAGTCCTTCGCGCATGTATAACGGCAAGAGCGATGTGACAAAGGCGTTCCGTGAGGCACTCACAAGCGGCGGCATCGGCTCCTCGGGGTTTACGCAGGAGGATAAGGATGCGGGCACGGTCGCCCTTGACTTTACCACGGGCAACTTCAAGGCATGGACGGTTGACAACAGCAACAATCCCAATAAAAATGTCGGTAAGGATAAGAATGTCAAGTTCTCGGGTACGATCGGTTTCAGCGGCGCAGATGCAGGGAACTATACGTTTGACGGCAGCTCCCTCAGCAACTTGACGGGCAAGGCTACCATTACCAAGGCACCGCTCAATCTCACGATCCAAAAGGATACGGCAGACGACAAAATCTATGACGGCACATCCGTCGTGAAAGACAGCGCGATGTTCCAGACCGGCGGCTCTGAGAATATCAGACTGGATAAAACGAAGACAGGTCTGACCCTCGCACAGATCAACGCAGGTACGCCGACGATGCCCGACGGCGCGATCATGACGGGCGACGATGATACCACGCGGGATGACGTTGCACTCACGAATGTAGGTGGTCCGAAGTATACGGACGAAGCGGGTGTGGAGCAGCTCCATGCGGGTCCCCACAAGCTTCAGTATACGAATGTCGGGCTTACGGGCAATGACGCGGGCAACTATGAGCTGTACTATACCCCTGCGAGTGGGACAAAGACAGCGGTCACGGGCGGCAACGTCTACCTCGACGGCAAGATCATCCCGCGCCAGATCCTCAGGGACAACTTCAACGTCTATGATAAGACGAACCATGCAAAGGTCGATGCGAAAAAGGTCTACGACGGCAACGACGAGTACACGCCGAGCTCGAATGTCTATATCTCTTCGAATGCCGTGACTGGCGGTACGACGGGGCTGGTCGAACGCGACCGGGATCATATCACGTTTGCACTCACGGGCGGCAAGGGGCATTTCGCACAGAATGACGGTACCACCTACAGCAAGAACGTGCAGGATGTCGAAAAGCTCGCCTATGAGGTGACGGGACAGACGGATAACGCGACCAATTACCGCCTCTCCGACTACTACATCATGGACGGTGGTGTAAAGAAGAGTCTGGGCAGCACGTTCCATGCGACGGGCGCGGGCAAGATCACGCCAAAGGCTCTCACGGCGACTGTTGTGAATCAGCATATCACGAAGGTCTACGACGCAATGGACGACCAGACCGATGGCAAGCGTCACATCATCAAGGGGGATGATCTCGTCACGCTCTCGGGGTGGGTCGCAGGAGATACGGCGCGCACAAATACCTCGACGGCGAAATATGCGACAAAGAACGTTGTACTCGACGGCAGCGGCAATCCGACGACGCAGAGTGTCACCTACACGGCATCCTTTGACGCGGGGACGGGCGTGGAGGCGGATAACTATACCCTTGGCACAGAGGGCGTAACGCCGATCGCGATCACAAAGACGCTCTCGGGCGGCTATACGGGCACAATCACGTCGCGCAACGTCACGGTGAAGTTTGCCGATGTGACGAAGGTCTATGACGGTACGGTGACGAACACGCAGATCACGGCAAGCGATCTCGACGATGGACTGAACAAGGACGTTTTGAATGCGGACGGCCTCGGTGTCACCAATCTGAATACGACGGGGGTGACCAGCCGCTACGGTGACAACAAGACGGCGGCGACATTCGCCGAGAACCGCAATGCAGGCAGCCGCACCGTGGAGTACGCGGGTCTGACGAACGCGCTCGGCACGAACTACAAGCTCGATGCGAAGCAGTACGGCGACGGTACGATCACGCGTCGGCGCATTGATCCCTCGGGCTTCAAGGTGCGCAAATCGGACGGTACGCTCGCTGATGCAACGAAGGTCTATGACGGCACGGACACCTACAACCTACCGTCCGGTGCATATCTGACGGGAGCGTCGGTATCCGGTGATACGGGCATTGTCAGCCACGATTTCGGCAAGGTTGTATTCGAGCTCAAGACGAATTCGCCGGGGCATTTCACGAAGGATGCGGCAGGTGCAAACCGTACGTCGCACGTCTCGGAGGCGCGCCACATTGCCTATGATGTCAAGGCGAAGACACTGGATCCGACGAACAATCCGCTCAGCAACTATACCTTTGGTGTTGCCGGCTCCCCGCGTAACCTTGAGACGGTCACGGATGCGAACCCTGCGCAGGTAACTGCGGAAGGGTCTATTACCCCTGCCTCGCTGCGTGCGGCGACGCAGGAGATCTCAAAGGTCTACGATGGTCTCACCGCACATACGGATGGGAACCGCAATCCTGTCAAGGGCGATACGGTCGTCAGCTTTACAGGCTGGGTCAACAATCAGAAACGCAATAACACCTCGACGGCAGAGTATGCGACCAAGGATGTCGCGTACGACGGCAGCGGCAACGTTATCAAGAAGTCGGTCACCTATACGGGGCAGCTGACGGGACAGTATGCAGACGACTATCAGATCGTCGATGCGGGGAACCATGTCATCAGCACGCCGAATGGTTTGGGTGCGACGAAGACCGTGACGATGAATGCACCCATTACGGTAGCCAACGCGGGCACGATTACGCCGCGCAAGCTGAATATCAAGATGGGCGATGTGTCGAAGACCTATGACGGTACGGCGGGAAACACCTCCGCGACAGTCACGGGTTTTACGGATGATCCTGCAAGCTCTGTGCTCGCGGCTGTCCTCGGTGTCGACAACGTCACGGCGACCCGTCTCACGAACCGCTATCAGGGGATGGTCCGCCCTGCCAATACGACGACGACCAGTACATACGGGCGTGGAAATACGGATGCCACATTTGGCGAAAATGTGAATGCAAGCAACGGTACGCCGCACGATGTGCAGTATACGAATCTGCGGAATGCGTTCAAGGATGAGTTCGGGTCGACCACGGCGGGCAACTATACGGTCGATGATACGGTGTACGGCAAGGGAACGATCAACCGCCGCGACATCTCCCCGAATAATTTCAAGGTGCGGGATGCGAACGGCAATATTGCAAACGCGACGAAGGTCTATGACGGCACGAGCAGCTATACGCTGAAAACGGGCGACCATCTGACACCCAACTCCGGTCTCTCGACGGGCATCATTGCGACCGATCAGAACGACGTGTTCTTCCGTCTCAGTTCGCAGGGCGCGCAGTTTGCGGATAGCTCCGACAACCCGACGGCGAATGTTGCGACTGCGACAAAGGTGCTCTACAATGTAGAGGCTACAGGGGATGCCACAAAGATCAGGAACTATACGCTGAACGGGGTGAACCTTGAGAGCGGTGCGGGCAAGGTCTCGGGCGGCGGCTCGATCGCGCGCCGCGTGCTCGAACTGGACCTCGTGCAGAACTCCGGCATCGACAAGGTCTATGACGGCACGACCACACTCAAGAACACGGCGACAAAGAATTGGAATGCGCTGCGGGACAGCGACAGCACGGGAAATGTGCGCTATGTGACAGGGGCAACGGCGGCGAACAAGCTTGTCACGACGGACGGCACGAGCTTTAATATCACGTCGAACTATATGGACAATGCCAGTACGGTGGCGGACAAGAATGTGCGCCGCGACGGCTCGAACAATCCCATCGACAAGACAATCCAGTATCGGGTTACGATCAATGGCGATGCGAACAACTATTCCTTTGACGGCGGCACATCGAGTGCGGCGGGTGGACTCACACTTTCGGCGACGGGCAAGATCACGCCGAAGGATCTTTCGGGTGCATTCAAAAAGATCACGAAGGTCTATGATGGGACGAAGAATGTCGACCCGACAAAGGTCGGCTTTAAGACGGGCACGGACGGTGTCATCTCGGGCGATACGGTCACACTTGGCTCGCACACGGAGTCGTTCCAGAGTGAGAACGTCAACGGTGACGGCACAACGCAGATGATTGACGGTACTCCACAGAAGAACTGGATCAACTATTCGAATCTCGCCCTTTCGGGCACGGATGCGGGCAACTATACGCTTGCGTCTACGGCGAAGGGGCTTGGCGAGATCACGCCGTACGTGCTGAATCCGACGACGGTCACGCTGACAACGAATCAGGCATCGAAGACTTATGACGGCTCGACGGCAGTCAAGTGGACGAACGGTTCGTCTGCGGTCGGTGATGTCAAGAACTATATCACGGGTGCGACTGTAAATATTGGCACGAATCAGGTGAGTGTCCTCGGCGAGCTCGAGCTCGACTCGGCGAACTATGATACGAAGAATGTTGCGGGCGGTGCACAGCCGCGCGTGACCTACAACCTCAAATATAAAGGGACAAGCGGGAATTTCTCGCTTGCACCGGGCAATACGACCTTTGCCAAGCAGGGCAACGGCATCATTACGAAGAAGGATGTCACGGTTACGGTCAAGAGCCCGCTGACA
The DNA here is from genome assembly GCF_000318175.2 of Selenomonas sp. oral taxon 138 str. F0429. Classification (NCBI taxonomy): domain Bacteria; kingdom Bacillati; phylum Bacillota; class Negativicutes; order Selenomonadales; family Selenomonadaceae; genus Selenomonas; species Selenomonas sp. oral taxon 138. The sequence continues at coordinate 241,245 of NZ_KB290947.1, read as the reverse complement.
AAGACCTACGACGCGACGACGGGTGTACTCGGCGTGGCAAAGAACTCTGCGAACGCAGTCGTCAATACGGCGAACGACATCATCGGCATGACGGGGCTGGTCTCCGGCGACGGCGCGACAAACGAGTCGACGGCGACATATGCGGACAAGAACGCGGGCACGAACAAGGTCGTCAACTACGATGTCAAGCTCGACAGTGCGAATGCGGGCAACTACAATCTGAAGTACAACGGCGCGATTACGTCGTCGATCTCGACGAATGACAACACAATCACGAAGCGCAAGGTGGATGTCACCTTTGCACCTGTGACGAAGAGCTATGACGGTACACCGACGAATACGTCGATTACACCGTCTGTTTCGGTTGCCGATGCAGCGGTGCTCCGTGAGGATAGCTCTGCCAATGTCAGCGGAACGAATCTCACGGGTCTGACGGGCATTACGAGTCGGTACGGTACGGGCACAACGGATGCGACCTTTGCCGCCAACCCGAACGCGGGCACGAACAAATCCGTGCAGTACGCGGGCATCGGCACGGCGATGGGCACGGTGTTCGGTGCTAACAACTATGACTTTGCGACGAACGGCTACGGCACGGGCACGATCACGAAGGCGAATATCAATACGTCGGATATTACCTTTGCAACCACCGGCGCGCATAAGGTCTACGACGGCACGCGCACGGTGAAGTACAATGGCTCGGGCGCGTCCGATCAGGTGAAGAACTATATCACGACGGCGACGGCAAATCTCGGCGGTGGGCATACGGCGGATCTGCGCGGCGATCTCGAGATCGATACCGCAGGTACGAAGTATGCGAGCTCCAATGCGGGCACGGGGATCGGTGTCACCTATAAGTTCCGTCTGAACAACAACAACATCGAAATCTCGGGCAGGAATGAGTTCGAGATGACGGATACGGGCAGGATCGACCGCCGTGTGTTGACGCTTGACCTTGCCCAGAAAACGGGCATCAACAAAATCTACGATGCGAATGCAAACCTTGTGGATACGAATACGCGGCACTATGACAAGTTCATTGACGACGATGCAAAGGGCAATGTCACCTATGCGTCCGGTACGACGAATGACAACAAGCTCGTGCGTACATCGAATGGTGCGTCGGTGAATGACGGTGCAACGATGACGATCACGGCGAACTATGTGAATGCGGGTGTTGCGGATAAGAATGCTGGTGTCAACAAGGACATTGCATACAACGTAAAGATTGGCGGTACGCAGGGACAGAACTATACCCTTTCGTACAACGGTACGACGGCAAACGCCGAAACGGGCCTTGATCTCACGGGTGCATCGGGTACCATCGCAAAGCGCAAGATCACGCTTGGGTTCGGCGATGCGAATAAGATGTATGACACAACGCCGAACAACACCACGAAGAACATCACCTCTGTGACTGCGGGCAATACCGATGGACGCGGTGCAGCCACGCTCACGGCGGATGGGATCACGAGTGCGTCGTTTGATACGACCGGCATCGTGAGCTATTATGGTGCAGGCACGACGGATGCGACCTTCCAGCGCAATCCGAACGTTGTGACGGATGCAAACGGAAATGTCATCCCGAACGGCAAGGATGTCCAGTACTCCAACCTCGCGAATACGCTTGCGGCACAGCCCTATGCAGCCAACTATGAGATCGCGAATACGGCGTACGGCAAGGGGACGATTCGCAAGCGCATCGTCACGGCAAATGACTTTACCTTTAACATCAACAATGCCACGAAGATGTATGACGGCACGCGGGATGTCTACTGGAAAGATACAGTGACGGGCAAGTCCTACAAGGACATGGAGCATGTCAAGAACTATTTCAGCACGAGCAAGCTCGATCTCGGCGGTGGCAATCTCGTCGATATCAATCTCAATGACATCCAGCTGAATTCCGCGAAGTACAATGACGAGCGCGTTGCACACGCTGCGGGTGTCGACTATGATGTGACGATCAATACGCAGAATTTCGAGTTCTCGGGCACTCGGAACCGCATAATCAATCATACGGGTGACAAGATCGAAAAACGTGACCTCGCGACGAAGCTCCCGCCGCATCTCATCAAGGAGTACGATGGCGAGGACACGTTTACCGAGACAAATGAGATATTTGCCAATGCAATGGCACGCGCAAATCTGACGGGTGTTGTCGACCGTGACAAGAACAAGATCCAGCTGAAGGTTCAGGGGACGTACAGCAGCCCCGATGCCTCGGTGGAGACGCGCGAGGAGGCGGAGGCGCGCACACCTGCAACGGCAGGCCGCGATGTACGCTATGATCTGACCCTCTCGGGCGATGCCGACACGCTCTCGAATTACAAGATCGGCAGTGTTGAGACGCTCGACCCGAATGGAGAGATGAAGGGCGTCGGCAGCGGTAAGGCGGATATCTACAAGAAGACGCTGACGGTCAGTGCAGATCCGATCGATAAGGTCTACGACGGCACACGGACGGTTGTTCGCTCCAATGGTTCGACGACAGCACCGCATCCGGCGGCGAATAAGCTGAAACTCAATGGATTTGCGAAGTCGGCAGATCACTTTGACTTCGACCAGACGGCGGCGGATAAGATTGACGGGCTTTACTCCGATCCGAACGTCAGCCGTGCGGCGGACGGCATGATCCTTGATAAGGATATCGCGTACAGCGGTGTGAAGGCGGCGTTTAAGAACTACGCCGACAACCATGCGGGCAGCGCGGCGAGAAACTATCGCGTGGACAGCGACACGGTGTCGGGCAAGGGCAAGATCACACCGCGTTCGATCACACCGAATGATATTGCAAACGGTCTGACGCTCGCGGATGCCACAAAGGTCTATGACGGTACGACGAAAGTTAAGTACAATGGGCAGAATACGCCGGATGCACTCAAGAACTATCTCACGAGCGCGACGGTGAACATCAATGGTACGCCGATTGACATCAAGAAAGAACTCACGATTCGTGCCGACGAGGCATCAACCCACTACGATACAGCAAACGTGGCGGGCGGTGCACAGCCGCGTGTGACGTACACGCTGAACTATACGGGGCACAATTTCGATATTGCGGGTTCGATCACAAAGCAGGTGAACGGCACAATCACGAAGCGGCAGGTCACGGCGTATGCGCCGGGGCAGCTGACGAAGGAGTATGACGGAACGCCCAAGGTCTATGACAGCGGCGACCCGACGATCAAGACGTACTATCGTGGAAATCAGGTTACGTCGGGTGCGGACATCGTGCAGCTGGAGGAAGAGAACGGCGATCGCGGGCTTCTCACGAATGACGGCGTGCAGAATATCTCGACGGCGATGTTCCGCGATAAAAACGCGGGCACGCGCAAGGTTGTTGACTACAATATCGCCGTCGATGCTGCCCATGCAGGAAACTATGAACTCGTCGACCAGCGCGGGAATGTGATCTCACAGACCTCGACGAACAACAATACGATCACGCCGCGCCGCCTCGATATCACGTTCGGTGATGTGTCGCGTGCGTATGATGGGACAAGCACGAACACGGATGTGACTGCACTCGTGAAGGATTCGGATGCGCGTGCGACGCTGCGCCGCGATGGTGTGAATCCCAGCGGCGAGCAGCTGATCTTGCGTGATGCGGCAAATAACGATATTACCTTGCCGAGCGACTACGGCTACGGCAGGACGGACAGTGCCTTTACGAAAAACGCCGATGCAAATCAGACTGGCGAGCTGCCGAAGGATGTGCAGTACCGCAAGCTGGGTGATGCGATGCGTACGCTGCTCGGCAATGATGCGGGCAACTATGACTTCGATGAAACGGGCTACGGCAAGGGCCGGATTACGAAGGCAAGCGTGCGCGAGAGCGATTTCCGCATGAAGTTCAAGGATGCGGTAAAGGAGTACGATAGCACGGATGCCGTAAACGATGCACGGTTGCGCCTCGATCGATCGGATAGCCGTATGCGCCTGCCCCGCGCGGAGGGATGGAAGCCCTTCGCCCTGCAGGACAAGGATATCGCGGACATTAAGGGGACGTATCAGCCAACGGGTGGAAAACGCAGCAAGGATGCGAGCGAGAACAGCCGCGGTGTGCAGTACGAGGTGCAGCTGAGCAAGCAGAACTTCGATTTTGAGAACGGTTGGAATGGGAAAATCCGTGGCGATGGCGCGGGCAAGATCAACCGCCGAGCGATCACGGCGGAGACACTGCCGTACCTGACGAAGGAGTATGACGGCACGCGCGGCGTTGTGAATGCGGCGCGGGATGCCGACGGCAATCTCATTACGCAGAGCGGCGACGGACTCATGCGGTTCCGTCATGCCAATGATGTGGCGAAGCGTGCCCTCATCACGGGCGATGATGTGTCGAATGCAACTACGGCAACGTATGATACTGAGAATGTTGCGTGGAAGGACGGTGTCTGGAACCAAGGGAACGGCACGGCTGCTGATGTCGGTGTTACCTATGCACTTGGCCTCTCGGGGGTGGATGCCGCGAACTATAAGATCGTGGACAGCAAGGGCACTGAGGTGACAAATGCCAAGGGGCTGGGCAAGATCACGCCGAAGGACATTCGTCTGAAAGCCGACCCGCAGACACGCTGGATCAACGAGGGGCTGCCCACGAGCTATACGGGCAAACCGATGGGCAGCAATCTGGGGTATAATGATATCCCCGAGCTCCTTCCGAATGAGGTCCTGCCCGGCTCAATCGACTATTCTTCGCCGAATGCGCGCCTACGCTGGGGCGACTATATGATTCGTGGGGACTATCATGCGCTGAACGGCACGGACGGCGATGCCGTCTCGCGCAACTATCGCTTTGTGCAGGATCCCGCGAACGCCACCGCGCTCCACATTGGCCCCTATATCCCGGACTATGAGTACTACAAGGCACTCACCCAGATGAGCAAGATGATACCCGATGAGTACGCCTACGAGAACGCCTCGCTCGACCGCCGCAGCCACTTCGGCCACGACGCCGAAGCAGAGGTCTCCTATGAGCCGCCTTCCATCAACATGGTCAAGGACGGTGTCGATATCAGCAAGATCGGCATTAACGTCACGGACGAAACGGTATTCCGCCTCGTGAACGAAGTGTTCGGCTGAGATAAGTGAATAGATCAGAAACGCCCCATCGACTGATTGCTCGGTCGATGGGGCGTTTTGTACGCTATGAGATTTGGAGCGATTGGCGTGGATTGCAACCGTGTTCTTTCAATGCAGATGATATTAGCCTCGCATCTATGCATCGCGCTTTAGTTCGCATAGTAATGCGCGGCAGCCTGCATCGACATCGCGGTAGGTTGCGTCAAAGTTGCCGGTATACCACGGATCGGCGACGTCGCGCTCTTCGCCGATATAGGAGAGGAGACGGCGGACTTTGCCCTGCGGGTCGCCGCCCGTGAGGTGCGCGAGGTCGCGCATGTTCTCTGTGTCCATGCCGATGATGTGGTCGTAAGCGCTGTAGTCGGCGGTGGTCATGAGGTTCGCGCTGCGTTTGCTGAACGGGATGCCGTGCGCGCGCAGCACTTCGCGTGTGCCGCGATGCGTGTCGCTGCCGAGTTCGTCGCGATGGAGCGCCTTCGACGCGACACTGATCTCGCCCATTAGCCCCGCCTCTCGTACGAGGTGTTTCATGACGAACTCTGCCATGGGGGAGCGGCAGATGTTGCCGTGACAGACGAATAGTATTTTTTTCATGACGCGTCTCCTGCAAGTCTTGGGAAGCACGGATATAATGAAATCCGTTTTTGAAAGTCTACATCAAAAAAGAGGGGATTGCAACTGTTGTGCGCGCCTTCTCCCTTGTCTTTTAGAACTGAAAATGCTAGAATGTAAACGAAATATGAACAATGATGCAGGGGTTGAGATGCTATCGTGCGTGATGGGATGAATCGTATGAAAAAGGAAGCTGTTATGCGTGCGGGGCTTGCCGCATGTGTCTGTGCCGGTCTTGCGTGTGCGTCGGGGACAAGCTTTGCTGCACCGTCGCTCGCGCGTCCGGGGGCAGATATTGCGAGTGAGCAGCCGCGCTCTGAGATCGGGATTGAGGATGTGACGCCGCGCTATCGACAGGATGGTGACGATGCGCAGTTCACGATTGAAAATTTCATTATGGAGGCACCTGATCTCTTCCTCGATAAAGCGGAGCTGACGCGCATTCTCGAGGAGGGGATGGGCGAGAATCGGACGATGGCACAGCTGCGTCGTACGGTAGATACACTGACCTCTTACTGCCGTACACATGGCTATCCTGCCGCGGCGGTGTATCTGCCGCCGCAGGACAGCCCCGATGGGGTTGTCGTTCTGCGTGTGCTGCCAGGGCGCTACGATGAGATTGTAATCGAGAATAACAGCCGTCTCAAGACGCCCGTTGCGCAGAGTATTATTGCAGGGCTGAAGGCGGATGACATCATCACAACGTCGAAGCTGGAGACGGCGCTCTACTCAGTGTCGGATGCGACGGGCGCACGCGCGGTCGGTGTGCTGAGTCCGGGCGAGGCGTTTGGCACAAGCAAGCTGACAGTGCGAATTGAAGACTCGAAGGCGTCGAATACGGTCTTCTATGTGGAGAACTACGGCAGCCCGTCGACGGGACGCTATCGCTACGGTTTGCAGGAGACGCTCTACAACCCGTCGGGAACGGGCAATAAGGTGAGTCTTGGGACGCTGATCTCGAATGGGAGTCTGCGCAATTTTTATGCGAACTATGAGACTGTGGTCGGACATGGTGGCACGACGCTTGGCCTTGGTATCTCGCGGATGAACTACAAGGTCGGCGGAACGCTCTCTGCAATCGGTGCGGAGGGACAGTCGCTGACGTTCACGGTCTTCGGACAGACGCCGCTCTATCATCTGACGGATCGCAGCTTGCTTGTGCGCTATGGCTATAACTACCGCGATCTGAACGATGACATCACGGCGTTTGACCTCGAAGGAAAGAAACATTCGCATAGTATCTATGCGGGTCTGGTCGGCACACAGCGCTTTACAGGCGGGACGACGCTGAGTTACAATGCCAATCTGACGATGGGCTGGCTCGGGTATGACTCGCTTTATAGCGAGATCCTCGGGCGTCTGAATCAGACGGATGAGGGGATGTATGTGAAGCTGGAGGCGGATGCGACTGCGGTGCAGCGCCTCGGGAATATGACGGACTTCCTCGTGAAGGTTTCGGGACAGAAGGCGAGCCGCAATCTCGACAGCTCGGAGGAGTTCTACCTCGGCGGCCCGAATGGCGTGCGGGCTTATGCGCAGGGTGAGGGTGCAGGAGATGAGGGCATCCTTGCGACGGCGGAGCTGCGCTATCATACGCCTGTGCACGGTCTGACGTTCAGCACCTTCTATGATGTGGGCTCGGTGCGAAAGAGCAGGGCGCCGCTCTCTGAGGATAACGCCATCACGCTGCGTGGCTGGGGGCTCGCGGCGGCATATAACAATCCGGGAGATTGGTTCGCACGCGTGGACTATGCGCGGCGGATTGGGTTGGATGAATCCGTATCGGCGAAGAACAATGCGCGGAACCGTGTCTGGTTCATGACAGGGAAAATCTGGTAATAACGCATCGATTCCTTTCGCTGCGCCCTCGATGTGAACGGGGGCGCAGCGCGTTCATGTGGACAGGGGAAGAACGGGGGAGAGAGGATAGTCTATGAGACTGAGGCGAAAGCCGTGGATTGATACGGCGATTCTGGACTATGCGGATTTCGTCACGCCGCTTGGCGGGGATTGGGCTGCACTTACGGGGCACTGGGCGGAGGCGTTTGGTCGTGAGGCACCGCTTCATGTGGAGATTGGTGTGGGCAAGGGCGATTTTCTGACGGAGCTTGCTGCGCGGCACCCCGATGTGAACTATGTCGGGCTGGAGATGCAGCAGGGGGTGCTCTACTTTGCCGCGCGCAAGGCGGCGGAGCGCGGGCTGGAAAATCTCCGTCTCGTGGTCTTCGATGCGGCACGTCTGACGGAGCTCTTTGCGCCCTGTGAGGTGGATCGCATCTATCTGAACTTCTCTGATCCGTGGCCGAAGGCGCGCCATGCGAAACGACGTCTGACAAGTCCGCTCTTTCTCGCGCGCTATCGCACTGTCTTGAAGGCGGATGGGGAGCTGCGCTTTAAGACGGACAATATGGGTCTGTTCGACTACTCGATCGAGACGATGGCAGCGGAAGCATGGCAGCTTTCCAATGTAACGCATGATCTGCACGCGCTTGCAGAAGCCGATAATATCATGACGGAGTACGAGCGTAAGTTCAGCGCGCGCGGGGCGAAGATCGGGCGGCTCGTTGCGCGCCCGTCCGTGGAGCCGATCTGATGCGTACACGCTATACACTCTTTAAGAGCGATACAGAGCCGATCGTCATCATTATGGCGATCCTGCTCGTGACGGGGACGATCAATGTCTTCAGCTCGAGCTATGTGCTTGCGGCGATGGATTTTGAGAATCCATATTACTTCCTGCAGCGCCATCTGCAGTGGCTCGTGATCGGGATCGTGGCGTGCTGGTTCTGCCGCCGCATGAACTATCAGCGGATGCGTGGGCTGATGTTCGTCGGCATGGGCATCACAGTGTTTTTTTTGGTTGCGGTGCTCTTTGTTGGAACGACGATAAATGGGGCGCAGCGATGGCTCGCGTTCGGCCCGCTGAGCTTTCAACCCGCGGAGTTTGCAAAGCTGATGGCGGTGCTCATGGGGGCGTTCTCGATCTCGGCGGTGCTCAGCAAGGAGCATTTTCGCATGGAGCGGGATGGAAGCCAAGTTGCGATCCCGTTCGGGGCAATTCTCGTGATGGCATTCCTTGTCTATCGCGAGCCGGACTTTGGTACGGCGTGCATTGTGTTCGGCGTGCCGCTCCTCATGGCACTTGTCCTGCTCGTCCGCCCGCTGCTCTGGCTCTGGATTGTGCCGGTCACCTTTGGCTTGGCATTTGCGATCGGGACGCTGCAGCCGTACCGCATGAAGCGTATTGATGTCTGGTTCGACCCGTGGTCGGATGCGCGTGCTGCGGGCTATCAGATGGTGCAGTCCCTCTCGACGATCGGCTCGGGCGGGATCTTTGGTATGGGGTTCGGCGATGGTGTGAGCAAGTACGAGTATTTGCCTGAGGCACATACGGACTTTGCCTTTGCAATCTTCAGTCAGGAGCACGGGTTCTTTGGCGTTCTGCTGATCTTCTTCCTATTCGCCGTGCTGCTCATCACGTGCATGCGTGTTGCGGCGCGTGCAAAGGATACGTTTGGGCAGGTACTCGCGCTCGGTATTATCTTCCTCGTGCTCGGACAGGCACTCGCCAATCTCGCAATGGTTGCGGGGCTGTTGCCCGTCGTGGGGGTGCCGCTGCCGTTCATCAGCTACGGAGGTTCGTCGCTGATCGTGACAATGGCGGGCATGGGGATGCTGCTTGGTATTGCCGATCGCAGTCAGGATGCGCCGCCCGCGAAGAAAAAGCCGGAGACGGTGGAGGAGCGGCGGAGCAAGATGCACGCAGTCCGATGATGGGAGGGGCTACGCCATTTTCGGCGTCAGCCCCATTTTAGTGAGGTTATTGGATGTTCAGTGATTTCTTTTTGGGGATGCAGCAGGATCTGAAGATCTTTCTTTTGCCGCCCGTCATCTGCGCCGTCTTTCGCCTGATTTTTATTCTGGTCTACCGGCCGAAGAAGTCGCCTGTCGGGGAGTGGCGAAAGTGGATTACCTGCTTCTGTTACGGATTTTGGTGGGGGATGGATTTCAACGCCTTTGCCTTCCTGATTCCTCTCGTCCTCGTCTCCCTGCCTGGGGCGTTCCTCCCTGCGTACTTTGCCGTGGGGGATACGGTGCGCGTCGTCCTCTTCCTTGTCTATGCTGCAGCCCTCTATACGGCGTTCATCGGCAAGATGATTTTCTACGCGCATTTTCACGACACGTTTAATCAGACAATCTGGCTTGGTAAACATGCGGATAAGAAAAATTTTGCCGATATTTTCTTCCATCAAAATCATGGAGCATGGCTGCTCCTCGGCTATCTTCCCTACCTGGCACTCTGCACGTTTGCGGCGCATGCCGTCCTTGGCCTGCCGTCCTTCGCCTATCCCGTGCTGACAGATGGTGTGGGGCAGTATGCCGTGAATGCACTCGTCTTCATCGCTTCGATTGTACTTTTTTACTGGCTGCGCTACGGTGGGACGCTGCGGCATCGGTTGAAGCCTGAATGGGACGAGGTGCCCGCCTTCGTAAAGGAAGATCTCGTTCTAGGCAAGGCATCGATCGATGATCTGATCGCGCTCAAAATGGTGTGGAAGCGTCCCGTTCAGGATGTTCTGAATCATTCCGACGAGGAGTCGTACGCGATTTTGAAATGCGTGCTGCCGCCTGATTCGCCTGTGGAAAAACCTCTGGAGGTGTTCCAACGGACGGCGGACGGGGCACGCATCGATCCGCCGCAGCATATTTTCTTCCTTCTAGCGGAGAGCTATGGGCAGGTGCACTTCGATGCGCCATATGCCGGGCTGAATCTGATGGAGGCCGGTGCACGATTTCGTGCAGAGCCGCATACTGTCTGCATCAACAACTTCCTCTCAAGCGGGATGATCTCGCAGCCGTCCCTTGTCAGTTTGCTCCTCGGTGTCTATGATGCGGACATGGAGCTGAATGAAAATGTGCTGTTTTGGAATCATACGCTGCCTACGTCATTGCCGTTGCAGCTCAAAGCACTTGGCTATCATACCAGCTTTTGGTATGGCGGAGGTCTGAACTGGGGGAGTTTGTCCCATTTTCTCCCCGCACTTGGATTCGATGAGGCGTATGGCGGTGTGGAGATTTGCGCTTCCGATGCGCCGCGCACATGGCTTGGCGTTTACGATCATATCTTTTTAAACGAGGCTGCACGGAGGATTCGTGACGAGGGGGATGCGGTACCGTCCTTCCACTTCCTCTATACGACCTCGAATCACGGCCCCTTCCGCATTCCCTTTGAGGAGTATGGCTTTGATGCGGCGCGCCTCAACCCCGAGATGGCGAAAGCTCTGAAGAACTCCATGAAAAAATACCGTGGTTTGGGCTGCGCATGGTACGCTGATCAGGCGCTCTGCAAATTTATTGAAGAGATGCGGGAGGCGTTTCCGAACAGCCTCTTCATCGTTACGGGCGATCACATGGGCGGGGAGGTGCCGCTCATTGAAGGGGTGACGGAGCGGCAGGAGCTTCTCCTGCGTGAGCAGATTCTCACATCGTTCTCGATGCATCATCCACAGCTCACAGCGGAGCATCTGATCCACAACGAGATTGGCGGGCATATGAATATCCTGCCGACGCTCATCGAGCTGATCGCGCCGAAGGGGTTCTCCTACTATGCTGTTGAGAAGCCTCTGACGGAGCGGATCGAGCGGGTTGTGACACCCTATGCATGGCTTACGCATGAGGAGGTCGGACGCTATCGAGATTGCAAGGCGCAGGAACTGAAGGTGACGGCGGGGCCACTGCCGTGGCGCGTCGATACGGAGCGCTTCACGGAGGAGCGCGATGCGTACTGTGAGCTGACGGCGTACTATGTGCGACATCCGGAGCTGCTTGTTGGTAAGAATTGGTGAATGGGGCGCCTTGAGCCTTTGAACAACATGCACAAAGAGCTGTTGCACAAGTCAAAGCAACTTCGTGCAACAGCCTCTTTTTTCTGATTTTTACCGAAAGACACAAGAAAGATACGCTAGGTGAAGTGTAAATAGAAAACTTTGTCAAATATGGATTGACAAGCGTTTTGACGGATGATATTATGTGACAGTCCCCTTTTTGGAGGTGAACTATGTCTCTGGAGAAATTACACACAGCGCGCACGGTCGCCGGCATTCATCAGGTTTGCCGCGCGGTGGAGAGCGGCGCGGCAGAGATGGTGTTCATCGCCTCGGATGTTGATGAGCGTGTGCTTGGCACATTGCTCGCGGTGTGCAGGGACGCGGGAATCATACCTGACCGCACGGCGACGAAGGCCGCGCTCGGAGAGCACGTACGCCTCGATGTGGGGGCTACGGCGGTCGCTACACTACGGTAAAAACGCAGCCTCTGCGTTTTCATACAAAAGAATTGAAATGACGACAAAGGAAGGAGGTGCAGTATGCCAACGATCAATCAGCTCATTCGCAAGAGCCGGAAGAGCCTTGAGGAGAAATCGAAAGCACCAGCACTGAAGAACAGCCCGCAGAAACGCGGCGTCTGCACGCGTGTCTATACGTCCACGCCGAAGAAGCCGAACTCTGCTCTTAGAAAGGTTGCTCGTGTTCGCCTGACGAACAGCATCGAGGTGACCGCATACATCCCCGGAATCGGGCACAATCTGCAGGAGCACAGCGTCGTCCTCATTCGCGGCGGTCGCGTGAAGGATCTGCCGGGTGTTCGTTACCACATCATTCGCGGCTCGCTCGATACGGCCGGTGTGCAGGATCGCGCACAGGGGCGTTCGAAGTACGGCGCGAAGCGTGCAAAGAAGAAGTAAGGAAGTATATCGTTAGGAGGTTGGGCTATGCCACGTAAGGGCCCCGTGCCGAAGCGGGATGTTCTGCCGGATCCGGTATATCATTCCAAGACGGTGACGAAGTTTATCAACAAGGTTATGCTCTCGGGCAAGAAGAGTGTTGCACAGCGCGTTGTGTACGATGCGTTTGACACGATTCGCGAGAAGACAGGGCAGGATCCGCTCGAGGTGTTCGAGACGGCTCTGCGCAATGTCATGCCTGTGCTCGAGGTCAAGGCACGCCGTGTCGGCGGTGCCAACTATCAGGTTCCAGTCGAGGTTCGTGCGGATCGCCGCATGACGCTCGGTATCCGTTGGCTTGTCGGCTATGCGCGTCTGCGCGGCGAGAAGACGATGGATGCACGCCTCTCGGCAGAGCTGATGGATGCTGCGAACAATACGGGTGCAGCGATTAAGAAGAAGGAAGATACGCACAAGATGGCGGAGGCCAACAAGGCATTCGCACATTATCGCTGGTAGGAACTTCTAAACGGAGATTCCGTAACATCCAGCAGTGTAAGGAGCGATAGGAAACAGTGGCAAGAGAATATTCCCTTGAAAAAACGCGGAATATCGGCATCATGGCTCACATCGATGCCGGCAAGACGACGACCACCGAGCGCATTCTCTTCTACACGGGCGTAACGCACAAGATCGGCGAGGTTCATGAGGGCGCTGCCACCATGGACTGGATGGTTCAGGAGCAGGAACGCGGCATTACGATTACGTCGGCGGCGACGACCTGTCACTGGAAAGACCATCGCATCAATATCATTGATACGCCGGGTCACGTTGACTTTACGGTCGAGGTAGAGCGCTCGCTGCGCGTGCTGGACGGCACGGTCGCAGTTCTGACCGCACGCGGCGGCGTTGAACCGCAGACGGAGACGGTCTGGCGTCAGGCGGAGCGTTACAATGTCCCGCGCATGGCGTATGTCAACAAGATGGACATTACGGGCGCAGATTTCTTCAATGTTATGAAGATGATGCGCGAACGTCTCAATGCAAACCCGGTGGCGATTCAGCTGCCGATCGGCGCAGAGGATGAGTTCAAAGGCATCATCGACCTCGTGAAGATGGACGCCATCGTGTACGAGGACGATCTCGGCAAGGTGACCGATGAGGTTGAGATTCCCGAGGAGTACAAGGCACAGGCTGAGGAATACCATGAGAAGCTGGTCGAGGCGTGCGCTGAGGCGGACGATGAGCTCATGGAGAAGTATCTCGGCGGTGAGGATGTTACGGAGGCGGAGATCCGCCGTGCAATCCGCAAGGCGACGATCGCCTGCCAGATGACGCCTGTCACCTGCGGTACGTCGTACCGCAACAAGGGCGTGCAGCCGCTCCTCGATGCGATCGTCGACTACATGCCGGCACCGACGGATATCCCGCCGATTGCAGGTGTGAACCCCGACACAGGTGAGGCGGACAGCCGCCCGGCATCGGATAGTGCGCCGTTCTCGGCACTCGCGTTCAAGATCATGACGGATCCGTTTGTTGGAAAGCTCGCGTTCTTCCGCGTCTACTCCGGTACGCTGAACTCCGGCTCCTACGTCTTCAATGCGACGAAGGACAACAAGGAGCGCATCGGCCGCATCCTGCAGATGCACGCAAACAACCGCAAGGAGATCGAGGTGGTCTATAGCGGCGACATCGCGGCGGCAGTCGGCCTGAAGAACACGACGACGGGCGACACGCTCTGCGATGAGAACAAGCCGATCATTCTCGAGTCGATGGAGTTCCCCGATCCCGTTATCTCCGTTGCGGTTGAGCCTGCAACGAAGAACGATCAGGAGAAGATGGGCATTGCGCTCCAGAAGCTCGCTGAGGAGGATCCGACGTTCCGCGTGCACACGGATGCAGAGACGGGACAGGTCATCATCTCGGGCATGGGCGAGCTGCACCTGCAGATCATCGTCGACCGTATGCTCCGCGAGTTCAAGGTCGACTGCAAGGTCGGCGAGCCGCAGGTTGCATACCGCGAGACGATTCGCAAGTCGGTCAAGGCGGAAGGCAAGTTCGTCCGTCAGTCCGGCGGTCATGGTCAGTACGGTCACTGCTGGCTCGAGCTCATCCCGCAGGATGCAGGCGAGGGCTTCAGCTTCGAGAACAAGGTCGTCGGCGGCGTGATTCCGAAGGAATTCATCAACCCGATCGAGGCCGGTGTTCGCCAGGCGATGGAGGGCGGCGTTGTCGCCGGCTATCCGATGGTCGACATCAAGGTCATCGTCTACGACGGATCGTTCCACGAGGTCGACTCGTCCGAGGCTGCGTTCAAGGTGGCTGGTTCGATGGCGTTCAAGGCTGGTGCCGAGAAGGCAAGCCCCGTGCTCCTCGAGCCGTATGTCAAGGTCGAGGTCACGGTGCCCGAGGAGTACATGGGCGACGTTATCGGCGATCTGAACTCGCGCCGTGGACGCATCGACGGCATGGAGCCGCGCAACGGCGTGCAGGTCATCAACGCGTTCGTTCCGCTCTCGGAGATGTTCGGTTACTCGACGGATCTCCGTTCCAAAACCCAGGGCCGCGGGAACTACTCCATGGAAGTTTCCTTCTATGACGAAGTTCCTAAGAATATAGCTGACGCTGTAGTCGCCAAGAATAAAGGCGAATAAGGAGGCAATTTTAAATGGCAAAGGAAAAGTTTAACCGCAGCAAGCCCCATGTCAACATCGGCACGATCGGCCACGTTGACCACGGCAAGACGACGCTGACGGCTGCAATCACGAAGGTTCTCTCCGAGAAGGGCTATGCGAAGTTCGAGGACTATGCGGACATCGACAAGGCTCCGGAGGAGCGCGAGCGCGGCATTACGATCAACACGGCACACGTTGAGTATGAGACGGACAATCGTCACTATGCGCACGTTGACTGCCCGGGCCACGCGGACTATGTCAAGAACATGATCACGGGTGCTGCACAGATGGACGGCGCGATCCTCGTTGTCTCCGCTGCTGACGGCCCGATGCCCCAGACGCGTGAGCACATCCTGCTCGCACGTCAGGTCGGCGTTCCGGCTCTCGTTGTCTTCCTCAACAAGGTTGACCAGGTTGACGATCCCGAGCTCCTCGAGCTCGTCGAGATGGAAGTTCGTGAGCTGCTCTCGCAGTACGAGTTCCCCGGCGACGACATCCCCGTTGTTGCAGGCTCTGCGCTGAAGGCGCTCGAGGGCGACGAGGCGATGAAGGCGAAGATCCTCGAGCTCATGGATGAGGTTGATAAGTATATCCCGACGCCGACGCGTGACACGGACAAGCCCTTCCTCATGCCGGTTGAGGACGTCTTCACGATCACGGGGCGCGGCACGGTTGCCACGGGTCGTGTGGAGCGCGGCGAGCTGAAGCTGAACGATACGGTTGAGATCGTCGGCCTTCAGGAAGAGGCGCGCAGCACGGTTGTTACGGGCATCGAGATGTTCCGCAAGCTGCTCGACAGCGCTGTTGCGGGCGACAACATCGGCGCACTGCTCCGTGGCGTTGACCGTAAGGACATCGAGCGCGGTCAGGTTCTCGCAAAGCCGGGTTCCATCAACCCGCACACGAAGTTCAAGGCGCAGGTCTACGTCCTGACGAAGGAAGAGGGCGGCCGTCATACGCCGTTCTTCACGAACTATCGTCCCCAGTTCTACTTCCGTACCACGGACGTGACGGGCGTGGTTCGTCTCCCCGAGGGCACTGAGATGGTCATGCCCGGCGACAACGTCGAGATGGAAGTCGAGCTCATCACCCCGATCGCGATCGAGCAGGGTCTCCGCTTCGCTATCCGCGAGGGCGGCCACACGGTCGGTGCGGGTCGTGTTACGGCGATTGAAGGCTAATTCTTAGTCTCTTGATATTCCCTAGGAGGAGGAGCGGCGCGCTCGCGTCGCTCCTTTTCGAGGGAGTATGATAAAACTTCTTTTCATCTTTTGGAATCATACGACAGACGACGTACTCCATGCGATGACATGGCAGATGGCTATGCCCCGGTGGGGCAGAGGGAACTGCCGTGGAGAAATGTTTGGGGCGAGACCCCGGACGAAGGAGGAAAACTACTTTGGCGAAACAGCAGAAAATCAGAATTCGTTTGAAGGCCTACGACCACAAGGCTCTCGATCAGAGTGCGGCGAAGATCGTCGACACGGCAAAAAAGACGGGCGCGATGGTCTCAGGTCCCATTCCACTTCCGACGGAGAAGAATGTCTATACGATTCTCCGTTCTCCGCACGTCAACAAGGACTCGCGCGAGCAGTTTGAGATGCGCACGCACAAGCGTCTCATCGACATCCTGCAGCCGACGAACAAGACGGTCGATTCGCTCATGCGTCTCGATCTGCCTGCCGGCGTTGACATCGAGATTAAGCTCTAATAGGAGGTGGAAGCCTTGGCTAAGGCTATTTTAGGAAGAAAACTGGGCATGACCCAGATCTTCACAGAGGAAGGCCGCGTCGTTCCCGTGACGGTCGTTGAGTCCGGCAACAACTTCGTGCTCCGGAACAAGACCAACGAGACGGACGGCTATAACGCTGTGCAGCTCGGGTTTGGCGATATCAAGGAGAAGAACGTCACGAAGCCGCTCAAGGGTCAGTTTGAGAAGGCGGGCGTGAAGGCGGTGCGTTTCATTCGTGAGATGCGTCTCGCTGCTCCTTCCGAATACAATGTTGGTGACACGATCGGCGTCGATATCTTCGCTGCGGGCGATCTCGTCGATGTGGTCGGTACGTCCAAGGGCAAGGGCTTTGCGGGCGGCATCAAGCGCCACAACTTTGCACGCGGCCCTATGGGTCACGGCTCGAAGTCGCACCGTGAGCCGGGCTCGACGGGTGCAATGATCTCGGGTCCCGGCGGACGCGTCCTCAAGGGCAAGAAGCTCCCCGGCCGTATGGGCGGCGAGCGCGTCACGGTGCAGCGCCTGACGGTTGTCCGCGTGGACAGTGACCGCAACCTCATCCTCATCAAGGGCGCAATTCCGGGCCCGAAGAAGGGATTTGTCGTGATTAAAGATACCGTAAAGCCTGCAAAGGCGACGAAAGAATAAGGAAGGGGGAAAAGCAGCATGGCGAATGTAGCAGTATACGATATGTCGCACAATCAGGTTGGCGAGATCAGCCTGAACGATGAGTTCTTCAATGTCGAAATGAATGCCGGCCTCCTTCATCAGGCGGTTGTCCTCCAGCTTGCGTCGCAGCGTCTCGGCACACACGCGACGAAGACGCGCGGTCTTGTGCGCGGCGGCGGACGCAAGCCTTGGCGCCAGAAGGGCACGGGTCGTGCCCGCGCAGGTTCGACGCGCAGCCCGCTGTGGGTTGGCGGCGGCACGGTCTTTGGACCGCATCCGCGCAAGTACGGCTTTACGATGCCGCGCAAGCAGCGCCGTCTCGCCCTCAAGTGTGCGCTCTCGGACAAGGTGCGTACGGGCGACTTCATCGTCCTCGATCAGCTCGATTTCGAGGCACCGAAGACGAAGGCAGCCGTGAAGCTCCTGAGCGATTTCGGTGTGAATGCAAAGAGCCTCTTCATCACGGCGGACGAAGCTGTCAATGTAGAGCGCTCCACTAGCAATATTCCGGGTGTAAAAGCCATCTCGGCGCGTGGAATCAATGTCTATGACATTCTCCATCACGACAAGCTCTTCATTACGAAGGATGCCATCACCCGTATCGAGGAGGTATTCGCATAATGGAAGCACGTGATATTCTCGTACGCCCGCTCATCACGGAGCGGACGACGCAGCTCATGGCTGAGGGCAAATACGTCTTCGTCGTCGCGAAGGCTGCGAACAAAATCGAGATTGCAAAGGCAGTCTCGGAGATCTTCAAGGTGAAGGTCGCAAAGGTCAACACGGTCAACGTCCTCGGCAAGAAAAAGCGCATGGGTCGCACACAGGGCAAGCGCCCGGACTACAAGAAGGCCATCGTGAAACTCGCTCCGGGCGAGACCATCGAGTTCTTTGAAGGCTGAGACGAAAGGGAGGTACGAACGTGGCAGCAAAGAGTTTTAAGCCGTATTCTGCCGGCAGACGTTTCATGACGGTCTCTTCCTTCGATGAGATCACAACGGACAAGCCGGAGAAGTCCCTCACCGTTCGCCTGACGAAGACGGGTGGACGCAACCAGCAGGGCAAGCTGACCGTGCGTCATCGCGGCGGCGGTCACAAGCGACTCTATCGCATCATTGATTTCAAGCGCACGAAGGACGGCATCCCCGCCCGCGTCGCAACGATCGAATACGATCCGAACCGCAGCGCACGCATTGCGCTCCTGAACTACGCAGATGGCGAGAAGCGCTACATCCTCGCACCGAACGGCCTGAAGGTCGGCGATGTTGTGGAGTCGGGTGCCGAGGCTGACATCAAGCCGGGCAACACGCTTCCGCTGAAGAATATCCCGCTCGGTACGGTCATCCATGCCGTCGAGCTCAAGATCGGCAAGGGTGCACAGCTCGTCCGCAGCGCAGGTACGTCCGCACAACTGATGGCAAAGGAGGGCGACTACGCACTCCTGCGCATGCCATCCGGCGAGATCCGCCGCGTGCACATCAACTGCCGTGCGACGATCGGTCAGGTCGGCAACCTCGAGCATGAGAACATCACCATCGGCAAGGCAGGCCGCAGCCGCTGGCTCGGACGCCGTCCGGAGACACGCGGTATCGCGATGAACCCGAACGACCATCCGCACGGCGGTGGTGAGGGTCGTTCGCCGGTCGGACGCAAGAGCCCGATGACGAAGTGGGGCAAGATTGCGATGGGCAAGAAGACGCGCCGCAAGAAGAAGGCGTCGAATCGTCTGATTGTTCACCGCCGTAAGTAATCGACTTGGTGGACAGCCCCTCGGGGGGCGTCCTCCTAATTATAGTTGATTCAGTCGTAACTTGCAGATAGAACCTCGTCGGATTGATTACAGTCCGGCGAAAGGAGGAAAAACTTTGTCAAGATCGATTAAGAAAGGGCCTTTCGTCGCAGAGAGCCTGATGAAGAAGATCGATGCGCTCAACGAAAAGAACGAGAAGAAGGTTGTGCGCACATGGTCGCGCAGCTCGACGATCTTTCCGGATTTCGTCGGCCACACGATCGCTGTCCATGACGGACGCAAGCATGTCCCCGTGTACGTCACGGAGGATATGGTCGGACATAAGCTCGGCGAATTTGCGCCGACACGTACATTCAAGGGTCACGCGGGCGAAGAGCGCAAGACCTCGCTGCGCTGATAGAGAGGAGGACGATTCGTGGCACAGGAAGTAAAGGCTACCGCCAAATACATCCGTATCGCACCGCGCAAGGTTCGCATTGTGATGAACCTCGTGCGCGGCAAGAGCGTTGCTGACGCTCTCGCAATCCTGAAGTTCACGCCGAAGGTCGGCGCGGACGCCGTGGAGAAGGTGCTCCGCTCTGCCATTGCAAACGCGGAGAACAACTTCGACATGGATGCAGACCGTCTGTTCATTTCCTCAGCTTTCGTTGACCAGGGGCCGACCTTGAAGCGCATTCATCCGCGTTCGCGTGGACAGGCGTTCAAGATTTTGAAGCACACGTCCCACATCACGGTTGCCGTAAACGAAAAGTAATAGGGAGGGAAACAGTTTGGGTCAGAAAGTAAATCCCCATGGCATTCGCCTTGGCATCGTCAAGGATTGGGATGCCCGCTGGTATGCAGACAAGGATTTCGCGCAGAATCTGCATGAGGACATCAAGATTCGCGATTACCTCAAGAAGAGCCTCCAGACCGCAGGTGTTCCCCGCGTGGAGACGGAGCGCAGCAAGAACCGCCTGAAGCTCACGATCCATACGGCAAAGCCGGGCATGGTTATCGGACGCGGCGGCTCCGGAATCGAGCAGATCAAGGAAGGCCTCAAGGGTCTGACGGATAAGCGCGTTGACATCAATATTGCAGAGATCAAGCAGCCGGATCTCGACGCGACGCTCGTCGCCGAGAACATTGCGGCACAGCTTGAGCGCCGCATTGCCTTCCGCCGTGCGATGAAGCAGGCTGTCGGGCGCACGATGCGTCTCGGCGCGAAGGGCATCAAGATCGCAGTCAGCGGCCGTCTCGGCGGTGCGGAAATCGCACGCCGTGAGTCCTATCGCGAGGGCAGCATTCCCCTGCACACGTTGCGTGCAGACATTGACTACGGCACGGCCGAGGCGCATACGACATACGGCCGCATCGGCATCAAGGTCTGGATCTTCAAGGGCGAGGTTCTCCCCGACAAGAAGCAGGCGCCGAAGAACGGTAAGGAAAGGAGCGAGGCGTAATGTTACTCCCAAAGCGTGTAAAGTACCGCAAGCAGTTCCGCGGACGCATGAAGGGTAAGGCACAGCGCGGCAACACAGTCAGCCACGGCCAGTACGGTCTCGTTGCTCTGGAGCCGGCATGGATCACGAACCGCCAGATCGAGGCTGCGCGTATCGCGATGACGCGTTACATCAAGCGCGGCGGTAAGGTCTGGATCAAGATTTTCCCGGACAAGCCGGTCACGGCGAAGCCGGCAGAGACCCGCATGGGTTCCGGCAAGGGCTCGCCCGAGTACTGGGTAGCCGTCGTAAAGCCGGGTCGCGTCCTCTTTGAGATGGACGGCGTGGCACGTGACGTTGCGGCAGAGGCGATGCGTCTCGCGGGACACAAGCTCCCGATCAAGACGAAGTTCGTCGTACGCGAAGAAGTAGAGGGCGGTGAAGTGAATGAAGGTTGATGAGATCCGCGGCCTGAGCGCCGATGAGCTCAAGGAGAAACTTGCGTCGCTCAAAGAGGAGCTCTTTGGCCTCCGTTTTCAGCACGCCACCGGACAGCTCGATAACCCGATGCGTATCAAGGACGTAAAGAAGACGATTGCCCGCATCAAGACGATTCAGCGTGAGCAGGCAAACGCCTAAGACAAGTTACGGACATTCGTACAGATACGCAGAAGGAAGGAGGCTCACATAGATGAGCGATAGAAACGTACGCAAAGTGAGAATCGGCAAGGTCGTGTCCGACAAGATGGACAAGACCGTTGTCGTTGCTGTCGAGGAGCTCGAGCAGCACAAGATGTATAAGAAGCCGGTTAAGAAGACGGTGAAGTTCCACGCGCATGACGAGAAGAACGACGCGCACGTCGGCGACCGTGTCTCCATCATGGAGACGCGTCCGCTCTCCAAGACGAAGCGCTGGCGCGTGGTCGAAGTCGTCGAGCGCGCGAAGTAAGGAGGAACAGAATCAATGATACAGCAGGAAACAATCCTGAATGTCGGCGATAACACAGGAGCGAAGGAAATCCTCTGCATTCGCGTACTGGGCGGCTCGTACCGCAAGTATGCCAACATCGGCGACATCATCGTCGCCTCCGTCAAGGCGGCAGCGCCGGGCGGCACGGTGAAGAAGGGCGACGTCGTCAAGGCGGTTGTCGTCCGCAGCGTCAAGGGACTGCGTCGTCCGGACGGTTCCTACATCCGCTTCGACGAGAATGCGGCCGTCATCATCAAGGATGACCACACGCCGCGCGGAACGCGTATTTTCGGACCTGTCGCACGCGAGCTGCGCGAGAAGGACTTCATGAAGATCGTCTCGCTCGCGCCCGAAGTTCTTTAAGGAGGAGGTGTTATTTTGTCGCTGGCAAAACTGAACGTCAAGAAGGGCGATACGGTCGTCGTTCTTTCCGGTAAGGATAAGGGTAAGCAGGGCAAGGTCATCGAGGCTCAGCCGAAGAAGGGCAAGGTCATCGTTGAGGGCGTGAACAAGGTGAAACGTCACACGAAGCCGAGCCAGAGCGCACCGCAGGGCGGTATCATCACGAAGGAGGCACCGCTGTTCGCATCGAAGGTGCAGCTTGTCTGCCCCGCGTGCGGCAAGGCAACGCGCGTTGCGCACCGCATCATCGGTGAGCGCAAGGTGCGCGCCTGCAAGAAGTGCGGCGAGCCCATCGAGCAGTAATCTTTAGCGGAAAGGAGGAATACGCAAAGTGGAAAGACTCAAGGAAAAGTATCAGAAGGAAGTTGCACCGGCTCTGACGGAGAAGTTCGGCTATAAGAACGTCATGCAGCTCCCGAAGGTGGAGAAGGTCATCATCAACATGGGCGTCGGCGAGGCTGTCGGCAACCCAAAGGCACTTGATGCCGCTGTGACGGATCTCACCGCCATCGCAGGTCAGAAGCCCCAGCTCACGCGTGCGAAGAAGTCGCTCGCTGCGTGGAAGCTCCGCGAGGGCATGCCGATCGGCTGCAAGGTCACGCTACGCGGCACGCGTATGTACCAGTTCCTCGACAAGTTCATGAATGTCGCACTTCCGCGCGTCCGCGATTTCCGCGGGGTCAGCGAGAAGGCTTTCGACGGCCGCGGCAACTATGCCGTTGGTCTGCGTGAGCAGCTCATCTTCCCCGAGATTGACTACGACAAGATCGACAAGATTCGCGGCATGAACATCGTCATCGTTACGAGCGCGCATACGGACGAAGAGGCAAAAGAGCTCCTCCGTCTCATGGGTATGCCGTTCCGCGCGTAACGGGCTAGGAGGAACAACTGTGGCAAAGAAGGCAATGATTGAGAAGTGGAGCAAAGAGCCCAAGTTCTCGACACGCAAGTATAACCGCTGCAAGATCTGCGGACGTCCGCACGGCTACATCCGCAAATTCGATATGTGCCGTATCTGCTTCCGTGAGCAGAGTTACAAGGGCGCCATCCCTGGTGTAACGAAGGCAAGCTGGTAATTATCAAAACAAAGGAGGATATCGATTCATGGCAATGACTGATCCTATTGCAGATATGCTGACCCGCATCCGCAACGCAAACTCGGTCTACCACGAGAGCGTCGCGATCCCTGGGTCAAAGGTCAAGACGGCAATCGCCGAGGTCTTGAAAAAGGAAGGCTTCATCAAGGACTACTCCTTCCAGGAGGACGGCAAGCAGGGCGTCCTCACCGTCACGCTGAAGTATGGAGCGAAGCGTGAGCACGTGATCTCCGGCCTGAAGCGCGTATCAAAGCCCGGACTTCGCCAGTATGCAAAGCATGATGCGCTCCCGCGCGTCTACGGCGGCCTTGGTATCTCTGTGATCTCCACATCGAAGGGGATCATGAGCGACAAGGATGCCCGCAAGGCTGGTCTCGGCGGCGAAGTGCTCGCATTCGTATGGTAATGCACAGGCAGGAGGTGTAACAATGTCAAGAATTGGAAGAGCACCGATTCACATTCCGTCTGGCGTTACCGTCACGGTCGGTGCGGATAATCTCGTGAAAGTGAAGGGCCCGAAGGGCGAGCTTTCGCGCGAGATCCATCCGGATATGAAAATAACCGTCGAGGACGGTGTCGTCACCGTCATCCGTCCTTCGGACGATAAAATGCACAGGTCGCTCCACGGCCTTTCCCGCACACTCATCAACAACATGGTGGTCGGCGTGTCGGAAGGCTTTACGAAGACCCTTGAGATCAGCGGCGTCGGCTATCGTGCGGCAAAGCAGGGCAAGAACCTTAACCTTTCGCTCGGCTTCTCGCATCCCGTTGTCGTTGAGCCGCCCGAGGGCATTACGTTCGAGTGCCCCTCTGCAACGGTCATCACGATCTCCGGCATCAACAAGGAAGTCGTTGGTCAGACTGCAGCTGAGATCCGCGCACATCGTGAGCCGGAGCCATATAAGGGCAAGGGCATCAAGTACGCCGGAGAGCATATCCGCCGCAAGGAAGGCAAAGCCGGCGCGAAGGGCAAGAAATAAGAAGGAGAGGAGTGACACACTGTGCTTATCAAGCAGGATAAGAATAAGGCGCGCCAGAAGCGCCATCTGCGCGTGCGCAATCACATTGCAGGCACTGCGGCACGTCCGCGCCTCAATGTATTCCGCAGCCTCAAGAACATCTACGCACAGATCATCGATGATGAAAAGGGCGTGACGCTCGTCTCCGCGAGCTCCAAGGATAAGGACTTCTCCCAGTACGGCGGCAACGTCGAGGCGGCAAAGGCCATCGGCACCGCTGTTGCGAAGAAGGCTCTTGAGAAGGGTATCACCGAGGTCGTCTTTGACCGCGGCGGCTACATCTACCATGGCCGCGTCGCTGCTCTCGCTGAGGCAGCCCGCGAGGCCGGACTGAAATTCTAAAGGAGGGAAAGCATGGCTAGACATAACGAAAACGAGACGCCGGAGTTTGAGGAGCGTGTCGTATTCATCAACCGCGTATCGAAGGTTGTCAAGGGCGGCCGACGCTCCTCCTTCAGTGCGCTCGTTGTCGTCGGCAACAAGAAGGGCAAGGTAGGCTTTGGCATGGGCAAGGCCGCTGAGGTGCCCGAGGCGATCCGCAAGGGCGTCGAGGACGCAAAGAAGAGCCTGATCGAGGTTCCGCTGCGCGAGGAGCGCACGATTCCGCATGAGATCACGGGCATCTTCGGTGCCGGCCGCGTGCTTCTGAAGCCCGCTGCCAAAGGTACCGGCGTCATTGCCGGCGGCCCTGCGCGTGCGGTACTCGAGCTCGCAGGCGTGCGTGACATCCTCACGAAGTCGCTCGGCTCGTCCAACCCGAACAACATGGTGCGTGCCACGATGGAGGGACTCATCGGCCTCAAGAACCCCGCCGATGTTGCAGCTCTCCGCGGCAAGACCGTACGCGAGATTTTTGGCTGATAAGGAGGAACGAACATGGCAAAAGTCAGAGTTACCCTGACGCGCAGCTTGATCGGTCGTCCTGAGACGCAGCGCAAGACTGTGAAATCGCTCGGACTGCGCAAGCGCAACTCCGTTACCGAGCTTCCCGACACGCCCGCCGTGCGTGGGCAGCTTCACAAGGTCTCCCACCTCATCACGGTGGAAGAGATTGCAGACTGAAGAGGGGAGGCAAGAATCTATGAAACTGCATGAATTACAGCCGGCTGAGGGGGCGCGCAAGACGTCGAAGCGCGTCGGCCGCGGCATCGGCTCCGGCCTTGGCAAGACCTCGGGGCGCGGCATGAAGGGGCAGAAGTCCCGTTCCGGCGGCGGCGTCCGCAGCGGCTTTGAGGGCGGTCAGATGCCTCTCTACCGTCGTCTCCCGAAGCGTGGCTTCAAGAACATCTGGGCAAAGACCTTTGCCGAGGTGAACGTTGGCAGCCTAAACTGCTTCGAGGACGGTGCGACGGTGGATCCCGTTGCACTCATCGAGGCGGGTATCCTCAAGAATGTCCGTGACGGCATCCGCATCCTCGGCGATGGCGAGCTCACGGCGAAGAACCTCACCGTGCGCGCGCAGGGCTTTACGCAGGGCGCGGCAGACAAAATCGCAGCGGCAGGCGGCAAAGTCGAGGTGATCTAAGGTGCTCCAAGCCCTTGGAAACATCTTCCAGATTCCCGAACTTAGGCAAAAGATCGTATTCACGCTCATCATGTTCGCCGTGTTCCGCATGGGGACACACATCCCCGTGCCCGGCGTCGACCCGACGGCGATCGAGCAGCTCTTCGCACAGGGAACCCTGTTCGGACTGCTCGATCTCTTCTCGGGCGGAGCGTTCAGTAAGTTCTCCGTCTTTGCGATGAGCATCACGCCCTACATCAACGCAGCCATCATCATCCAGCTGCTCAACGTCGTTGTACCGACGCTTGAGCAGTGGTCAAAGGAAGGCGCGGAGGGACATAAGAAGACGACGAAGGTCACGCGGTACCTCACGGTTGCACTCGCGTTCTTCCAGGCGATCGGCATGTCGATCGGTCTCAAGAGCGCGATCCTCAACCCGAACCCCGTGAACATCCTCATCATCGCGATTACGCTCACTGCAGGCACGGTATTCCTGATGTGGCTGGGCGAACAGATTACGGCGAACGGTGTCGGCAACGGCATCTCACTGATCATCTTTGCCGGTATTGTCGCGGCGCTGCCGAAGAACATTGGCACGATCTACGCCTACGTCAAGGCGGGCACGATCAGCTACTTCAGTGTATTCGCGTTTGCCGTCATCGCACTCGCGATGATTGTCTTCGTCATTCACATCGAGACGGGCTTCCGCCGCGTCCCAATCACGTATGCGAAGCGTGTCGTCGGCGGGCGCATGGCGAGCGGGCATTCGAGTCACATCCCGTTCAAGGTCAATCAGGCGGGCGTTATCCCGATCATCTTTGCCTCGTCGGTGCTCATGTTCCCGATCACGGTCGCGCAGTTCATCGACGTGCCGTGGGTCAAGACGGCGGCGGCGTATCTCGAGTGGGGCAAACCCCTCCAGACCACGCTCTACGTCCTCATGATCATCTTCTTCACCTACTTCTACACTTCGGTGACAGTGAAGATCCCCGATATGGCAGACAACCTCAAGAAATACGGCGGCTTCGTCCCAGGGCTGCGCCCGGGGCAAGCGACGGCGGATTATCTTGACTACGTGCTGACGCGCATCACGCTTGCGGGGGCATTCTTCCTTGCATTCATCGCGGTGCTGCCGAACATGGTGGCGGGCGCGACGAACATTCAGGGCGTGTACTTTGGCGGCACAGCGCTGCTGATCGTCGTCGGTGTTGCACTGCAGACCATGAAGCAGATTGAGTCGATGGTCGTCATGCGCCACTACGAAGGCTTTATGAAATAATGACGTAAGGAGATCACTATGCACATCATTTTGATGGGGCCTCCGGGTGCCGGCAAGGGCACCCAGGCGGCAAACCTCGTAAAACGATACGGTATTCTGCACATCTCCACGGGCGACATGTTTCGTGAAGCCGTGAAAGAGGGCACACCGCTCGGCAAAGAGGCGAAGTCCTACATGGACGCGGGCAAGCTCGTCCCCGACGAGGTGACGATCGGCATTGTGCGCGAGCGCCTCAGTAAGCCCGACTGCAAGAAGGGATTCATCCTCGATGGATTCCCGCGCACGGTCGAGCAGGCGGATGCACTCAATGAAATCCTTGCAGACAATGGGCTGACGCTCACGGGCGTCCTCAACATCAACGTCCCCACCGCCGATCTCATCGAGCGTGCCGTCGGACGCCGCATCTGCAAGAGCTGCGGACATTCCTTCCATGTGAAGTTCAACCCGACGAAGGTTGAGGGTGTCTGCGACGACTGCGGCGGTACGACCTATCAGCGTGCCGACGACAGTGAGGAGACCATGAAGAGCCGTCTTTCCGTCTATGAATCCTCCACGCGCCCCCTCATCGACTACTACACGAAGGCGGGCGTCTACAAGGAGATCGACGGCAGACAGGACATCGCGAAGGTCGAGGCGGATCTCGCCGCCGTCCTTGAGGCGTAAAAGGAGCGAAAGGGAAGTATGTCAAAACAGGATGTCATCGAGGTAGAGGGAAGAGTCGTTGAGAAACTTCCCAATGCGATGTTCCAGGTCGAACTTGAGAACGGACACGTTGTCCTGGCTCATGTTTCCGGAAAGATACGCATGAACTTCATCCGTATTTTGCCGGGCGACAAGGTAACCATCGAACTCACCCCGTACGATCTGACTCGTGGACGTATTACGTATCGCTTCAAATAGTCCTGAAAAAACCTAGCCAGACAGAATGATCTGTGCTAGAATAGAAAAGATCGACTTGAACCTTGAATGTAAGGAGACGGAAGGAGGCAAGCGCAGTGAAGGTAAGACCGTCTGTCAAGAAAATCTGCGAGAAATGCAAGATCATCAAGCGCAAGGGCCGTGTCATGGTCATTTGCGAGAACCCCAAGCATAAGCAAAGACAAGGATAAAAGGAGGTGCACTTATGGCACGTATTGCCGGTGTAGATTTGCCCCGTGACAAGAGAATTGAGATTTCCCTGACGTACATCTACGGCATTGGCCTGACGACCGCGAAGAAGCTGCTCGCGATCGCAAACGTCAATCCCGATACCCGTACGCGCGACCTCACGGAGGATGAAGTCGTCAGACTTCGTGATGCCATCGACAAGAACGCCGTGGTGGAGGGCGACCTTCGCCGCGAAATTCAGATGAACATCAAGCGTCTCGTTGATATCGGCTGCTACCGTGGCCGCCGCCACCGTCTCGGCCTGCCTGTCCGCGGACAGAACACGAAGAACAATGCGCGCACGCGCAAGGGTCCGAAGAAGGCCGTTGCAGGCAAGAAAAAGTAAAGGAGGCTCGTAGAGGTGGCTGTTAAGAAAACAACACGTTCCAAGAAAAAAGTTCGCAAGAACATAGAGTCGGGCGTTGCACACATCAGCTCGACATTCAACAACACGATCGTCACGCTCACCGATAAGAGCGGCAATGCCCTCTCGTGGGCGAGCGCCGGCGGTCTCGGCTTCCGTGGCTCGCGCAAGAGCACGCCGTTTGCAGCACAGATGGCTGCAGAGACGGCTGCAAAGGCTGCGATGGAGCACGGCCTGAAGTCCGTCGAAGTCTATGTCAAGGGTCCTGGTGCAGGCCGTGAGGCAGCAATCCGCTCGCTGCAGGCTACGGGTCTCGAAGTCAATATGATCAAAGACGTGACTCCCATCCCGCACAACGGATGCCGTCCGCCGAAGCGTCGCCGCGTCTAACAGGAGGTGCATGAAACAACATGGCAATCGATAGAGTACCAGTCCTCAAGCGCTGCCGCGCACTCGGACTCGAGCCTGCGACCCTCGGCCGCTCGCGTCAGTCGACGCGTCAGCTTCGCCGCACGAACCGCAAGGTCTCGGAGTACGGACTCCAGCTCAAGGAAAAGCAGAAGGCAAAGTTCATCTATGGTGTCCTTGAGCGTCAGTTCCGCGGCTACTATGACAAGGCGAAGAAGATGTCGGGCGTCACAGGTGAGAACCTGCTGAGCCTCCTCGAGCGCCGTCTCGACAACGTCGTCTTCCGCCTCGGGCTTGCCAACACGCGCCGTCAGGCACGTCAGCTCGTCCGTCACGGTCATTTCACCGTGAACGGCAAGCGCGTTGACATCCCCTCCGCACTCGTCCGCGAGGGCGACGTGATCGAGGTCGCCGAGAAGAGCCGCGCGAGCGCGTTCTTCAAGGAGCTGAAGGAGAGCAGCAATGCCCTTTCCGCTCCCGCATGGCTGACCGCCGATCAGGCAAACCTGACGGGCACGGTCACACGTTTCCCCCATCGTGAGGAAATCGACGTTCCGGTCAATGAACAGGCCATCGTCGAACTCTACTCCAAATAATGAATGTGAATGTGTCTGCATTACGCGTTTATTATGGAGGAG
The DNA here is from genome assembly GCF_000318175.2 of Selenomonas sp. oral taxon 138 str. F0429. Classification (NCBI taxonomy): domain Bacteria; kingdom Bacillati; phylum Bacillota; class Negativicutes; order Selenomonadales; family Selenomonadaceae; genus Selenomonas; species Selenomonas sp. oral taxon 138. The sequence goes on along the minus strand of NZ_KB290947.1, from coordinate 211,750 downwards.
GCACATAGATGACAGATATCGAGAAACCGAAAATCGAGATCGCAGAGATCAGCGAGGACGGACGCTACGGGCGTTTCGTCTGCGAGCCGCTCGAGCCGGGCTACGGCACGACGTTCGGCAACAGTCTGCGGCGTATGCTGCTCTCCTCACTGGATGGAGCGGCGGTCACCTCCATCCAAATCGACGGCGTGCTGCACGAGTTCTCCACGATCCCGGGCGTACGGGATGATGTGACGAGCATCGTACTGGCACTCAAGCAGCTCTGCATTCGCATGCAGGGTAGCGAGCCGCATACCATCCGCATCGAGGCGGAGGGGGAGCGCGAGGTCACTGCAGCCGACATCGAATGCGGCAGCGACATCGAGATCCTGAACCCCGATCTTCACATTGCAACGCTGAATGCGACGGGCAAGCTCAAGATCGAGATGACCGTCGAGCGCGGGCGCGGCTATGTGGCGGCGGACAAGAACAAGAAGGCGGACGACAGCATCGGCGTCATCCCCATCGACTCCATCTTCTCCCCCGTCCAGCGCGTCAACTACACGGTAGAGGACACGCGCGTCGGCAACGTCACCGACTACGACCGCCTCATCCTCGACGTGTGGACGAACGGCTCCATCCGTCCGGAGGAAGCCGTGAGCAAGGCGGCTGCCATCCTCGTCATGCACCTGCGTCTGTTCCAGAACATGGACGGCACGGTCATCGAGGAGGAGGAGGAAGTCCCGAACTTCCCGCCCGAAGAGGTCGACGACAGCGCCAAGGTGCTCGAGATGACCATCGACGATCTGGATCTTTCCGTCCGTTCCTTCAACTGCCTCAAGCGCGCCGGCATCAACACCGTTGCCGATCTCGCGCAGAAGACCGAGGACGACATGATGAAGGTACGCAATCTCGGGCGCAAATCTCTGGATGAAGTGAAGAAAAAACTTGAGGAGCTTGGACTCTCCTTGAGACAGGAAAACGAATAACGATAGGAGTGGGAAACACATGAGAAAGCTCGGACGCAATTCCGCGGCCCGCAAGGCTCTCCTCAGGAGCATCCTCACATCCTTCTTCAAGTATGGACGCATTGAGACGACCGAGGCAAAGGCAAAGGAGCTCCGCTCTCTCGCCGATGGTCTCATCACGCTCGCCAAGCGCGGCGACCTCAGTGCGCGTCGTCAGGCCATCGCGGCTCTGGCAGAAGAGGATGTCGTGCGCAAGCTCTTCGGTGAAATCGCAGAGAAGTATACGGATCGCAAGAGCGGCTACACCCGCATCTTGAAGCTCGGCCCCCGTCGCGGCGATGCTGCCCCGATGGCCATCATCGAGCTCGTCTGATCTGACACACAAAAAGACCGCCTGCGGGCGGTCTTTTTTATATGGTCTCTCCCGTGCGAGACGGGGGAGGGGGACCGCGATAGCGGTGGAAGGGGCGCCTGTGCCAACTATACCAAACTATCCCACTGTCGGATCCTGTGCAAGAATTGGCACAAGCACATCCTCGTCCTCGGTGACGAAGAGGGTCTTTTCGTTCACGAAGCGGACGAAGCCGGGAACAGCACCCGAGGGCTTCTTGACGAAGCGGACGGCGGTGTAGTCGACGGGGACGTTCGAGGAGCCGCGCGCCTTGCTGAAATGCGCGGCAATCTGCGCGGCGAGATGGAGTGCCGCTTCGCTTGGTGCGTCCCCGTTCGTCCGCAAGATGACGTGCGAGCCGGGGATGTCGCGGACGTGCAGCCAGATGTCCGTTGGCGCAGCGGTCTTAAATGTGAGTGTGTCGTTCTGGACATTGTTCTTGCCGACGAGAATGATGCTGCCATCGGGGGCGGTAAAGGAGAACGGATGCGCACGGCGATCTTTGCTGCGCTTCGGCAGCTTTTCGTGGAGGTAGCTCGACGTAATCAGTTCGTCCTGAATCTCTGCAATCTCGGCAAGACGCGTGGAGGAGTCAAGGGATGCTTCGATGCTCTCAAGGTGGCGGATGTTCGCCATGCAGTGCTCCTGTTGGACGGCGAGCAGCTGTTGGGCACGCTTCAGCTTGTCGTATTTCTTGTAGTACGCCTGCATATTTGCGATGATGCCGATGCGGCGATCGAGCGGGATGGTAATCATTTCTCCTGTCTCACTGTATATGTTTGCGACCGTGATTGCCTCATCTGCATGGTCTTTGTAATTGTACTGATAGGTCATTAGATTGTCGGCATAGATTTTCTGCTCCTCGGCGTTCTCCGCCGCCGCAATCTCTGTGCCAAGCTTGTCATATTTCTCTCGTGCGCGCGCAAGCTCGGTACGCACGAGACGACGAAAGCGTTCGCGGTCGGGGATGACATAGCTGCCGAGGCGTTTGTCTGCGTCGATCATCAGTGCACTGAGCGTGGGATAGGAGATGCACTGGGTATTGGGAAGTTCGCTGAGGGGGAATGCCGCCATCGCCGTAACTTTGCCGTTCTCGTCTAGACGCAGGGAGGGGGCGGGCTCTTTCATCCATGTACGCAGCTCACTGAGTGCGTGGGAAATCTCGGCAAAGTCCGCAGCGTCCAGTTCGGAGACGCAGATGTTCGGTGCAAGTCCCGCGAGAAAGCAGATCTCCTTTGCTGAGACGGGGCCAAAGCCGAGGACGGAGCCAATGAGAGCCTGAAAGAGTTTTGCCTCGCTGTCCGACTGTATGCGTGTGATAATGTCTGCGATGTCTGCCGTAAAGAGATCATATTTGTCCTGTACGGGTGGGAGGGTGTAGGGAATGCCCTTGAACACGGTGCGCACGCGGCTCGTATTCTCGCCGATGCGGCGCAGAGCCTCGGTGATGATACCGTCCTCGTGGAGGATGATGTTGCTGTATTTGCCGATGAGTTCGATGGTGAGGGTGCGCGTTGTGATGCGCCCGCCACCCGCGATTACGTCGATGTCGAGGTGAATGATGCGGTCGCGTCCCTCCTGCCGCACGGCGGCGATGCGTCCCGTTTCGAGCTGTTTCCTGAGGAGCATGACGAAGGTTGGCGGCTCGGCTGGATTCTCGGGTGCATTTTCGATGAGATGAGCGGACGGGTTGCTTGCGTTGGTGTTGATGTAGAGGAGCAGATTTTTCCCCGGCTGACGTACGGAAAGGACAATGGACTGCTTATTCGGTTGGTTGATTTTATCGATGCGCCCGCCTGTGAGCGCGTCTGCGAGTTCGCGGGTGAGGGCGGACATGGAGAAGCCGTCAAGGCTCATGGTATCACTTCTTTCTAGTTCATAAAAATTATACACGCGAACAGCGTAATAGGCAAGGCTGGGGCATGGTAAATGCCGACGTGCGAACCCCCCGCAAACACCTCGTTACGCAAGCGGTCGGGCACTTATCTGTCTAAATACCTGCGGACTTCTTAAACGCGCTTCGCTTGAACGAAAGAAATCCGCAGGGGACAGAACGAGCCCTTTGCTCCGCTTGCTTCACTAGGGTTTGCTTAGGAGCATCGCACGTCTGTGCTCCCCCATGTTCGTAATAATTAAGAAATAAGCGACAGTCCTTGCCTTGCGCATAAGGACGTTTCATAGTACAATACGTGCAGCAAGGCGGTGAATCAATGGAGTTTACAAAATGGCAGGGCTGCGGCAACGATTTCGTGGTCGTGGATTTTCTGGATAAAGAGCCGATTGACTTTGCGACACTCGCGGTGAAGATGTGCGATCGGCATTTCGGCATCGGTGCGGATGGTCTGATGGTGGTCTGCCCCTCGGAGACGGCGGATGTGCGGATGCGCGAGTTCAACCCGGACGGGACGGAGCCGGAGATGTGCGGAAACGGCATCCGCTGTTTTGCGCGGTATCTCTATGACTATGGGCGCATGAAAACACAGCAGTTTACGATTGAGACACTCGCGGGCACGATGGTGCCGCGCATTATCACGCAGGACGACGTTGTAACGGCGGTCGAGGTGGATATGGGCGTGCCCGTGCTTGAAGGAGATAAAATACCCGTAGTGGGGTTCGGCGCGGAACGTGTTGTCGCACAGCCGCTCATGGTGGACGGTACGGAGTACAAGATGACCTGCGTCTCGATGGGCAATCCCCATTGTGTGATCTTTGTGGACGATGCAGAGGGGTTCCCTCTTTCGGAACTGGGGGCGCAGTTCGAGAATCATCCTGCATTTCCGCGCAAGATCAATACGGAGTTTGTCGAGGTGAAGAGCCGCACGCATGCGCGCATGCGCGTTTGGGAGCGAGGAGCGGGCATCACGCTCGCCTGCGGCACAGGGACGTGTGCGACGCTGACGGCGGGCGTCCTCAATGATGTCCTTGACCGTGCGGCGGACATTGAGGTCGATGGCGGAATCATTCATGTGGAGTGGCGTGCGGACGGGCATATCCTTATGACGGGACCCGCCGAACCGGTCTTTACGGGCGTATGGCAGGGCTCGCTATGAGTGCGCCGCGCAGGAGCATGACGGGCTATGGCGCGGGTACGGCGGAGACACCGGACTACCGTGTCACGGTTGAGATCAAGGCGGTCAATCAGCGGTTTCTTGAGATTGCACCGCATATGCCGCGTGCGTTTGGCGCGTGGGAGAACGATTTGCGCGACCTCATCCGCACGCGTGTTGCCCGCGGCAAGCTCGATGTCTATGTGAACTTCGAGGATCGCAGTGAAAAGCAGTACGATGTCCATGTCAATGAGGGACTGGCGCGTGCGTACTATGCGGCACTCGGAAAGGTCGCCCGCGCGGTGGATGCACCGCTGAATGACGGCGTGCGGATGACAGCGGAGTATGAGGGCGTGATCTCGGTGCGTGAGCAGGCGGATATCGCTGGCGCGCGCGCGGTGTTTCTGGATGCGGCAGTGCAGGCACTCACTGCACTCGATGCGATGCGGCTTGCTGAGGGAGCACATCTCGCACGCGACTTTGAGAAGCGGCTTGCACGACTTGAGGAGCAGCGTGCACAGGTGAAGGAGATCGCCCCGCAGATTGTGGCGGACTACCGTGCGCATCTCGCGGAGGTGCTTGCGGAGTTCAAGGAAGTCACGCCCGATGAAACACGTATCGTGCAGGAGGCGGCACTCTATGCCGATCGTGTGAACATCACGGAGGAGCTCGTACGGCTTGCGAGCCATTTCGCCCAGTTCCGCGCGATTCTCGCCGAGGCGGAGCCCGTTGGGCGACGGCTGGACTTTCTCCTGCAGGAGATCAATCGTGAGACGAATACGATTGGCTCGAAGGCGAACAATGCTGCCGCACAGCAGATCGTTGTCGCGATGAAGAACGAGGTCGAGAAACTGCGTGAGCAGGTACAGAATTTGGAGTGAGCATGGAGACGGTCAATATCGGATTCGGCGACATCGTCCTCGCGGGGCGCATGGTCGCCATCGTTGCGCCGACTTCCATGTCCGCAAAGCGCATGGTGCAGGATGCGCGTGATGTGGGGCGTCTCATTGACGCAACGTACAAGCGGCGGACGCGCGCCGTCATCGTTCTGGACAGCGGTCACATTGTGCTCTCGGCGCTCCTGCCGGAGACGATTGCGGGACGCATGACAACGAAGGAGGACGCAGAGTGAAAAAGGGACTTCTCATTGTGATTTCGGGTGCGTCCGGCACGGGAAAAGGGACGGTCTGCAAGGAGCTGCTCACGCGTGAGGCAGGCATTGCCTATTCCGTCTCTGCAACCTCACGCGCGCCGCGTGAGGGTGAGATGGATGGGCGCGAATACTATTTCCGCACGCGCGAAGCGTTCGAGGCGATGATTGCGGCGGGGGAATTCCTCGAGTACGCGGATGTGTACGGCAACTACTACGGCACGCCGCTTGCCCCAATTGAGGAACGCCGCGCGGCGGGGGAGGACATCCTGCTCGAGATCGACACGCAGGGCGCACTGAACGTGATGGAGCGATGCCCCGACGGGACGTTCATCTTTCTCCTGCCGCCGTCGCTTGAGGAACTGCGCCGTCGCATTACGGGGCGCGGGACGGAGTCGGAGGAGAGCATGGCGCGTCGCCTTGCAGCGGCACGCGATGAGATTCGGCTCGGAAAGCGTTACCGCTACGCCGTGCTCAACGATACAGTGGAGGCGGCGACGGATCGGATTCAGACGATCCTCGCGGCAGAGCGCCTGCGCGCGGATATGGATCCTGCGCAGTTTGAAATTTGAAAGATAGAGGTACAGCAATGAAGACGAATGTGGAAATCGGTATGGTGAATCCCTCGACGGATGAGCTGCTGACGAAGGTGGACAGCCGCTACGGCGTGGTTGTGCTCGCGGCAAAGCGTGCGCGGCAGCTGCTCGAGGGTGACCCCGTGAAGTCCGAGCGTGCACGCTCGACGAAGAATGTGACGAATGCCTTTGAGGAGATCGCAGAGGGCAAGATCAGTTATGATCTCTGCAAGGAGAGCGTCTGACGTGGGAGTACTCACAGGGCGGCGCATCGTCCTCGGTGTGACGGGCGGCATTGCCGCATACAAGGCGGTCGAGATTGCGAGCCGCCTCAAAAAGGCGGGAGCAGACGTGCGCGTCATCATGACGCGGGCGGCGTGCTCCTTTGTCACGTCGCTCACATTCCGTGAGATCACAGGTGCGCCTGTCGCAGAGACGATGTGGGGCGAGCCACATCATCACGTCGAGCACATTGCCCTCGCAGAGTTCGCAGAACTCGTCCTCGTCGCGCCCGCGACGGCGAACTTCATCGCAAAGGCGGCGGCGGGCATTGCGGACGATATGCTGACGACGAGCGTGCTTGCAACGCATGCGCCGCTCTTTATTGCCCCTGCGATGAACACGGGGATGTGGGAGAATCCTGTCACGCAGGAGAACGTACGCCGCCTCATGGAGCGCGGCGCCACAGTCATCCCGCCCGCCGTCGGACAGCTTGCGTGCGGCACAACGGGCGCGGGACGTCTGCCCGAACCTGCGGAAATCGTTCGCGTCGTGGAGGAGTATTTTGCGCGCGCGCAGAGCCTCGCTGGACGGCGCATTCTCGTGACGGCGGCAGGGACGGAGGAGCCGCTCGACCCTGTACGCTACCTTGGTAATCGCTCGACGGGACGCATGGGCTTCGAGATCGCCGCAGAGGCGGCACGGCGCGGCGCAGAGGTCATGCTCATCGCAGGGCCGACTTCGATTGCGACACCTGCGGGTGTGCAGCGCGTGGATGTGCGCAGTGCGCGCGATATGCATGCGGCGGTGTTCGCGGAGTACGATATGGTGGATGCTGTCGTCAAGGCGGCGGCGGTTGCGGACTACCGCCCCGCAGAGATGGCAGAGCACAAGATCAAGAAGTCGGACGGCGAACTCACGCTGACCCTCACGCGCAATCCCGACATCCTCTATGAGCTCGGGCAGAAGAAACGGCATCAGATTCTCGTTGGATTTGCGGCAGAGACGCAGAATGTCGCGGAGTATGCGCGCGGGAAACTCGCGAAGAAGAATCTGGACTTCATCGTTGCAAACAATGTCGCGGAGAAGGATGCGGGCTTTGGCGTTCCGACGAATCATGTACAGATTTTCTTTGCGGATGGGCGTGCGGAGGAGCACCCGCTGATGGCGAAATCCGCGCTTGCGGGTGTGATATTGGATCGGCTGGAGGAAGCGCTGAAAAACAAAAATGAGAAGAATGTGTGAAAATAGTCCTTGACAACGCCCCATACATTCGTTACAATGCGACGTATAGAAGAGAATATACCTCATCCAGAGCAGTGGAGGGAATGGCCCGATGAAGCTGCGGCAACCATGGCGACTGCGCCAACGGTGCCAATTCCTTTAGGCGAAGCGCCTATGAGATGAGAGCGGCAGTAAAAAGCCTCCCTTATCTTAGCGGGGAGGCTTTTCTTATGCGGATGAGGATTTCAAAGTTTTTACGAACTAAGGGAGGTTCCAAATGAAGAAGATGCTTTTTACATCTGAGTCTGTCACCGAGGGGCATCCGGATAAGCTCGCCGATCAGATTTCGGACAGCATTCTGGATGCGATTCTCGCGCAGGATCCGCAGGGGCGCGTTGCGTGTGAGACGCTTGTCACGACGGGACAGGCACATGTGGTCGGCGAGATCTCGACGACCTGCTATGCGGATATTCCGAAGATCATCCGTCAGACCGTGCGCGAAGTCGGCTACACGAATGCAAGCTATGGCTTTGACGCTGATACCTGCGGCATCCTTGTCTCGCTCGACGAGCAGTCGCCGGACATCGCACAGGGCGTCAATCAGGCGATTGAGTCCCGCGAGGGCAATATGGATGCGGCTGAGGCAATCGGCGCGGGCGATCAGGGCATGATGTTCGGCTATGCGACGAACGAGACGCCTGAGTATATGCCGCTCACGACGGTGCTTGCCCATAAGCTTGCGCGCCGCCTCACGGATGTGCGCAAGGACGGCTCGCTCAAGTATTTGCGTCCCGACGGTAAGACGCAGGTCACGGTTGCCTATGAGGATGGCAAGCCCGTCTATGTCGACACGGTCGTTATCTCGACGCAGCACGACGAGGATGTTGATCTCGCGACGATCCGCAAGGATATGATCGAGAAGGTCATCAAGGAGATCGTTCCGGCGGAGCTGCTGCGCGCGGAGACGAAGTATTTCGTCAACCCGACGGGCAAGTTCGTCATCGGCGGCCCGCACGGCGACTCGGGGCTCACGGGGCGCAAGATCATCGTCGATACATATGGCGGCTGGGCACGTCACGGCGGCGGTGCGTTCTCGGGCAAGGATCCCACGAAGGTTGACCGCAGTGCGGCGTATGCGGCGCGCTATGTCGCGAAGAATATTGTTGCGGCAGGGCTTGCAGATCGCGTTGAGATTCAGCTTGCGTACGCGATTGGCGTGGCGCATCCTGTCTCCATCATGGTGGACACGTTCGGCACGGGCAAGATCGACGATGAGAAGATCGTCGCGCTCGTGCAGAAGACGTTCGACCTGCGTCCTGCGGGCATCATCAAGATGCTCGACCTGCGCCGTCCCATCTATCGCCAAACGGCGGCATACGGGCACTTTGGCCGCACGGATGTCGATCTGCCGTGGGAGAAGACGGATAAGGCAGAGCTGCTGAAGAAGGAAGCGGGGCTGTAAGCCGTAGAGCAGAATAAAATAAGGCTGTCGCACGAAATTTTATTCGGCGGCAGCCTTTCCTTTATGAAACGAGGTGACATATGACAGAGACGGAAATCATGGATTTTGCGCGTGGTGAATTCGAGTGGCTACACGCACATCCAGAGCTTGCCTATGAGGAGTTCGAGACGACGGCGCGCCTGCGTGCAGCATTTGAACATGCAGGGATTCGTGTACTTGATCTGCCGCTTGCAACGGGTCTGATCTCTGCGATCGGCACGGGAAAGCCCATCGTCGCCCTGCGCACGGATATCGACGCGCTGCCTGTTCACGAGGAGACAGACCTGCCGTATCGCTCGCAGTACGAGGGGAAGATGCACGCCTGCGGGCATGACTTTCACATGGCGTCGGTACTCGCGGCGGCGCTCCTTCTCAAGGAGCGTGAGGCAGAGCTTGCGGGTACGGTCTATATCGTCTGTCAGCCAGCAGAGGAAGCGCCGGGCGGTGCGCGCACGGTGCTTGATACGGGTGCACTCGATGACGTCGCCGCAATCTTCGGCATCCATGCGCGTCCCATCTACCCAGTGGGTACGTTCGGACTCTGCAGAGGTGGCATGATGGCATCCGTGGATAAATTCGAGATCACATTCCACGGTGTTGGCACGCACGCGGCACAGCCGGATCGCGGCTGTGATCCCATCGTCATGGCGGCACAGTTTGTGACGGCGGCGCAGACGATTGCGGCGCGGAATATCAGCCCCCTGCGCCCCGCCGTCGTTAGCGTGACGTATATCGAGGCAGGGACGACGTGGAACGTCCTACCCGAGCGGGCATGGATGGAGGGGACGATACGCCTCTTTGACTCGGATGACCGTGCGCTCGTGAAGGAGCGTGTCGCCTCACTTGCCGAGGGGATTGCGGCAGCATTCGGCGGACGTGCAGAGGTCACATGGACGGCAGGGCCGCCCGCTGTTGTGAATACGGAGCGTTGGAACACGCTCGCGCGGGAGACGGCGGCAGAGGAGGACTTTGCTGTCGTGGATGCCGTGCCGTGGATGGCGGGCGAGGACTTCGCCTACTATCAGGAAGCGATGGAGACTTGTTTTGCATTCGTCGGCACAGGACTCTCCCCCGAGAACCATCATCCGAAATTCACGGTCGACCCTGCCGCGATCCCGCAGACGGCACACTATCTTGCGTGCATGGCGGAGGAGGCATTGCGGCGGCTGAGATAAAAATATGGCGATGCAAATTTTCTTGCATCGCCATATTTTTATTTCTTTGGTTTCAGCCCAATCGTCAGCTCATTCACAATCGGAACGCGCTCACCGATCTTTCGCACTATCACAGCTGCTAACAGCGTGAGGAGCAGCGTAGCCATATACATGGAGAGCGCAAGCGGCGCAGTGAGCACATAGCCCTGTCCATGAATCACCATGAGCAAATACGTAATCGCAACGGGATGCGCGAGATAGATGAAGTAGGAGTGTTTTCCGAGGAGTTGGAACGCACGCCCAAGGGCATTCTCCGTGCCGAGCCGCGTGAAGAACGCAAAGAGTGCAAGCGTTGCGCCGATCGTGTAGAAGATGCCGAGCGGCGAGAGCTGATGCGCTGTGTAGATGCCCTCGAGCGGTGTATATCCGTCCACGAGGATGAGCTTGTAGTACCACGCGAGGAGTGCGCCGAGACTGACGATGCCGAGCGCATAGAGCCGCGCTGTATTGCGCTCCATCCATGCACGGAACGCATCGAAATGGAGCGCGACATACCCACCGAGCAGGAAGATAAAGACGTAGTGCATCACCCAGTAGTTCAGTCGGTAGAACAGCAGGGCACGCAGCAGCGTCCCTTCGGGCAGCCCGTAGACGTAGAGATTGAATGCCGTGCTGAAGCTCGACCAGTAGTCGAATCCAATCTGTACGAGCAGGATCACGGCGAGCAACGGCAGCGTCATACGTGCGAGCAGGATCCGCCAGAGCGGCATCAGCAGGTAGAACCAGATCAGGATCACCATGAAGTAGAGTTGGTACTTTGCATTGCCGAAGAAGAGAATCCCCGGCAGTGCGGTCAGCGGCGGAAAGCCGACCCCGTATACGTATGCGTCATGAATCAGGTAGAAGAGCGACCATACGAGGTAGGGGATCATGACCGCACGCCCGCGCCGCACGAGGAAATCCCGATAGGAAAAGGGAGCGGAGGGCGACTGTCCATAGAACAGTCCGAACGCCGAGATAAAGAAAAAAATCGGTACGGCAAAGCGCGTACCGATGTCAAAAAGCGCTACAAGATGAATGTTGGGCGATGGATTCGCGAGGTACTCCGCGCCGATGTGAATGCCAATCACGCCCATCATCGAGATTCCGCGAATCGCCTCAACAGCGGACACTCGCCCCCGTTTACTCGATGACATAGGTGATGCTCGCCGAAGCCTCGAAGGAAAGTTCGCCCGCCGTAATGGGCGTCGCGGCATCGTACGCCTCCTTTGCCATGATCATGGGCATGTAGTTGTGCGGCGTGTGGGACTGCGTATCTGCGTGGACATTCAGAATGCGGACAATGTGTACGCCGAGCGCGCGTGCCACGGCATCCGCCTTGCTGCGTGCATCACGCGCGGCATCGGCAAGCGCGGCGTTCTTTGCCGCACTCGGATCGCTCGCCGAGAATTCGAGGGAATCCACGCGATTCGCGCCGTTTGCGAGTGCCGTGTCAATCACCTTGCCCACATTCGTGAGATTACGCACCTTAACGACGACTGCATTCGTTACCGTATAGCCCGTCGTGACGCTGCGCCCGTTGTCCTTTACGTCGTAGATCGGCGAAAAATCATAGCGCGTCGTCTGAATATCGCGCTCTGCGATGCCAAGTGCCTTTAGTGCAGACTGTACCTGCGTCGCCTGTGCTGCATTGTCCGCGTGCGCCTTTGCCGCGTCCCTTGCCTCCGTTACGACTCCGAGTGTGACCTCTGCCATATCCGGTGCGATCTGAGCAGAGCCGACCCCGCTCATCGTCAGCGTCGAGACAGCCTCTTCGGCGGATGCCGTTCCTGTCGGAATCACAAGCGCGAGTGCAAGCAAAGCCGCGCTCAGGAATGCACCAAATGAAAAATGCTTCATGGAACCCCTCCGTTCTTTAGAGCAGAACGCCTACAACTGTGTCCATTATAGCATAATCCCGCAGAAGTTCAATGACATGGGCATTAACCGAGTTCGGCGTACAGCTGCTCGTTGTACTTCTTGGCCGCCATGTATGCCCAGATCGCACAGATCGGCCATGTAAGGAATACACCGAATCCGAGTGTGAAGATCCCGATTACAATGTTGACGAGAAACATGATGAGTGCGCCTTTGAGTGTCGCATAGCACATGCCGAGCGGACCAAAGAAGAATCCGAGACCAGCGGCAAGCCCGACATTCTTCGTTGATTTTACAATAATCATCTGCGGCTTCTGCGGTGAGTTCTGTTCCTGTTCCATAAGACTATCTCCCTTTCTCCTATAACACAAAATGATAACAATTACCTGCAAGAGTATAATTGAAAAATCTGTGCTTGCAAATAGGAGAGTAGTCCTGTTTCTGAAAAGACCGGATTGCGATTCTATGACGGATTTGTTACAATGATCTAATACAAAGGAAGATAATGAGATGGGAGAGCCACAATGCGGATACTGCTCGCGAATTTCTCAAAGATGGTCGGAGATACAGGCGGACTTGCCAAGGTCAATGTTGCGTTCGCCAATGAGATGGCGCGGCGCGGGCATACGGTGACGACGGTGTATGCCGATGACCGAGAGGGAGCTCCTTTTTTTCCGCTCGATGAACGCGTGAGAGCCTACAATCTGCACCATTTTCGCGGACAAACGACGCTCTTTCCCGCGCATTATAAAATACGACGGGAAATTCTGCGTGCGTTCAGTCAGAAGCGCGGGCGTGCCGTCAACAATGAATTTACGGAGAAGTATCTCCTTCCTCATGTGCGAACAATTTTGACGGAGACACAGCCAGAGGTTATCATCGCTTTTCAGCCTGCATCTGCAAAAGTATTTTTATCCGATCTCGGGATCCATACGCCTGTCATTGTCATGGCACATGGGGATACAAGAGACTACTTCTACAACTATCCCGATGCCGAAGTGGCATCGCTTCGTCACGCCGCTGTCTGTCAGGCACTCCTCCCTGCGTTTGCAGAGCCTCTTCGGGCCTATGTCGCCGGTTTTCCCGTGCGGGTCGAGGTCATCGGCAACGTCGTTCCGCAGTACGCGCAGCAAGCAGATCTGGCGCGTGAGAAGGAATTCTATAAGGTCGTCTTTGTCGGGCGTCTCGTCCGCAACATCAAACAGCCGCATTTGCTCATTCAGGCATTTATACGCATTGCGGCGGAGTTTCCCAACTGGAAGCTCGAACTCTGGGGGGCGGAGGATAAGAGGCTCTATCAGAAAAAATTACAGCGTATGGTGGAGAAGGCAGGGCTTTCTGCACGCATCCACTTCTGCGGGACAACGCAGGATGTACCGCATGTTTTGGAGGGGGCGGATCTTTACGTCATGCCCAGCGCGCGTGAGGGGGTTGGAATGGCACTGGCCGAGGCTCTCAGTATGGGGCTTCCTGCCGTCGGCTTTCGCAGTTGTATCGCCGTGCGTGCGCTTCTTCGCGATGGAGAAAGTGGTCTCCTTGCAGCGGACGGGGCAGAACCTCTTGCAGAGAAAATGGCGGTGCTCATACGCGACCGCGATCTGCGTGTGCGGATGGGGAGTGCGGCACGGGAATCCATGCGCGTTTACGCCCCCAAGATTATTTGGGGACGTTGGGAGACGTTGATGGAAGACGTTATAGCCTCTCGATAAGGATATCGCACATAAATTTGACTTTTTGTCATTTTTGGTGTAAAATAAATCACAGTTTTAAAATTGCATACATAGAACAATAAATACAAGGAGAGAATGATACTATGGCAAAGGAAACGTTTGAGTTTCAAGCGGAGACAAAGCAGCTGCTCGATCTGATGATCCACTCGATCTACACGAATCGCGAGATTTTCCTGCGTGAGCTGATTTCGAATGCGTCGGACGCGATGGACAAGCTCCATTTCGAGAGCCTGACGAACCGCGATATGCTCGAGGGGAATGAAAACTATGAGATTTTCCTCGTTCCCGACAAGGAGAGTAAGACACTGACGATCTCGGACAGTGGCATCGGTATGTCGCGTGCGGAGGTTGTGGAGAACATCGGTACGATTGCAAAGTCGGGCACGAAGGCGTTCATGGAGCAGCTTGCCAAGGCGAAGGAGGAGAGCGGCGGCACAGCTGACAAGGAGCTGATCGGGCAGTTCGGCGTGGGCTTCTACTCGGCATTTATGGTCGCGGAGCGTGTGACGATTGTGACGCGCCGTGCGGGCGAGCAGCAGGCAACGCGCTGGGAGTCGGCAGGCGACGGCAGCTATACGATTGAGGATGCGGAGAAGGAGCAGCGCGGCACGACGGTGACGATCCACCTCGCGAAGGAGTTCACGGAGGGCGAGACGGACTACACGGATACGTTCGAGCTCGAGAGCCTCGTGAAGAAGTATTCGGACTATGTGCGCTATCCGATCCGCATGAATGTCACGACGGAGGAGATGCCGCGCGACGATGAGGGCAAGGTCATCGAGGGCGCGGAGAAGATCAAGAAGACGGAGCTGCGCACACTGAACTCGATGCAGCCGCTCTGGACGCGTGCAAAGTCGGAGATCAAGGCGGAGGAGTACAACGATTTCTTCCGTGACCAGTTCCACGAGTGGGAAGCACCGATGGAGGTGTTCCACACGAAGGCGGAGGGGACAGTCGAGTACACGGCACTCCTTGAGATCCCTGCGCGTGCGCCGTTCAACCTCTATCAGGCAGACTATGAGCCGGGCATTCAGCTCTACTCGCGCCACGTCTTCATCATGGACAAGTGCAAGGATCTCCTGCCGGACTATCTGCGGTTCGTCAAGGGGCTCGTGGACTCTCCCGACCTCTCGCTGAACATCTCGCGTGAACTTCTGCAGCAGAGCCGTGAGCTCAAGACCATCGGACGTGCGCTTGAGAAAAATGTGCTCAAGGCACTCGGCAAGAAGCTTGAGAAAAACCGTGAGGACTACGAAAAGTTCTGGAACGAATACGGGCGGATGCTGAAGATCGGCATCTACAACAGCATGTACGTGGGGCGCGACACGGTGGACAAGCTGAAGGATCTCCTGCTCTTCCACAGCTCGAAGGAGGGGGCGCTTGTCTCCCTCAAGGAGTATGTTGCGCGTATGCCCGAGAGCCAGAAGAGCATCTACTATGCGACGGCGAAGGATCAGGCGACGATTGAACAGCTGCCGCAGATGGAGCAGCTGCGCGAGCGCGGTCTGGAGGTGCTCTTCCTGCTCGACCCCGTGGATGAGTTTGCAATCGAGACGGTGCATGAGTACGAGGGGAAAAACTTCCACTCGATCAGCCGTGGCGATCTCGATCTAGGAGATGCGGAGAGCGAGGCGGCGAAGAAGGAGACCGAGGATATCGCCAAGGCGAACGACGATCTCATCAAGGATGTGAAGGAAGCCATCGGGGATAAGATCGCGGAGGTCAAGATCTCGCAGCGTCTGCGCTCGAGCGCGGTCTGTCTGGTCGCGGATGAGGCAGGGCCGTCGCTGTCGATGGAGCAGACCTTTGCCGAGATGAACAATCCGATGTTCAAGGCACGGCGCATTCTCGAGATCAACCCGCATCACGACCTCTTTGCGAAGCTGAAAGAGGTGCACGCAGCGGGCAAGGACAGCGAGGAGTTCAAGGACTACTGCGACTTGCTCTATACGCAGGCACTGCTGATTGAGGGCATCTTGCCGGAGAATCCCGTCGCCTTTGCGCAGAAGCTCGCAAAGATGATGGCAAAATAAGGAGAAGCTGTGGAAGTCGAACTCTTTTCGTCGCAGTTCTTTGTGGCACTCTTTTCGATCATCGTGCTCGACCTCGTGCTCGCGGGGGATAATGCCGTCGTTATTGCAATGGCATCCAACCGTTTGCCCACACACCTCCGAAAGCGTGCGATCTACGTCGGTACGGCGGGTGCGATTATCATCCGTCTGATCATGACGTACTTCGCCGTGCAGCTGCTCTCTGTGCCTTACTTGCAGGCACTCGGGGGACTGGTGCTGCTGCCGATTGCGGTGAAGCTGATGAAGCCGTCGGGCGGCGAGGAGCATATTGAGGCAGCAGAGACGTTTGCAGGAGCGGTCAAGACGATCATCATTGCCGATGCGGCAATGGGCATTGACAACGTGATTGCGATCGCCGGAGCGTCGCATGGCGATTTTCTGCTCGTTGTGCTTGGTCTTATCATCAGCATCCCTATTGTGGTCGGCGGGAGTCAGCTCATTGGGAAACTCATGGATAAATATCCCGTGCTCGTCGTGCTCGGTACTGCCATTCTCGGCTGGACGGGCGGTGCGATGATCGTACATGACCGCACGATCGGCGTGATGATATTGGAGGCTGTCCCACAGGCGGCGACACTCCTGCCCGCGGCACTCGCGGGAGCAGTGTGCGGCATCGGCGGATGGCTGCGTCAGAGAGGCTGATATGGTCGGACTTGTGATTGTAACGCACAGCGCTGCGCTCGCGCACGGCGCTGCGGAGACCTGCCGCATGATGGCAAAGGATGTGCGCCTCGCAGTTGCAGGTGGCATGGAGGACGGCGGCTTCGGGACGAGCTATGCGCGAATCGTCGCCGCTATCGACGCGGTATATACGGACGACGGCGTCGTCATCCTCATGGACGCGGGCAGTTCGATTCTGACGGTGGAAACGATCCTCGAGGAGATGCCGGAGCGTCGTCTGCGTATGGTGGACTGTCCCCTGATCGAGGGGGGCGTTGTCGCGGCGATTGCTTCGGTCTGCGGGGCAAATCTCGATGAGGTTGTGCAACGCGCGGAGGAAACGCGCAGCGCGCGCAAGATTGCCGATTGACACGGTAAACCCATAGTGTTACAATAGCATACGAACGATGCTCTTTGAGGCGGGGTGCAAATCCCCACCGGCGGTATAGCCCGCAAGCCCCTGAACGGGGCACGATTCGGTGAGATTCCGAAGCCGACAGTGAAGGAGGCAACTCCGCAGTCTGGATGGGAAAAGGCGCGTCTATTTAGGACGATTTGTGCCGCCGGAGGAGAACTCTTCCGGTGGCATTTTTTATGAATGGGATTGTTATGAAGGAAATTGACGAATCCTATATGCGCGAGGCGCTGCGCATGGCGGCGTATGCGCGCGGGCGCACGTCGCCGAATCCGCTTGTCGGGGCGGTGATTGTGCGGGATGATACGATCGTCGCGAGCGGCTGGCATCGCGCGGCGGGGGAGCCGCACGCGGAGATTCATGCACTGCGCATGGCGGGGGAGCTGGCGCGCGGCGCGACGCTCTACGTGACACTCGAACCGTGCGCGCATCACGGACGCACGGGGCCATGCGCCGAGGCTGTCATTGCGGCGGGCATTGCGCGCGTCGTGGTGGCGCTCTCCGACCCGAACCCGCTTGTTGCGGGGCGCGGGTTTTCCCTGCTCAGGGCGGCGGGAATCGAGGTTGTGAGCGGCGTATGTGAGGCAGAGGCGCGGCGGCAGAACGAGGTGTTTTTGAAATGGGTGACAACGAAGCACCCCTTTGTCACGCTCAAGACGGCAATGACGCTCGACGGGAAGATCGCAAGTCATACGGGCGCATCACAGTGGATTACGGGCGAGGCGGCGCGTGCGCGCGTCCATGAATGCCGCGATGTGCAGGACGCGATCCTCGTCGGCATCGGCACGGTACTCGCGGATGATCCGAGCCTCACGACGCGCCTGGAGGGGCGCACGGGACACAATCCCCCGCGCATCGTGCTCGACTCCGAGGCACGTACGCCGATTGATGCAAAACTCCTGACGGACGGCGCAGCGCCAACGGTGATTGCCGTGAGCGAGCGCGCCGACCATCGCCGTGTGAATCTCCTGCACGCGTGCGGTGCGGAGGTTGTGACGCTTGGCGCGGAGCGCGTGGACATCGGGCAGCTCCTTGACTGGCTCGGCGCACATGAAATCTCCTCACTCTTTGTCGAGGGGGGCGCGCAGGTGAACTGGTCGTTCCTCGCGGGGGGCTTCGTGGACAAGGTACACGCCTTCATTGCGCCTATGCTGATGGGCGGCACAGCAGCGCCGACACCCATCGGAGGCACGGGCTTTGACAGCCCGCAGGCGGCGCTCCGTCTCACGGATATGACGGTGGAGCAGGTGGGCGCGGACATCCTCGTTACGGGTTATCCGCGCGCAGCAGGGGGGTGACAGTGTGTTTACAGGAATCATCGAGGAGGTCGGCACGTTCGCGGGGCTTTCGGGCGGCAATATCTCTATCGGGGCACAGCTTGTCCAGTCGGATGGACACATCGGCGACAGCATTGCAGTCAACGGCATCTGTCTCACTGTCACAGCCTTCGATGCGCGCGGTTTCCGCGCGGCGGTCATGCCGGAGACCTTGCGGCGCACCTCGCTCGCAGGATTGACCCACGGCGCACCGCTCAACCTCGAGCGTGCCCTGCTCCCGACGACGCGTCTCGGTGGGCATTTCGTCAGCGGACACATCGACGGTGTGGGTGAGATCACGGAGATGTGCGAAGAGGGCAATGCGATCTTGATGACGGTTGCGGCAGACGCCGCAATTCTGCACGGGATTGTTGAGAAGGGCTCGGTTGCGCTCGACGGCATCAGTCTCACGGTCGCGGCGGTGGGTGTGCGGGATTTTACTGTCAGTCTCATCCCGCATACGCGCACGGTGACGAACCTTGGCGCAAAGCGCGTCGGCAGTCCGCTCAACATCGAGACGGACATTCTGGGCAAATATGCGCTGAAGCTGCTCGGCGGCGAAAATTCTGCCGTAAGGAGCACAGGGCTTACACGGGACTTTCTTTTGCAGCATGGATTTTAGACAACATGGTGTAATAGGTGTTTTCTCTGCGGTGCAAGTCCCACGCGAACGCCTCGTTGCGCAAGTGATCGCGTGCTTGTACGCTTAAATACCGTCGGACTTCTTAAACGCGCTTCGCTTGAACGAAAGAAATCCGACGGGGCGTACCGCACGCTTTACTCACTTGCTCCACTAGGGTTCGCTTAGGGACATCGCACCGCAACTATTCGCAGGAACACAGTCAAATTCTTAGGAGAGATACTATGTCAGATTTTGCAACGATTGAACAGGCGATTGAGGACATCAAAAACGGCAAGATGCTCGTCGTCGTTGACGATGAGGATCGCGAGAATGAGGGTGACATCATCGTCGCCGCCGAGAAGCTCACGCCCGAGCATATGAACTTTATGGCGACGTACGCGCGCGGGCTGATCTGCACGCCGATCGCCGGCAGCCGACTCGACGAGCTCGAGATCGGGCAGATGGTCGAGAACAACACGGACAACCACGAGACGGCGTTCACAGTCAGCGTCGATGCCTACGATACGACGACGGGCATCTCCGCATTCGAGCGCTGCCACACGGTAAAGATGCTCATCGACCCTGCGGCAAAGCCGTCGAGCTTCCGCCGCCCCGGGCATATCTTCCCCCTACGCACGGTCGAGGGCGGTGTCCTGCGCCGTGCCGGACACACGGAGGCGACCACCGATCTTGCACGCATGGCGGGACTCTTCCCTGCGGGAATGTGCTGCGAGATCATGGCGGACGACGGTCATATGATGCGCACGCCCGAGCTGAAGGGATTTGCAAAAAAGCATGGGCTGAACATCATCACGATTGCGGATCTCATCGAGTTCCGCAAGCATACGGAGACGTTTGTTCATCGCATTTCGGATGTGGATTTCCCGAGCAAATATGGACATTTCCGCCTGCTCGCCTACGAGAACACACTCAACAGCCGCTGTGATCTCGCCGTTGTCAAGGGCGATGTGCGCGGCAAGGAGAACGTGCTCGTACGTGTGCACTCGGAGTGTCTGACGGGCGATGCGCTCGGTTCGATGCGCTGTGACTGCGGCGATCAGCTGGCGGCGGCGATGCGGCAGATCGAGGCGGAGGGCGAGGGTGTCGTCCTCTATGTGCGGCAGGAGGGACGCGGCATCGGCCTTGCGAACAAGATGCGCGCGTACGCACTGCAGGATCAGGGGCGCGACACGGTGGAGGCGAACGTCGAGCTCGGCTTTGCACCGGATCTGCGCGACTATGGGCTCGGTGCGCAGATTCTCGCCGATCTTGGGCTCACGACGATCCGTCTCATGACGAACAACCCTGCGAAGCGCGCGGGACTTGAGGGCTACGGGCTGAAGATTGTCGAGCGTGTACCGATCGTCATGAGCACACATGACTTTGACCGCAAGTATATGACGGTGAAGAAGGAAAAGATGGGGCATATCCTCAGTGATGAGGAATTGGGAGGAAAATAAAATGGCAAATATCATCGAAGGTTACATCAGCGGAAAAGGGCGTAAATTCGGCATTGTCGCCGCACGGTTCAACGAGTTCATCGTGGGTAAGCTCGTCAGCGGTGCGCTCGATACGCTCCACCGTCACGAGACGGCGGATGCGGACATCGACGTCGCGTGGGTGCCGGGCGCGTTCGAGATTCCGCTTGCGGCGAAGAAGATGGCGGAGAGCGGCAAGTACGACGCCGTCCTCTGCCTCGGTGCGGTCATTCGCGGCTCGACAACGCATTACGATTATGTCTGCAATGAGGTGTCGAAGGGCGTCGCGCAGGTCGGACTGCAGACGGGTGTGCCGACGATCTTCGGCGTCGTGACGACGGAGAACATCGAGCAGGCAATCGAGCGCGCGGGCACGAAGGTGGGCAACAAGGGCGCAGATGCGGCGATGGCGGCAATGGAGATGGCAAGTCTCCTCGGGAAGATGTGAGACCATGAAGATCGGAATACTCAGCGATACGCACGGACATGAAGGTGCGTGGGTGCGCGCCTGTGAGAAATTCTTCACGGGCGCTGATCTCATCCTCCACGCGGGCGACGTCGCCTACCACGGCCCACGCAACCCGATGAAGCCGGACTACAACCCGATGGGGCTGATCGAGCGCATCAACGCCTCCGAGATCCCTGTCATCATCGCGAAGGGCAACTGCGACTCAGACGTGGATGCGAGCTGTCTCGAAGTGCCTCTGATGTCCCCCTATGCCTACGTTGTGTGGGAGGGACGGCGCATCATCGTCACGCACGGCGACGCCGTCATGACAGATGCGGAAAAGGAGGCGATGGCGCGGCATTTGAAAGCAGACCTTTTTATCAGCGGACACGTTCATGTGAACGTACTCGAAAAGCGCGGCAATACCGTCTTCCTCAACCCCGGCTCTGCCGCCCTCACAAAGCGTCCCGACGGACGCAATACCGTCGCAGTCCTTGAGGACGGAACAATTCGGATTTTTGACATAGATACGGGCGAGGTTCTGCACGAACTCGCACTTGACTGGTAAGGACAGAATATGGATCAACTCATTAAGGCGACGGCTGCAGATGGCGCGCTGCGCGCATATGCGGCGGTGACGACGGATGTTGTCGCTGAGGCGATGCGTCGGCACGACTGCTATCCCGTTGCTGCAGCGGCGCTCGGGCGCACGATGACGGGCGCGCTCCTCTTTGCCGCGAACCTCAAGAACAAGGAATCCGTGACAATCAAGTTCAAGGGCGACGGCCCTCTCGGCACGGTGACGGCGGATGCAACGGCAGACGGCTCGGTGCGCGGCTATGTCGATCATCCGCATGTCAATCTGCCGCTCAACGCACACGGAAAAATTGACGTCGGCGGCGGTATCGGGCGCGGCATCCTCTTGGTCACGCGCTTCACGGGGCTGAAAGAGCCGGTCACGGGCAGCGTCGACATCACAAACGGTGAGGTCGCAGAGGATCTCATCAGCTACCTCTACACCTCGGAACAGACGCCGTCCTCGATCGGGCTCGGCGTTCTCGTCAGCCCCGAGCTGAAATGTCTCGGCGCGGGCGGCTTCTTCATTCAGCCATTGCCGGGTGCATCTGATGATGTGATTGACCGTCTCGAGGAGAACCTCAAGGGAATTTCCTCCGTCTCCCATATGGTGGAGGAGGGGCTGGACGCTGCAGGCATCATTGGGGAAATCCTCGGCGGCTTCGATGATGTGAAGATCCTTTCGACAACCGACCTCGCCTTTCGCTGCAACTGCTCGAAGAACTACATCACCGACCGTCTGCTGACGCTCGGCGAAGCTGATTTGCGGGCACTGCGCGACGACGGTGAGGCAGAGGTGAAATGCCATTTCTGCAACGAGGCTTATACGTTTGACAGCGAGGATCTGAGCGTCATCTACAATGTCGCGGCAAAGATGCGTGAGATACGCGCACAAGAGGGGAAATGAGGAAGCGGGTGCGCCTCCTGCGGGAGAAATCACTCCTCATCGACGGCATTCCGACTGAGATACGCTACAAGAATATCAAGAATCTCTACCTCCGTGTCTGCCCGCCTGACGGGCACATCGAGCTGAGCGTGCCGCAGCGGACGTCACAGAGGGAGATTGAGCACTTTGTCAGCCGCAGGCGCACATGGATTGATGAGCGTCGGCGGCTGCTTTCTGTGCATGCAGAGAAATCCGAGCCGCAGTATGTAGAGGGGGAGCGCATTCCGCTCTGGGGGACGGCATATCCCCTCGTTTACCGTCCACTCCTGCGCGGGAAGCCGTATGCTGAACGCGTGGAGAATCAGATTTTGCTCCATGTGCCCGAGGATGCAGATACTGACGTGCGCCGTGCGGCAATCATGGCGCTCTACCGCACGCAGCTTGCGGCGGCAATCGAGCGCGAAGCGCCTGCGTGTGAGCAGACGGTCGGCAAGCGTGCCTCTCTCTGGCGCATCCGCGCAATGAAGACGCGATGGGGGAGCTGCAATGTCCGAACGGCGGCAATTACACTCAATCTCCAGCTCGCCCGCTATGATGTGCCCGCCCTCCGCTACGTCATCACGCACGAACTCACACATCTCTGGGTGCGTGGACACGACGCACGTTTTTACGCTCGTATGGATATGTATTTTCCGGACTGGCGTGAGGTGCGGAGGAGGTTGAATGAGTGGGCTCGCACAGAGGAAAATTGACAGCAAAAAAAGAACGCCCCGCATGGAGCGTTCTTTTTTGCTGCTTTGTTTTATTTTGCCGCCCCAATCCGTTCCGCTTCCTCGGAGACGATCAGGCGCCCCGTGTGTACGTCATAGACGTAGCCGTGAATCGTGATCGCGGCGGGGACGAGCGGATGATGGCGCAGGTGGCTGACATCGCGCACGAGATTCTCCTCGATCGTCCCGCTGATCGGCATGAAGTCGATGTAATGCGCCTCGACGGCGTCGATTCCCTGCTTCGCCGCATTCGCCGCAAAGCGTGCCCGTGCCTCCTCGTTCGTGAAACCCTGCATGCCGCAGTGCGTGTGCTGGATGATGAACCACTCATTTGTCCCCAGCATCTCGTAGGAGATGAGAAGCGAGCGGATCACATCCGCCGTGACGCGACCGCCCGCGTTGCGGATGACGTGCGCATCCCCCTCGAGGAGCCCCGCGAACTTTGCGGGGTCGAGGCGACAGTCCATGCAGGTGACAATGGCAAAGCGCCGCGCCGGATCGTGCGACAGCGCGCCTTTATCCCCAAACGCGGCAGCATAGCCCTCGTTCGCCGCCAGAATCTCGTTCACATTCGACATCACATCATCCCTTTCACATTTCGAAAGAAAAAACCGCCCGAACTGCGGACGGCTTCTTCTATGCGCTGATTGTTACACGGCACGCTCGACGTTGCCGGAACGCAGGCAGCGCGTGCACACATTGACGTGTTTGACCTCACCCTTCACAAGGGCGCGGACACGCTGAATATTCGGCTTCCACTTGCGTTTCGTCTTCACATGGGAGTGGCTCACATTGTTGCCGCTCATCGGCCCCTTGCCGCAGACCTCGCATACACTTGCCATTGCTACACCTCCTCGACGCGCACTTCACTCAAGTCGCGCGCAATACCGTGCTATTATACTATGATTCCCCCCATTAGGCAAGATGCAGAAAAAATTTTTTCGACAATATCGCCTGTTCCTATGGAATGATAGTAGGATTTTATCGGTCAAAGATGAAAAACATTCAAGTTTTTCTTGATATTTGGAAAAAATGTAGTATTATATCTATAGAAGGAAAAATGTCTTTTACGGGGTGTGGTTATTTGTTTCGGACTGTGCGGACAGTTCGAGAAAGAGGGGGATTCAGATGATTTCATTGCTGGGAAAAACACGGCAAATCAATCGTCTGCTTCAGCGTTCGGAAAGCGTTGAGTATGACGGGATCTCGCGCGTGTTGAGCAATGTCCTTGAGGCGAACGTCTACATCACGGACGAGGGCGGCAAAATTTGCGGATATGCGCTCTTTGACGATGATGACGACCTCATGGTGAACGAAGCGATCGAAATGGGACAGTTCCCGAGAAAGTATGTCGACTGGCTCAATCGCTTGGAGGAGACGCACGCGAACATCCGGGTGGATGCGGACGGGGCGTCCTATGAAAAAGAGATGGCGGAGCTCTTCCGCGAGCAGAACATTGTCATCACACCGATCTACGGCCCACGGCGCAGACTGGGGACTCTCGTTGTGGCAAGCGGCAAGAAAGAGTTCGGGGATCCTGACCTCCTGCTTTCGGAGTACGGCGCAACCGTAGTCGGTATGGAGATGCTGCGCGATGCGGCGCAGCGCAATGAGGTCGAGGCGCGTCAGCGCGAGGCGGTACGCATTGCAGTGGAGACACTCTCGTACTCCGAGCGCAAGGCGGCGCATGCGATCCTGCAGGAGCTTGCGAGCCAAGGGAAGTTCGAGGGCAGACTCATCGCGTCGCGCATTGCGGACGAGGCGAAGATCACGCGCTCGGTCATCGTCAACGCGCTCCGCAAATTCGAGTCCGCAGGTGTCATCGAGTCGAAGTCGCTCGGCATGAAGGGGACGTTCGTGCGCGTCACGAACTCCTACCTCATGGAGAAGCTGCCCGAACTCGAGGAGTATGCCTCGGATGTCCAGTGGGCAAATCTCGGCAGCGGTGTCAGCCTCTGATGACGTATTATAGCGTAAATAAAAGATGTTGACAAGCGGTCAAAAATCCCATATAATTGCCTTCGTGAGTGTGCGGCGGATACCCGCGGGTGTCCGCCGCAGTTCATGATGTACGGCGCGTTGGTCAAGTGGTTAAGACACCGCCCTTTCACGGCGGCTTCACGGGTTCGAATCCCGTACGCGTCACCAAAGTTCGGCCCGGTAGTTTAGTTGGTTAGAATGCCGCCC
>NZ_KB290947.1:161119-186445 GCF_000318175.2 Selenomonas sp. oral taxon 138 str. F0429 | reverse complement strand
TTGGTTAGAATGCCGCCCTGTCACGGCGGAGGTCGTGGGTTCAAGTCCCATCCGGGTCGCCATTTTTCCTTTTGCCTCGGTAGCTCAGTTGGTAGAGCAGGGGACTGAAAATCCCCGTGTCAGTGGTTCGATTCCGCTCTGAGGCACCACCTTGGATATGAATCTCCAGTACAGAGTAACTGGGGATTTTTTTGTAGCATGATAATGGGGTAGGGGTTGTAAAGGAGATTTTGCCGTGGAATATTTCTCTCAGATTTTTCTCTCGTTCATCGCCTCGTGGGGCTATGTCGCTGTCGCCGTGCTCATGGCGGCGGAGAATGCCTGCATTCCAATCCCGAGCGAACTCATCCTCGGCTTTGCGGGCTATCTCGTCTATGCGGGGCATATGTCGTTCGAGGGCGCGCTGCTCGCGGGCATGGTCGGCGGACTCCTTGGCTCCGCTTTTGCATACGAGGTCGGTGCACGCGGCGGGCGTCCCTTCGTAGATCGGTACGGGAAATATTTCTTCATCAAAAAATCCCACGTCGATACAGCGCAGGATTGGTTTGACCGTTACGGGCTGAAGGCGGTGTTCTTTAGCCGCATGCTGCCCGTCATTCGCACGTTCATCTCTCTGCCGGCGGGCTTTGCGCGCGTCGATCCGAAGCGGTTCTTCACTTACACAATCGCGGGCTCGCTCCCCTGGACGGCGGCGATCATCTATGCGGGCATGATGCTCGGGGAGAACTGGACGGATCTCATGGCGTACGGGCACGAGGCGAGCATCATCTTCATCATCTGCTCCGTCATTGCAATCATCTATTTCTATCTGAAATGGAAGAAGAAAAAGAAGCGCCATCTGCGCTGAGTGTAAAAAAGACTGTTGTACAAGCATTTTCGTACAGCAGTCTTTTTGATTCTGTTACGCTTCCTTCACCGTTGCGGGTGCGGTCTGGAACAGCGAGACACCGAGTCCGACGAGCGCGCCGAAGATGGCGGGGCAGACCCAGCCCATCATGATCTCATAGAATGGGATGTACGCAACGAGCATGGCGTGGATTCCCGCGTTGCTGAGTCCCGCCGCATGCAGCCCGTCGATCAGCGAGAATACGAGTGTCAGCGCCATTGCACCCTGATAGATGCTCTTGCGCCAACCGATCGCGCGGTCAAAGAGTGAGAGAATGACGAAGACGATGACGAGCGGATAGATCGCAACGAGGAACGGAACAGCAAGCGCAATGATCTGTGTCAGACCCACGTTCGACGCGGCAAAGCTGAAGAGAATCGAGAAGAGCAGCAGACGCTCGTACGAGATGCGCCCCTTCAGCAGCTTGTTGAAGAACATCGCTGCACTCGAGGTAATGCCGCAGCATGTCGTCAGGCACGCGAGTCCGATAATGACGGCGAGCAGGAGATTGCCCGCAGAGCCGAAGAAGATACCGACCGCACCCGAGAGAATCTGACCGCCGTTTTCCGAGTGACTGAGTACCGATGCGCTTGTTGCGCCGATGTAGGCGAGCGAGCCGTAGACAATCGCCATCAGCGTGACCGTGATAAGCCCTGAGACGAGACAGGCGGCGCCGATGGCGCGCGTGTCCGTGATGCCGCGCAGCCGCACGGCGTTCGTTACGAGCGCGCCGATCGCAATCGAGGCGAGCAGATCCATCGTCTGGTAGCCGTCCTGGAATCCCTGCGCGAACGGTGCCTCGATATAGCTGCCCGTCGGCGCGAATACGTCTCCCAGCGGTGAATGAAATGCCTGCACAAAGAGAATGGCGAGCACGATGAGGAGCGCGGGGGTCAGCATCTTGCCCACGCGGTCGATGATCTTGTTCGGATTCAGCGCCAGATAGTAGGATGCTGCGAAGAAGATCGCCGTATAGATGAGCTGGCCGAGCCCGAGATTTTCCTCCGTGAGGAAGGGGCGTATGCCGATCTCGAACGAGACAGCGCCCGTACGCGGCATGGCGAACAGCGGGCCGATGATGAGATAGAGGATGATGAGCAGTACCGTTGCGAACATCGGCCACGTCTTCGCGCGCAGGAGCGGCACGTATTCGCCGCCCGCGAGCGCAATCGCCGTGATCCCGAGGAGCGGCAGCCCGATGCCCGTCGTCATGAAGCCCAGCATCGCGAGCACCGTGTGATCGCCCGCCGCCTGACCGAGTGCGGGCGGGAAGATCAGATTGCCCGCGCCGAAGTAGATCGAGAACATCATGAAGCCGAGCGTTAATAGGTCTTTCTTTTTTAACGAGTTTATGGCAGTTCCCTCCATAATAAAATACACGTGAGCAACGATGAAAAAGCAATATCTTTCATATTATTGCAGAATAACTAGGTACTGTCAAATATTTGCGGGAGTTTGCTGAGAAAAATGTTTTGTTCCTATCCCTATTTTGGATGATGTGCCTTGACAGTGATTGTATTCACCGATAACATGACCATGTGAGCAGGAAGCCTTATGACGGCTCTGTATATACTCTAAATTTTAGATTGCGCGAGGTGTCACATGGAGGCATTAAAGGTCGGACGAAGCATCGCATTTCTACGGAAGCGTTATCGCATGACGCAGCGGGCGCTTGCAGATTGTCTCCATATCAGCGACAAAGCTGTATCAAAGTGGGAGCGGGGACTTGCGGTCCCGGATGTTTCGCTTTTGGGCAAGCTGTCCGTGATTCTTGATACGGATATCGAAAGCATCTTAGAGGGCAATATCGCGAGCTTTGACGTACGTTGGAACGGCGTTCTGAACATGGAGTATCCGGAAGGGATAGAGGCATCCACACTTTTCTATGATAAACCGGCGGTTTACCTGCAGGTGTCTTATTTTATGCTGGCGGGAATAACGAATATACATATTCGAGGAAAATCTTCTGATGTCGAATGGGTGAAAGAACATCTTGACAGCGGAAAATCACTTGGCATCGCTCTCTCCTATGGGGAGGAAAAAGATAGAAATGACGACATAACAGGGACGATGCAAGTGCATGGACTATCATTCCTTTATGGGAAGGATTTGACGAAATCATTTCGACGGATCCTATATGGAGCACCATCTTCCTGCAGACTCGAAAGCTATCAGGGTATACCGCTGGGAATCCAATTTGATCGAACTTCAGCAATGTGTCAGCGGACCGGTTTGAAATTGGAACGCGGCGTTGTGGCGTTTCCAATACAATCGCTTCAGGATCTACATACTGCGTCAAGTCTGATCCATCTGATCCAGCAAGCGATGAACGAGAGCATATACTCTTTGCCCGAGGTCGCATATCATCGGGGCTTATTATGTGATGTGACATAAACTGCACGTCGGTTGTCAATCATGGACTTTTGAAGGATAATGGGCGTATCTTTTTCTGGAAGATATAGATAGAGGAAAGTGTAAATGAAGCCAAAATTATGGCTCTACTTCAGCCTCCCCCGCCGCTGCGGGGGAGGTGGCACGCGGCAGCGTGACGGTAGGGGCGCCAGAAGTTTATGCGCATGGATACCGATCGAAGGTTGATTGAAAACGCAAGTGAGCGAAGCCTTGCTTCCCTCGATAATGACACCATTTCCACTACTTCGGGAGTAGAACCAATTTTTTCAACACACGCCTGATAAACGCGATCTCTGCGTACCACAAGCAGGAAGATCTTATCACGCTGCCCCAATTTATTTCCGGCTGCAAAAATGAAAACTTCAAGTATGACATATTTTTAAGACATCATGGGTGTACGGTTCCGGAACTGGTGTTGTATGGTATACCTAGGGAAGCACTGATAAACTCAGCACTGCCATCTTAACGCATCTTTTTTGCCCGATTTTTGTCGGCAAATCCTCCACATAGCTTTTGCTATGCGTCCGGTTTGCCTTCTCAATCGGACTAAAAAATCTACGCCAATCTGACAGACTTCATTTTATCAGCGATTCCCTAGAAAACGGTGATGAACAAATGATATTATTCATATATGGAGCAAGCGGTGCTGCCATCGAGATCTATGACTTGGCAGAGCGCGTGAATGCAGTATCCCACAGGTATTCGAAAATTTACCTCATTGATGACTTTGAAGAAGAAGTGTCGTATTATGGGACGGAACGGATTCACTTTTCTTCGTGTGAAACGATCGCACAGGAAGAATTTGAATTTGTTATTGCCGTCGGTGAACCTTCGGCACGTGCTTTTCTGCTGAAGCGCATTGAGGAAAGCGGTTATAAATTAGCGACCCTCATTGACCCTTCTGTCATAGTTTCACCTACAGCGAAGATTGCCCCGGGGTGCATTGTCAACGCACAGTCCATCGTGTCAGCCAATGTCATCATGGAGGAAAACTGTTTTTTGGGCTTCCATGTAGTCGTCGGGCATGATGCGCATCTGAAAAAGAATACCGTTGTATGTCCGATGGCAACGGTCGGCGGCGGTTCCACTGTCGGTGAAAATACGTTTATCGGTCTGAACTCGTCGATGAAGGAACACGTAAATTTAGGGAATCATGTCGTTGTCGGAATGGGATCTATGGTTTTTCGGTCGGTGGAGGATGGATGCACGGTTTTAGGGAATCCTGCAAGAGTAACAAAGGGCAATGATGATCACAAGGTTTTTCGGAACTAGGAAGTGAGGTCATATCGGTATGTCGGAAGAAAAAATATTATCATTTGACGGCGATGAGCTCCAGAAATACGAGCCGAACCGCTATCCATTCCTTTTTATCGACCGAGTAACGGAATGTGTGCCGGGGAAATATGCAAAGGGGTATAAAAATCTGACGAACAATGAGTGGTTTTTTCCGAAACATTACCCGGGACATCCGATTATGCCCGCTGCGATTCAGACGGAAGCGCTGAGTCAGATGCTCACGATTGCATTTACGACCATGAACGAGATTGATGATATCTATGTGGAAGGCGCGAGCTGGAAAGTAAAATTCATCAAAGAGATTCGTCCGGGTGATCGGTTGGATATTGTTGCGGAAGTAAAATCATATAAAAGAGGCGTTGGAAAAGGCGTATCCAGAGGATATGTGGATGGCGAGCTTGCCTGTGAAGTAGAAGTAACCCTTGTCATTCCCTCTGTTCTTGACAAATATCGACCAAAGAAGGCAGAACAACATGCTGAACGGTAAAATTGCAGTCATCACAGGTGCGAATCGGGGCATCGGATGGGCATCGGTGCAGAAATTCGCCCAGCACCATGCTCGTGTATGGGCCTGTGCAAGACGGCAGACGGAAGAATTTGAAAAAAAAATTAAGACATTATCGGAGCAGTATGCAACGGAAATTTACCCGCTCTATTTTGATGTCGCAGATGCAGACACGGTAAAAAAAGCCATCAAAACCATCGGAGACAAACAAAAGCGCATTGACATTCTGGTGAATAATGCGGGAATCTCCGTGGAACAATTATTCCCGATGACCGCAATCAAAACGATGGAAGACTGTATGCACACGAATTTTATGTCGCAGGTGCAGTTGGCTCAGCTTGTATCACGGTATATGATGAGAAATAAGGCGGGGGCGATCATCAATGTAGCCTCGGTCGCAGGGATGGAGGCGGAGGAAGGCGGGCTTGCGTACGGCAGCAGCAAAGCTGCGGTGCTTTTTTCAACACAGACGATGGCGCTCGAACTCGGAAAATACGGCATCAGGGTGAATGCGGTTTCTCCCGGGTTCATTGATACGGATATGTGGCATGCGCGCAGCGATGAACTCAAGGAGAAAATACTTCAAGAGACACCGTTGAAACGACAGGGAGCTCCGGAAGAGGTTGCTAATGCCATTTTGTTCTTGGCATCGGATATGGCATCGTTCATTACCGGACAAAATATCGTGGTCGATGGGGGCCGAAAGTCTCTATCGGGGGGGTGACGATGAAACTGGATTTGAGAGAAGGAGGTCTATGGAATGTATTTGGATAAAGCGCGTCCGTATATTGTGGCTGAGTTGAATTCCAGCCACAGGGGAAAGGTTGACATCGCAAAAAAAATGATCGATGCGGCGAAGGCGTGTGGCTGTGATGCGGTTAAGTTCCAGTCATGGACGGATGCCTCACTCTACAGTGGGTCGTACTACGCAAAGAATCCGATCGCACGGCGTATGGTGAAGGGCTTTGCGCTTTTGCCGGAGACGCTCGTGGAACTGTCCGCCTATTGCAGGGAGAGCGGCATTGATTTTGCATCCACGCCATACTCCCGCCGTGAGGTCGATCTCCTGGTTGATGTGTGTGACGTTCCGTATATCAAGATCGCATCCATGGACATCAACAACATCCCTTTTTTGGAGTATATTGCAGGCCGCATGGTTCCGATTGTACTCTCTACGGGGATGGCAACGCTTGATGAAATCAGGGCGGCTGTTCGTGCGATTGAGGGCAGAGGAAATCATCAGATCTGTATTCTCCATTGCGTTTCACTGTATCCCGTGGCGCATGAACATGTCCATCTGAATAATATGCGCATGCTGAAAGTGGAGTTCCCGGAGTGCAGTGTCGGATATTCGGATCATACCATGGGAAGTGAAGCTGCGTGTGCCGCAACAGCACTTGGCGCGGTGATGATCGAAAAGCATTTTACCCTCGACAGCAGCATGGTCGGCTGGGATAATCAGATGGCGACTGAGCCTGAGCAAATGGAGAAGCTGGTGCGGGAATGTCGAAACGTCGCAACGGCGCTGGGGTCTTATGAACGAAGTGTGACGGAAGAAGAACTCGCACAGCGGGTGAAAATGCGAAGGAGCATTGTTGCCGCGAAGCATCTTCCTGCAGGGCATGTGCTTTCGATGGAGGATCTTGACGCAAAACGGCCGGGGGACGGAATACCTCCCAATGAGTTTGCCTGTGTGGTTGGCAAGAAAGTGAAACGCGATATGGAAGCCGATGAGATGCTTCTGCCGGATGATCTGGAATAGTGCAGGGATGGAGATATGGTAGAAGACTTTCACAAGATCGCGCCGTATGCATTACCGAAAACTGAAAAGGAAAAGCTTTTACTCTCTGCGATGCGGGAATTGACCGAATGGCATCGGCATCACTGTGTTCCGTACCAAAGGTATTTGGATGCTGTCGGCTATGATCCGGCAGGGATCAAAACACTGGAGAACGTACCATTTCTTCCCATTCGCGCATTCAAAGAATTGCAGATGAAGAGCATCCCGGATGACGATGTTTTCAAGGTGATGATGTCGTCGGGAACAAGCGGTCAAAAACAGTCGAGGATTTATCTGGATCGGGAAACAGCGGTTTTGCAGCAGAAGGTACTGCTCCGACTGTTGGGGGACTTTATCGGAAGCCGCAGGCTGCCGATGCTGGTGATCGATTCGGAGGCGATGATCAAGGATCGGCGAAACTTTACCACGAGAGGTGCAACGATCATGGGGCTGGAGTTTGCGGCCAGACGCATGATTTTTGCTCTGGATGAACAGATGCAGCTCAAGGAAGATGTGCTGGATGACTTTATTCAAGCCTACGGAGCCAATCCATTCATCATTTTTGGCTTCACCTTTATGGTTTGGCAGCATCTTTTCCAGCGATTAAAGCAAGCGGGCAGAACTGCCGATTTATCGAATGGCTATCTGCTTACAGCAGGCGGTTGGAAAAAGTTAGTCAATCTGAAAATCTCCAATGAAGATTTCAAGAACATGGGACAGGCTGTCTGTGGAATAAACCATTATGTGGATCACTATGGAATGGCAGAGCAGACGGGCTGCATCTATGCAGAGTGCGAATATGGGCATCTTCATGCCAGTATCTACTCGGATGTAATCATACGTCGATATCGTGATTTCTCGCCTTGTGCAATGGGCGAGAAGGGTTTTATTCAGCTCCTCTCTACGCTGCCGCATTCGTATCCGGGGCACTCGATTCTCACGGAGGATGAAGGGATCATCGAGGGGGAGGATGACTGCCCGTGCGGAAGAAAAGGGAAATACATCCGTATCCTAGGCAGGGTGGAGCAGGCGGAAATAAGGGGGTGCAGCGATACCTATGGAGCACGTATATAGGGACATCGACTTTTTGGTCGGAAATATGGATGTCCTCAGCAATATGGAAAAGACGCGGGCACTGCCGATGTTTTCAGAAGATGTTGTATCCTTTCTGGGGAGATTATCCGAGGTGCTGCTCCGTGATCCCCAAGCGAAGGCGTATGGGGATATCGTTGCCTTTGCTTTTTGGCTTCGCAAGGCGTCCATAAAAAAAGAGGCCGCCAAATATGGAGCTTCTGGCAGAAGAATCGGCTGGGGGATGGCGTTCCATATCGCACCGTCGAATATTCCCGTGCAGTTTGCGGTTTCCCTTGTCTATGCGTTGACCGCCGGCAATGCGTCAGCGATTCGTGTATCCGATAAGCAGTTTGAGCAGGTGGATCTCCTGTGTGAGACGATCAACATGCTATTGCAGGAGGAGTTTCAGAAACTGCATCCATATATTTGCATTGTCCGATATGCACATGACAACGCGGCGACGCGCGTGCTGTCATCACTCTGTGATCTCAGAATGATATGGGGCGGTGATAGAACGATCGGAGATATTCGCAGCAATCCCACACAGTCGCGCTGTATAGAATTGGGCTTTGCAGATCGGTATTCGATTGCCGTCATTGACGCAGATGCCTATTTGCAGATGGATTCTAAAATTATCGCTAGGGATTTCTACCTCGATACCTATTATTCCGACCAGAATGCCTGTAGCTCGACGCGGCTTGTGCTGTGGACAGGAAATCGAATCGACGAGGCGAAAAAAGTTTTCTGGGCGCGCCTTCAAGAAAAGGTAGATCAGGAGTATCCGCTTGGCGATATCATCGGGTCTGAGAAATTACTGCGAACGGCAGTGTTGGCCGCCTCATATCCCGGGATCAAGGAAATCAGGCATAATAATGCGTTGGTGCGGGTAGAACTGCCGGAGCTATTCGAGGATGTGATGAACGACAAAGGAAATTGCGGGTACTTCCTTGAATATAATCTAGGAAGCTTGGATGAACTGGCACGCGTCCTTACAAAACCATGTCAGACTGTTACGTATTTGGGAGAGCACCTGTATAGCGAAATCAAGGATATTATCGTTGGGCAGGGCTTGAAGGGGGGTGACAGAATCGTTCCCATGGGGCATAGTCTCGACCTTTCCTTTATTTGGGACGGGTATGATATGCCGTTGACGCTTTCCAGAAAGATCAGCCATCAATAAACAGGTGTAGAAAAGGAGTAAATATCATGACGAATTTAGAGAAATATACGCAGACATTTTCCGATACGCTTGGGGTTTCCAAGGATGAGGTGGAAAAGCTCGAGTATCAGTCCATCAGTGCGTGGGATTCTGTCGGCCACATGGAACTGGTCGCTGCCATCGAAGATGCCTTTGATATCATGATGGAAACCGATGATATCATTGATTTTAACTCTTTTGAAAAGGGGAAAGAAATTCTTTCAAAGAATTACAGCGTAGCGTTTTGATTGTTCGTCGTTCTGTGTAGGGGCGTATTTGAGAGGTTCTGCATATGTTTTTTGACCTGAAATCTTTCGGCGAGATGTCTGCGCTTTTTATGGATAATGAGGTGTGGGATTACAGCAGACTGTTTGACGTGTCAGAAAAGATCGCAGGGACGATGCCGCCTCGCTCGTTGGTTTTTTTGCTATGCCGCAATACGCCTGCATCTATTGCGGCATATGTAGGCTTTATCAATCATGGCATTGTGCCCGTGATGATCGACGCCGTGCTGGATGAGGATCTGCTTGCTGCGCTCATTGCGGCATATCGCCCCACCTATGCATGGATTCCTGCAGAGCGCATGGCGTCGTTTCAGAGTGGACATGAGGTTCTATGGCACGATGAGTATGTGCTGCTCGATTTGGAGGAGAAAAGTCCCTTTCCCCTGCATGACGATCTTGCACTCCTTATGACGACGTCGGGGTCTACGGGCAGCCCGAAGCTCGTGCGGCAAAGCTATGACAACCTTCGGGCAAATACGGAATCCATCGTAAACTATTTGGAAATTCACGAGGATGAGCGCGGCATAACAAATCTGCCGCTTCACTATGTCTACGGGCTCTCGATCCTAAATACGCATCTCGCGGCAGGTGCCTCCGTCGTTGTGACGGAGAAGACTCTCTTTGACCGTGCATTTTGGCAGATCGTCCGCGAACAGGAGGTCACGAGTCTTGCGGGGGTGCCCTATACGTATGCAATGCTAAAGCGGCTGCGCTTCTTCCGCATGGAGCTCCCTACGCTTCGCACGATGACGCAGGCGGGCGGCAAGCTCGACCCTGAGCTGCACCGTGAATTTGCTGCGTTTGCACAGACGCATGGAAAACACTTCGTTGTCATGTATGGTGCGGCGGAGGCGACGGCGCGGATGGGGTACTTGCCCCCTCAATATGCACTTGAAAAAATCGGAGCAATGGGCATTGCAATTCCGGGCGGACGTTTTGAGCTTATCGATGAGGAGGGCGAGGAGATCAGCGCGGCGGATACGGTCGGCGAGCTTGTCTACTACGGGGCGAATGTGACGCTCGGCTACGCGATGAGCGGCGCGGATCTTGCGCGGGGCGATGAGCGCGGCGGGCGCTATGAGACGGGCGATCTCGCGCGGCGCGATGTGGATGGCTACTATACGGTCGTTGGGCGCAAGCGCCGCTTCTTGAAGCTCTTCGGCAAGCGGACGAATCTGCAGGAGGTCGAGCATATCCTCCGTCAACATTTCGGTGAGATCGAGGTTGCCTGTGCGGGTATCGACGATCATCTTTACATCTTTGTGACGCAGGAGCATCTCGCATCGGAAGTCGTGCCGTTCCTGAGTGCAAAGCTCGGTCTGCATCATTCGGTGTTTACGGCGCAGTGCATTGCGTCCATCCCGAAGAATGCTTCGGGCAAGACGATCTATCGGGAGTTGGAGCAGTATTATGACGTATGAGGAAGTCCTCGCTCTACCGCCGTTCGGTGTGGCGCGTGAGGAAAAGAAGTCGCTCCTGCGCGAGGGGCTGCTGCGTCTGACGGAACACCATAGAGCGCAGTGCGCGCCCTATGCGCGCATGATGGAGATGGTCGGCTTTTCCGCCGCAGATGTCCACTCGGTGGAGGATGTGCCGTTCCTGCCCGTACGCCTCTTTAAGGAGATGGAGCTGCGGAGCGTGGCGCAGGAGGATGTGTTCAAGACGATGACCTCGTCGGGGACGACGGGTCAGCAGGTGTCAAGAATTTTCCTCGACCGCGCGACGGCGACGAATCAGCAGAAGACGCTTGTGCGCATCGTATCTGAGGTAACAGGAAGTGCGCGCTTGCCCATGATTATTCTTGACTGTCCCTCTGTTGTGAGGAACCGCGCGATGTTCTCGGCGCGCGGCGCGGGCATCCTTGGTTTTTCGATGTTCGGACGGAAGAAGATCTATGCGCTGAACGATGCGATGGAGCTGCAACTTGATGCCTTGCAAGATTTTATCGAGGAACACAAGGGGGAGAAAATTCTTCTTTTCGGGTTTACATTCATGGTCTGGCAGCACTTTTATAAGGCGCTGAAAGAGGAAGGAAAACATCTTGATCTCAGCAATTCTGTGCTCATCCATGGCGGCGGGTGGAAGAAGCTCGCCGCCGAGGCGGTAGAGCCTGCGGCATTCCGCGCAGCTCTGCGCGAGGTCTGCGGCGATATGGAGGTTGCGGACTACTACGGCATGGTCGAGCAGACGGGCTGCATCTACCTCGAATGCGAAGAGGGACATCTCCACGCGAGTACGTACTCCGATGTGATCGTGCGCCGCCCGCTCGATTTCTCTCTCGCATCCGTCGGCGAGCGCGGCATTCTTGAGGTTGTTTCGCTCCTGCCGGAGTCGTATCCCGGGCATGCGCTTCTAACGGAGGATGAGGGCGTGCTGCTCGGTGAGGACGACTGCCCGTGCGGGCGCAAGGGGAAGTATTTCAAGGTGCTTGGCAGATTGAAACAAGCGGAGCTGAGGGGGTGCAGCGATACCTATGCAGCAGCATTTTGACAGCGTGACCTATGCGCTCGGCAGTGCGGAAATCGAAATGCAGATGGCGGATGTTCGCCCGCTTCCGATTTTTTCGGAGGAGGCGGTCGCCTTTCTTACCGCATTCTCGGCAAGGATTCTCTCGGGTGCGGAGGTAAAGGCGTACCCCGATGTCGTAACACTCGGCTTTTGGTGTCGCTCCGCCGCACTGCGTCAGATGCAGAAGATCTATGATGCGGAAAGGAATCGGCTTGGACGCGGCATTGTCTTTCACATGGCACCCTCGAATGTGGCGGTGAACTTTGCCTACTCGTGCCTCGCGGCATTTCTCGCGGGAAATGCAAGCGTCGTGCGTCTGCCGTCAAAAGACTTCCCGCAGGTCGATGTTCTCTGTCGGATTTTCGCAGAGACGCTTGCGGAGTTTCCAGCGCTCTTTCCGTACTTTCTCTTTGTTCGCTACGGACACGTGCAGGAGGTGAACGAGCACTATTCGCGGATGTGTCAGACCCGTGTCATATGGGGCGGGGATGCGACGATTGACGCAATACGCCGCACAGTGCTTCCACCGCGTGCAAATGAGATTACCTTTGCTGACCGTCATTCGCTTTCCGTGATTGATACCTCTGTTTATCTCGCGGCAGGGGACAAGGAGAGGATTGCGCAGGATTTCTACAACGACACGTACCTCAGCGATCAAAACGCCTGTACCGCACCGTGCTTTGTCGTATGGCTCGGCACGGCGGAGAAGGTCAAAGCGGCGCAGGAGGTGTTTTGGAGCACCCTGTATACGCTTGTGAAGGATCGCTACACGCTGCAAGGCGTTCAGGCGGTGGATAAGCTAACGCAGCTCTATCGGCTCGGCGTGCACGCTGCGGCGCGGCAAGTTCCTATGGCGGATAATCTGATCACACGTATCCGTGTGGCGGAGCTGACGGAGGAGCTTGCCGCATACAAGGCAGGAAGTGGCTTCTTTATTGAATATCGGGCACAGGAACTTGCAGAGATACGACCGCTGTGCGGCATTTCGTGCCAGACGCTTTCGTATTACGGCGTACAGAGGGATGCGCTTTTGCAGGAGATTCTTTCCATGCGCCCTGCCGGCGTGGATCGCATCGTGCCGATGGGGCGCACGATGGACTTTGCACTTATCTGGGATGGTGTCGATCTCATTCGGACGATGAGCCGTGTGATCTCGACAATTTGAATGAAAGGGGGACGCTCATGGGGACGAAGGTGCTTGTTGTTCTCGGCGGCGATCTGGATGAGGAGCTTGTCCCTCATTATCGGCGTGCGGAGCAGAAGGGGACGCTTTCGATTGTTGGCTATGCGAGTTGTACGGAGCAGGGACTTTCCTTTGAGGGAATGACGGGAGAGCCGATTGTTCAGCGTGTACTTCTTTCTTGCTCAAAGCTCTATCCGATGATCGCGTATCTCAGGCAGTATGCGTCCGAGATTCCGCGCACAGCACTGCTGGATGGACGCATCTTTCGGATGCCGGGACTGGACGTGCCGCGCCTCTTTGCAGAAAATGTCGGCTATGCGCCGCTTCAGGCGGATCTTGTCGATCAGGAAGAAGAATTCTTGGATGCGACACATGCGGAGATTCCACGCGTCTGGTCGTACGGTTCACGTATGGTCTCAGTTGGGGTGAAGAGCAGAGTTGGCGGGCGGATCGAGTGGGGCTATCGCGGCGGTGTGCAGGAGGTGTGCACCGGGAATTATACGTCCTTTGGTCCGCACGTTGTCCTTGAGGTTGGACTAAATAACCAACACGATTATCGTCGCGTTACCACATACGATCCCGGCTGTATGGATTTTGATACCGCAGATTGGTGTTCCTCTCTGGGGTATAAGAGTTATGCAGGAGGGGTACACATCGGTTCGGATGTTTGGATTGGACGCGGTAGCCGCCTGAAGGCGGCGGGGGACAGTGGGATCCTGACGGTCGGGGATGGTGCTGTTATCGCGGCAGATAGTGTCGTTGTGCGGGATGTACCGCCCTACGCGATTGTGGGTGGTAACCCCGCGCAGATCATCAAGTACCGTTTTCCACCCGAGATGATTGAAGCCCTCCTGCATCTGCGCTGGTGGGACTGGCCGCTAGAGAAAATCCACGACAATCTGGATGTCATGAACGATCCGGCTGCATTTTTGCAGAGACATGGATTTTGGCGATAGAAGGGGAAGCCGCTATGAATGACAGGAAAATCGCAGTTATTGCACAGTGCGATCCGAATGGCGTCTCTGCCATACGCCCGTATATCGATGCGCTCGATATACCCAATGGCTATGAAGCGGAGTTGATCGAGGTGTGTCCTGACGGGAATGTTGCGGATACATACCAGCGCGCCATGGAAGCAAGCGACGCGAAATACAAGATCTACCTTGCGCCGGGGAGCATTCTGCTGCGGCTAAATTTCTTTGCGGAGATGCTGCGTGTATTTGCGGATCCCATGATCGGAGTTATGGGGGTCGTTGGAACAGCACAGCTCTCGACATCAGGGGAGCTTGGCGCATCGCCGATGCTCAAGGGCAGACTACTCTATACCGATGATACCGCCTTTCATGGAGCGGCGGTCGAGGGGGCGACGGAGGAAGTCATGGCGGTAAGCAGCGATCTGATCGCCACGCAGTATGATATTCCGTGGCGCAGTGACCTTTTCCATAGCAATTGTTTTTTTTCAGAAGCGCAGTGCATCGAGTTTCGCCGTAAGGGGTATCGTACGGTGGTTCCGCAGCAGGATGCTCCATGGCTGCTTACGCGCAAAAGGGAAGGTGCGGCGGATGAAGAGAGCCGCAATATGTTTCTCGATACGTATTCAAAGGATGTTTATCCACTTGTCTCGATCGTTATTCCAACGTTTGAGCGACCACACTACTTCCGCCTCGCCCTTGAGAGCGTGCTAGCGCAGACCTACCGCAACCTGGACATCTTCATCACGGACAACTCACACAACACGGAGACGGCAGATATGATGCGGCGGGATTTCGCAGACGACCCACGCATTCACTACGAGCACCATCCCTCCTACGGAGTATACGAGAATTGGGCATGCGCCCGCAGCTATGACAATAAAGATGCAGCCTATGTCAACTGGCTGATGGACGATGACCTCTTCCTGCCGGATAAAATCGCACGCATGATGGACTGCTTCTTTGCACATCCAGATCTCAGCCTTGTCACCTCGTATCGGGAATGTATCGATGCGGATGGAAATAAGCTGCCGGATCTTCCTGCAACTACACCGCTTACTAAGGAAATCACGAAATTCAGTGGAGAAGTGATGGGGAGAAATATTCTTGTCAGTCTGAAAAATTTTATTGGTGAGCCGACGACGGTATTGATTAGAAAATCTTTCTTACTGCACGGGCATGATTTAGGGTTTTTCGGCAAGGAGGGCAAATATCTCATATCAGATTTTCCTACTTGGCTGCGCCTGCTGAGTCAAGGTGACATGATCTACATCCCAATGCCGCTGAGTAAATTTCGCATGCATCCGGGCAATGACCAACTACGCTATACGACAATCATTATCGGTAGTATTTGCTGGGCCTTGATCCTTCGCGCTGCTATCGAACAGGATATGTATCTCCATGATTTACATATCCGGCGAAGAGCCATTGCAGAATGGCTAAAGATGGCGAGCAATGTTATTCATATTGGTACGGAAATTCCGGAAGTTTGGGAGGATACGGAACTACAGGATCTGCTATGCGTGCATGCAGCGATGGCGGAGGCACTTCGCACGGACTGTCACATTGAGTTCGATATTGACACAACGCTCATATTGCACATGGATGAGGGCTGATCTATGCAGAGTGGAGGCAGGGCATGAGCATCATGGTGACGCGGTCGTCGATGCCGCCGATGGAAGAGTACATTACAGAGATTCAGGACATTTGGCAGTCGCGATGGCTGACCAATATGGGGGCAAAGCATCAGGCGCTTGAGGCAGCCCTGCGGGATTTTTTCGGCGCACAAAATATCGAGCTCTTTACCAACGGGCATCTGGCACTCGAACTTTCGTTGCAGGCACTAGATCTTTCCGGCGAGGTCATCACGACACCGTTCACATTTGCCTCGACGACGCACGCGATTGTACGCAATGGACTGGAGCCAGTGTTCTGCGATATTGACCCGCAGGACTACACGATGGATGTAACGAAACTTGAGCGCCTAGTTACAGACCGCACATCCGCGATCATGCCCGTTCATGTCTACGGAAATGTCTGCCGCGTGGAGGAAATCGAGCGCATCGCGCGGCGGTATGGGTTGAAGGTGATCTACGATGCCGCACATTCCTTTGGAGTACGCTATCGCGGAAGAAGCACGGCGTTGTTCGGAGATGTTTCGTGCTTTAGTTTCCATGCAACAAAGGTGTTCCACACCATCGAGGGGGGCGCGGCGTGTTTCCATGACAGGGAGCTTGGGGAAAAGCTGTCGCGTCTGAAGAATTTCGGCATTCGTAATGCGGAATGCGTCGATGGCGTAGGGGCGAATGCGAAGATGAATGAGTTTTGTGCGGCGATGGGGCTGTGCAATCTGCGTCATGTCAACGATGATATTGCACGGCGCAAGGCGGTCGCGGAGCGCTATCGTGAGCGACTGGAAGGCGTCTGCGGCATACAGCTGAATCCCGTCCAAGAGAATGTTACGCCGAACTATGCTTACTTCCCCGTCGTGTTTCATGAACGTGAATTCGGCAGTACGCGCAACGAAGTGTTTGATGCGCTGCAGCGGGCGGATATTTACAGCAGAAAGTATTTCTATCCACTGACGAATACATTTGACTGTTTTCACGGGAAGTATGATGTGGAAAAAACGCCAGTTGCGCGCTATCTTGCAAAGCGCGTCTTGACCCTGCCGCTCTATGCGGAGTTGGAGATAGAAATGGTGGATCGAATTTGTGACGTGATATTTTCCTGCGCTGCGTCGTAATTGGGGGTATAACGGTGCATAGCTAACCTGAGATTTGCTTTTACCTTTCATTTCATAGGATAGCACTTGACAATGGTCAAATTCGTATATAATATGACCACATAGGAGGAAGTCACATGACAGCATTAGCCGAAAATATCCGTCCCTCGGCGGATTTGCGCAGCAGATACAGTGAGATTTCGCGTCAGTGTCGGGATGAGCGGACAGCCGTCATCATCACGGTGAACGGACGCGGGGATACCGTGTCGATTGGATATGAGCAGTACCAGCAGATGAAAGCACGGATTGAACTTCTCGAAACCCTTGGCGAAGCGGAGGAAGATGTGTGCCGCGGTCATGTTGCTCCCGTGCAGGAGAGTTTTGATGCGCTTCGTGCCGAGCTGCTCACGAGGGAATCATAGTGTCATATCAGATTCTTCGCACGGCAAAAGCGGATGAGCAGCTGCGCGACATCGTTCTGTATCGGGCAGAGGTGACGGGACGCGCAGATGCAGCCCTGGCGCTTTTGGATCGACTGGAGGAGGAGATTACCCGCCTCGCAGACTTCCCCGAGAGCGGGCCTCGACCCCGCTATGCTGCGCTCCGTGTACGCGGCTATCGCATTCTGATCGTTGAGAAGTATCTTGTGTTTTACAAGGTGGACAAAGAGCGCGGGACAGTCATTATACACACGATTATCGATGCGCGCGGGGATTATCTGAATTTGCTTTGATTGCAGACCTTGCGTCGGAAATTGCCTGCACTTCACATTTTCGCCTTGACAGAACACACACTTATCGATATAATGTCTAAGTGTCGCGTCATGCGGCATAGGAAGATCACATGCGGAAGTAGCTCAGTGGTAGAGCACCACCTTGCCAAGGTGGGGGTCGCGAGTTCGAGCCTCGTTTTCCGCTCCATCTTTCGGCGACATAGCCAAGTGGTAAGGCCGAGGTCTGCAAAACCTTTATCCCCAGTTCGATTCTGGGTGTCGCCTCCAATATGAAATGCGGTCTGGAAGGATTTCTTCCAGACTTTTTTACTGTATAAAGGTGAGAGGGAACGAATGCGGGGACGGTACAAAATCCTTGTCTATGGATGTCAGATGAACATCGCGGACGCCGAGCGCATGGAGGGACAGCTACAGGGGGCGGGCTACATGAGGACAGAGGAGACGGCAGATGCCGACATCATCCTCATCAACACTTGCTGCGTGCGCGAGACAGCAGAGGACAAGGTGTATGGGAAGATCGGCGAAATAAAAAAAATAAAGGAAAAAAATCCGAAGCTGATCTTCGGCATCGCGGGCTGCATGGCGCAGAAGGAGGGCGAC
Organism: Selenomonas sp. oral taxon 138 str. F0429; assembly: GCF_000318175.2. Taxonomy (NCBI): domain Bacteria; kingdom Bacillati; phylum Bacillota; class Negativicutes; order Selenomonadales; family Selenomonadaceae; genus Selenomonas; species Selenomonas sp. oral taxon 138. The sequence continues at coordinate 168,290 of NZ_KB290947.1, read as the reverse complement.
AACCTCATGCGCCGTGCGCCGCACATCGACTTTGTGCTCGGCACGGGCAAGGTACAGGAACTGACGCGCATCATCGCAGAGATTGCGTCGGAGCACGCGCCCGTGGTCGATGTAGCCCTCTCGGACAGCGAGATTGCGGAGAATCTGCCCGTTGCGCGCGGCGGCAAGTTCTCGGCGTGGGTGCCGATCATGTACGGCTGCAACAACTACTGCACCTACTGCATCGTCCCCTATGTGCGCGGACGTGAGCGCAGCCGCGCGCCGGAGGAGGTCGTCGCAGAGGTGCAGCGCGCCGTGGCGGAGGGCTATCGCGAGGTGACGCTCCTCGGGCAGAATGTGAACTCGTACGGCAAAGACCACAAGCGTGCGGACTTCGCTGACCTCCTGCGCATGGTGGACGAGGTGGAGGGCATTCGCCGCGTGCGCTTCATGACCTCGCACCCGAAGGACATCGGCGACAAGCTGATCGAGACGATCAAGAACGGCACGCATATCTGCGAGCACATCCATCTGCCCGTGCAGTACGGCAGTAGCCGCATTCTGAAGGCGATGAACCGCGGCTATACGGTGGAGAGATACCGCGAGCGTGCGCTCCGCGTGCGCGAGTCGCTGCCCGAGGCAAGTCTGACGACGGATCTCATCGTCGGGTTTCCGGGGGAGACGGACGAGGATTTTGCCGAGATGCTTGCGTTCCTGTGTGAGATGCGCTACGACTCGGCGTATACGTTCCTCTACTCGAAGCGTTCGGGCACGCCCGCCGCGACAATGGAGTGCCAAGTTCCCGATGATGTGAAGCACGCACGGCTGAACGCCCTGATGGAGGAACAAAACACGATCAGCAGGGAGATCAACGAGCGGCTGATGGGTGCGACGCTCGAGGTGATGGTCGAGGGAGCGAGCAAGAATGATCCCGCCGTGTGGAGCGGGCGCACGCGCACGAACAAGATTGTGCTGTTCCCGCATGGCGCGGAGCAGGAGGGCGACTTCGTGCAGGTGCGCGTGACGCAGCCACAGACATGGGTGCTCAAAGGAGAAGTCGTGTCATAAAACGGGGGTCTGCTCTCGGAGCGCCCCTATCGCCTCGCCTTGCTCGGCACTTCCCCCGTAGCGACGGGGGAAGCTAATATTCCGTAATTGCATTCAACACAGGAGGTTCGTTATGGACGCGCAGAACGTCACGCCGATGATGCAGCAATATCTGAGCGCAAAAGAGGCGCATCCGGGCGAACTGCTCTTCTTTCGCCTCGGGGACTTCTACGAGATGTTCTTTGACGACGCAAAAATTGCGGCAAAGGAACTCGGGCTGACACTCACGAGCCGCAGCGGCGACCTCGACAAGAGCCCCATGTGCGGCGTCCCCTACCATGCAGCGGACAGCTACATCGCGCGCCTCGTTGCAAAGGGGTTCAAGGTCGCCATCGCCGAGCAGATCGGCGATCCAAAGGCAAAGGGGTTGACGCACCGCGAGGTGGTAAAGGTCGTCACGCCCGGCACGGCACTCTCGGACGAGGTGCTGCGCGACGCCGCGAACATCTACATCGCACTCCTGCATGACTGCGGTGATGGGAAGTTCGTCCTTGCAGGCGCGGATATCTCGACGGGCGAGGCATTCTACGCCTCCTACACAGGGGAGACTGCCGCGCAGCAGATCATGGACGAACTCTATCGCCGCATGACGGCAGAGCTGCTCTTTACGGAGGGCTTCTCTCTCGCCGATACCGTGCGCGCCTTCCTCGTGCAGCGTCTCCCGCGCTGCGCCGTTTCTACGGTCATGGCGGAGGCGGACGGCGCGCTCCTCACGCAGCATTTCTCAGCGGCGGAGTTTCCATCGGATGCGGGCGCGCAGGCGGCAGTCGCGACGCTTCTGCGCTATCTGCATGATACCGTCCGAACGGATCTATCGCAGATCAATCGCCTTTCCTTCCTCGATACGCGCGAGACGATGCAGCTCGACACCTACACGCTGCGCAACCTTGAGATCACGCGTAGCCTACGCGACGGCGGCAAGAAGAATACGCTCTTCGATGTCCTCGACTTCACGCGCACGCCGATGGGGACGCGCCTCCTGCGCGCGTGGCTCGAGCATCCGCTCCTTACGCCGCACCGCATTGATGCGCGCCTTGATGCTGTCGCGGAACTCGTGGAGAATGCAGGGCTGCGCGGCACGCTGCGCGAGCAGCTGCGCTCAGTCTATGACTTTGAGCGCCTGCTGACGCGCATCGAGACACAGACGGCGAATGCACGCGACCTCGTCGCCCTGCGCGTCTCCCTCGCCGCACTCCCCGCTGTGCGCACCGCACTTGGTAGCGCAGCGAGCCGCCTCCTGATGCGCGCAGCCGCTTCGATTCAGACCTTTGACGCTCTGCGCGACACTCTCGAGCGCGCCATTGTGGACGAGCCGGGGCTGTCCGTGCGCGACGGCGGCATCATCCGCACGGGCTACGATGCGGTGCTCGACGAACTGCGTGCCTTTTCCCACGACAGCAAGAGTCTTTTGCAGGAGATGGAGGAGCGCGAGCGCACGCGCACGGGCATCAAGACGCTCAAGATCGGCTACAACAAGGTCTTCGGCTACTACATCGAGGTGCGCCATAGCGGGCGCGACCAAGTGCCCGACGACTACATCCGCAAGCAGACTCTTGCGAACACGGAGCGTTTCATCACGGAGGAGCTGAAGGACTTCGAGGCGAAGATTCTCGGCGCAGAGGAGAAGATCACGGCGCTGGAGTACCATATCTTTACGACGCTACGCGACGAGGTCAAGGCACAGCTTGTGCCGATACAGAACGTCGCGCGGGCGATTGCGCGCGTCGATGTTCTGCAGAGCCTCGCCGAAGCGGCGGCATCCTACCGCTACGTCCGCCCGAAGGTGACGGCGGACGGGACGATCCTCATACGGGACGGACGTCATCCACTCGTGGAGCGTATCTTGGAGCGTGAGATTTTCGTCCCAAACGACACGGAACTCAGTCACGGCGGCACGGAGACAATGCTCATTACAGGGCCGAATATGGCGGGCAAATCCACCTATATGCGGCAGGTCGCGCTCCTCACACTGATGGTGCAGGTCGGCAGCTTCGTCCCCGCGCGCACGGCGGAGATCGCACCCGTCGACCGCATCTTCACGCGCATCGGTGCGAGCGATGACCTCGTGAGCGGACAGAGCACCTTCATGGTGGAGATGAACGAGGTCGCCCAAATTTTACGTGAGGCGACGCGCGATAGCCTCGTCATCCTCGACGAGATCGGGCGCGGCACGAGCACCTTCGACGGCATGAGCATCGCGCGCGCGGTCGTGGAGCACATCGACACGCGCATCCACGCGAAGACGCTTTTCGCGACCCACTACCACGAGCTGACGGAGATGGAGAACGAGCACATCCGCAACTACTGCATTGCTGTACGCGAAAAGGGGAAAAACGTCGCCTTCCTGCGGCGCATTGTCGCGGGTGCGGCAGACAAGTCCTACGGCATCCACGTCGCACGTCTCGCAGGACTGCCCACGAAGGTGACGGCGCGTGCCGAGGAGATTCTGCACGCACTTGAGCAAAAGGAATCTGCAAGCGCGGCGGCCGAGATACCCGTCGCGAGCGCGCAGGAAACGCCGCCCACCGACGGCATGGCATCTCTCTTTGCGGACGGAACACTCGCAGAGCTGCGGACGCTCGATGTGATGACCATGACGCCGCTCGAGGCGATGAACACACTCTATCGCTTGCAGGAGCAGGCACGGAAGGAGGCAGGAGAGGCATGACGCGAATTCATGTACTGGACGATACGACCATCAACAAGATTGCGGCGGGGGAGGTCGTGGAGCGTCCTGCCTCCGTCGTGAAGGAACTGGTCGAGAACGCGATGGATGCGGGCGCGACCGCCGTCGAGATCGAAATAATGGGCGGCGGCGTCAGTTTCATTCGCGTGACGGACAATGGGCGCGGCATGATGCGCGAGGATGCAGAGACCGCGATCCTGCGCCACGCGACGAGCAAGATCACGTCCGTCTCCGACCTGCAAACGGTCGCAACCCTCGGCTTTCGCGGCGAGGCACTGCCGACGATTGCCTCCGTCTCACGTTTCTCCCTCCTTACGCGGCAGGCGTCGGATGATCTCGGCACGCGCGTGGATATCCTCGGCGGTAAGACGCCCGAGATTGAGGACGCGGGCTGCGAGATTGGGACGACCGTGCGCGTGGAGGATCTTTTTTTCAACACGCCTGCGCGCAAGAAATTCCTCAAGACGAATACAACCGAAGCGGGGAAAATCAGCGACTACGTGATCCGCCTCGCACTCTCACGCCCCGACATCGCATTTCGCTTCATCAACAACAACCGCCTCACCATCATGACGGCGGGCGACGACAGCCTGCGCCGCGCCATCGAGAGCATCTACGGGCGCGATGCGGCGGGCGCACTGATTCCGCTTGACTTTGAAGATGGCGACGCGGAGATTCGCATCACAGGCTATATCTCCAAGCCCTCGCTGATCCGCAGCAGTCGCGCGTGGCAGACGTATATCGTCAACGGGCGCACAATCCAGAACCGCGCGATTGCAAAGGCGATTGACAACGTATACCGCGCGCTCGTGCCGAAGATGGGCTTCCCACTCGCCGTCCTGCGCATTGAAGTCCCGCAGCGGACAATCGACGTGAATGTGCATCCGCAGAAAACGGAGATGAAATTCGAGGATGAGGGGCGCATCTTCAAGGCGGTCTATAAGAGCGTCCTCGACGCGATCCGCAGCGCGGCGGGAGAGACGGCGGCGATCGCGGCGGCGGTCGAAAAGCCGAGCGTTCACTATGAAGCCGTCCCTCTGAACGTCGGTGCAGGGATGAATACGGGGGCACACGGGGCGTTTGCCGCAGCTTCCCCACAGATGAATACGCCGCCCGCAGCGTCCCCCTCCACTCACAACTATGCCATGCCGCCCATCCCTCCGCAGACCGTGCATGAGGCACTGCAATGGCGCGGGCAGAACATCGACCTGCGTGCGACACAAGATGCAGTTGGTGCGGCGCGCATGGAGGAGCGCGACACACTTGCGGCGGCATCATCGGCAGAGAACACAGGCATTGAGGGGAATCTTCTCCCCATCGGGCAGGTTGATCTCACCTACATCATCGCACAGAGCGCGCAGACCCTCTACATCGTTGATCAGCACGCAGCGCACGAGCGCATTCTCTTTGACCGATTCTCGGCACAGGCGGACGGCATCCCGTCTCAGCAGATGCTCGTGCACGCGATCCTTTCCTTCGATGCGCATGAGGCGCAGTACATCGATGAGAATGCAGAGTTGTTTGACCGTCTCGGCTTCCATCTCGAGCCTGCGGGCGAGCGGGAATATCGCCTGACCGAGGCGCCCGCCGACATCCCGCTCGATGAGGCAGAGGAGACAATTCGCGAGATCCTCGTCTCGCTCGGCGACCTGCACGCGGCGACACCTGCGAATTTGCGTCAGGCGGGGATTGCAACGATGGCATGCCGCGCCGCAATCAAGGCGGGCGAGGAACTGAACGTGCGACAGATGGAGATCCTGCTTGACGAGCTGCGCAGTACGCCGTTCCCCTTTACCTGCCCGCACGGACGCCCGACCATTTTGAAGTTCGATACACACGACCTCGCAAAGATGTTCAAGCGCACGGGGTTCAACCTCTGATGCCGGAGCAAAGCAAAATCAGTGCCATCGTCACAACTGTACGGCGCGGACAGCGGTATACAGAGGCGAATCGTGCACTCGCGGAGCGTACGGCGGCAGCGCTCTCCATCCCGAACGTCCCGCGTGGCAATGATTCGCTCGAGGAGATGCGCGCGGCATACGGCGTGGATGCAGTGCTCGTTGCGCGGCGCGGACTCCTCACGCTCGTCACGGCGGAGGGAGAGCTCTTTTTTCACCCCGGCATGTCGCATCTGAGGATCAAGAATCTCCTCCTCGGACACGGCGACCACCTTGTGAGTGCGCTTGGGCTGACCGAGGGTATGAGCGTCCTTGACTGCACGCTCGGTACGGGGGCAGACGCGATTGTCGAGAGCTTTGCCGTCAGTGCGTCGGGTGCGGTGACGGCGCTCGAGTCGAACGCGCTGATTGCGGCGGTGATTGCAGACGGGCTCGCGCATGCCACGGGCGACAACTACGATATGCATGCGGCAATGCGCCGCATCGAGGTGCATCATGCGGACGCAATCGACTTTATGCGCGCGCAGGAGACAGCGAGCTTCGATGTCGTCTACTTCGACCCCATGTTCCGCCATCCGCTGCACGAGAGCGCGGGCATGAACGCCCTGCGTGTTCTCGCGGATATGCGCGCGCTCACGGAGGAGACGATTGCTGAGGCACGCCGCGTTGCACGCCGCCGCGTCGCCATGAAGGAGCGGCGGGAGAGTGCCGAGTTCGCTCGCCTCGGCTTCGATACCCTTATGGGCGGAAAATACAGCCGCATTGCGTATGGCGTGATGGAGCTATAAAAATTTTTATTTCCATTTAAGTTTATCCCACATTCCACCGATATACACGGTGGAATGTTTTATTCTAAAAATAAGGAGGTGATGCGATGAGGATTGCAGACGATTCGATAGCGCTGGTCGGGCAAGGACGCAGGGGGACCGACCACGGACGAAAAGTGATGGGCAGCAGCGGAGCGTCGTTTGCACAGGTACTCGAGGGAGCAAGGGAGCGCGTCCGTTTCTCGCAGCATGCAGAGGAACGCTTGCAGCGGCGCGGTGTCATGCTCACACACACAGAGCTTGAGAAGCTCGGCAGTACGATTGACCGCATGCGGGAGAAGGGCGCAAGGGAAGCCCTGATCTACATGAAGGACAGTACAGCAATGGTCGTCTCTGTGACGAACCGCACCGTGATTACGGCGCTTGACGACGTGACCGCGGCAGACAGCATATTTACGAATATTGACAGTGCAGCCATTATCTGAGAAAAGCTGGACCTACGGGAGGCTTTTGACCGCGCGCGACTGGTGCGGTCAGCAGAGAGACAAGGGGATTGTCTCAAAAGGGAGCGCAGGGCATCTCTGCGGAGATCTGCGTCCTGTCAGAGCGATGGCTTTCCTTTGCACTGTCACACACAGCAAAGGAGAGATTCATTATGATGCGTTCCATGTTCTCGGGTGTTTCCGGTCTCAAAGGCCATCAGACCCGCATGGATGTTATCGGCAACAACATTG
>NZ_KB290947.1:93336-161099 GCF_000318175.2 Selenomonas sp. oral taxon 138 str. F0429 | reverse complement strand
CAACATTGCGAACGTCAACACGACAGGCTTCAAGGCGAGCCGCGTCACGTTCGCAGATATGATCTCGCAGAACCTCTCGGGTGCATCCTCGCCGAACGGCACGATCGGCGGCGTGAACCCGAAGCAGGTCGGTCTCGGCATGAGCGTGGCGAGCACAGACCTCATCTACACGAACGGCTCCGTCCAGCAGACGGGCAAGAACACGGACGTTGCGATCTCGCGCGGCGATGGGCTCTTTGTCGTCAAGCGCGGCAATCAGCAGTTCTATACGCGCAACGGTGCGTTCGGATTTGATGCGGAGGGCAACCTCACAATCCCGAGCACGGGTCTCTACGTGCAGGGATATATGGCGAACAACGGCGTCCTCAACGTTGCGGGCGACAATACGACGAAGATCCAGATCCCCGCGGGCAAGTCGATGGATGCAACGACGACCGCAACCGCATCCTACACGAAGAACCTCAATGCGACAACGCCTGGGTATGAGGTGGCAAACACTCTTGTGAAATATGCGGACGGCACCTCAGAGACGGTTGCGAACTATACCCCGACGGAAACGGGGCGCATCTCGCTGACGCTCTCGACGGGTGAGACCGTCACACTGGACGGCACAGCAACCTATCCGTTCGATACGGCAACTCCTGTGAACGGCAAGACACTCTACACGTCTAAGATTTCCAACATCACGGCATCGGCTACGGGCAAGGTGGATCTCAAGCTGGGGATTGATCCCACAAACGCTTCCAGCCCCAAAAAGATTGCAGGCGCCACGGCGGATATCTCTCTCACAGGGCTTGAAAGTGGTACCTATGCCTATGGCGGGACGTATAATATCAGCGGAACGATTAGGAAAGTAACGACGATCGGTACGAATGAAATTGAGCTGGAACTGGCTGCGGACAACAACTTTACCAATCCGAAGGCTGTGACCACGGTCACCGTTCCAAGCCCGACAACCTTTACCTACAAGGTCGGTGACACCTACAACGGACAGCTCAAGATCAAAGAGGTAAAGGGGCAGCCTGGATCAATTCTGGCGACGGCGGACGGCAATAAGGCGAAACTCGCCGCCGCTGAGACCGTGACGAGTGCGACGCAGACCTTCGCGCGCGTGGCCACGGCTGCAGACGGCAACGTTGCATCGACTTCGCGTGTCTCTGTCTATGAGTACAACAACAAGACGGTCTCAGGGGTAGTGCTCAATACAAAAAGCGGCACATCCATCGACGGACTTGTGGCAAAGAGCTATGGGACAGGAGATACGTTCTATCCTTCTGTGGCAACGACGATCACCGTGTATGATTCGCTCGGTGCAAAGCATTCGGTTCCTGTTGTTTATACGAAGGCAGAGAACAATAAATGGACCATCTCCCTTGGCAGCGGCGGAGACTCCTATACCATCAAGGAGGCGGATGGCACAACGACGACTGTTGCGCTGACGAAGACCGACCTCAACTTTGATACGGCGGGTGGGTATGTCAGCGGATCGGCATCGTTGAACCTCACCTATACGAACGGTGCGGCGCCGCAGCAGGTCTCTATGAACCTCGCGGCAATCACTCAGTACTCAGGCACGTCGACGATCTCGGCGACTTCGGACGGCAATGCGGCAGGTACGCTCTCGAGTGTTGACATCGACAGCACGGGCGTCATCACGGGCACGTACACGAACGGCGTGCGCCAGAAAGAGGCGCAGATCGCAATGGCGCAGTTCAACAACCCGTCCGGTCTCACGAAGATGGGCGGCAACCTCTATCAGGAGTCGAACAACTCTGGTACGCGTACGATCAGCGGTGCGTCTGACATCGGCACAGAGCTCACTACGTCGGCACTCGAGATGTCGAACGTCGACCTCGCCGACCAGTTCTCCGACATGATCATCACGCAGCGCGGCTTCCAGTCGAACTCGAAGATCATCACGGTATCCGACGAGATGCTTGAGACCCTCATCAATATGAAGCGGTAAACGAATATCTCCCGCGCAAGAGCCGCCCGTATGGGCGGCTCTTTGTATTGCGGCAGATGTTTTTTAAGATATAGTTTGCATTTATACCTAGAAGACTTTACTAATAACGCATTCATGCTGTATAATGACGCAAGATGTATTATATCTGTGCGGAGTGGGGACTCTGCGGAAGCATCAGAATGGGGGAATTATATTTATGGAAATGCTGTTGGGCTTTATTGTCCTGCTGGCCTGCCTGATTGTCGGTGTGCGGCACGGCGGTCTTGGTCTTGCGGTGATCAGTGGCTTCGGCCTTGTGATCTACACGTTTGGTTTTGGCTATCAGCCAGGTAAGCCGCCGGTCGATGTCATGCTGATCATCCTCGCGGTGGTGACATGTGCGGGCTTCCTGCAGACCTCGGGCGGACTCACTGTCATGCTCAAGTATGCGGAGAAGTTCCTGCGCAACAATCCGAAGCATGTCACGATTCTCGCACCGCTCACGACGTGGTTCCTGACGGTGCTCTGCGGTACGGGGCACGTTGTCTATACGATGTTCCCGATCATCTACGATATCGCGATCAAGCAGGGCATCCGTCCCGAGCGTCCGATGGCGGTCTCGTCCGTTGCCTCGCAGATGGGCATCTGTGCCTCGCCTGTGTCCGTAGCTGTCGTCTCTATGGTTGCCTTCCTCTCCGCCTCGGGGCATGAGTTCACTGTGTTCCAGGTGCTGTCGGTTTCGATTCCTGCGACAGGCTTCGGCGTACTCTTTGCAGCGCTCTGGAGCTATCGCCGCGGAAAGGATCTCGAGCAGGATGAGCGATTCCAAGAGTTCATCCGTGACCCTGAGAACAAGAAGTATGTTTACGGCGATGCGGAGACACTGCTCGATAAGGAGCTGCCAAAGGAATACTACCGCGCGATGTTCATCTTCTTTGCTGGTATCATTGCCATCGCGATTCTCGGCAACTTCCCCGAACTGCTACCGAAGTTCCCACCGAAGCCAGATGCTGCACCGAAGGCGATCTCGATGGTTGTCGTCATCCAGATGGTCATGCTGCTCGTGGGGGCGATCATTCTGGTCAGCTGCAAGGTGAAGGCGAAGGATGTCGGCAACTCGCAGGTGTTCCGCTCGGGCGTCGTGGCGCTTGTCTCGGTCTATGGTGTTGCATGGATGGCGGACACGTACTTCATGAACCACATTGGCTTCCTGAAGGAGTTCCTCGGCTCTGCCGTGCAGACCTATCCGTGGGCGTACGCCGTCCTCGCGTTCCTCACGTCGAAGCTCGTGAACTCGCAGGGCGCGGCGATTGCAATCGTTGTGCCGATGGCGATCAATGTGGGCATGGACCCGATCCTCGTACTCTCGTTCATCTCGGCGTGCTACGGCTACTTCTTCCTGCCGACCTACCCGTCCGACCTCGCGTGCATCGGCTTTGACCGCTCTGGCACGACGCGCATCGGCAAGTACATCCTGAACCACTCGTTCATGATTCCAGGGCTGATCGGCGTCATTTCGGGCTGCTGCGTCGGCTATGTCGTAGCACATCTGATTTTCTGAGCAGTATAAATTGCGCATAGAAAAGCCTCCTCCGTTTGCTGCGGGGGAGGCTTACTCTGTCTATATCAGAGCATCGTATGATCGGGTTGGTGGCTGAGAATGCTCTTGCTGAATTCGATGAAGGACTGCGCGGCGCGCGAAATGTAGCGGTCGCGCTTCCACGCAAGACCGACGTCGACGTATACGGGCGTAGCGAGTGGTATGGCGCGGATACCCGGCGTGTCGCGCACGATCATGTCGAGCAGGAAGGCATTGCCGACGCCGCTCGCGACGAGCCCCATGATGGTGACGACCTGATTGGATTCGAGTACAATGTTCGGCGTAAAGCCTGCTGTCTTCATCGTTTGCAGCATGGTCTGTCGTAGGAAGGAACCCTCTTTGAGCATGATGAGGTTGTGATCCTCAATGTCCTGAAGCGTGATCGCCTTGCGTGCAGCGAGATCGCTGTCCTCGGGGACACAGCAGACAATTTGGCTGCGCGCCATCGGGAGGAGCTGGAGATTCGGCGAGGTGTCGGGGATGATGATGATGCCGAAGTCCAGTTCGTCGCGCTCAAGCTGCTCGCGGATTGCGACGGAACCCTCCTCATGCAGGTATACGTCGAGATGGGAATAGCGGCGCTGAAAGCTCGAGAAGATCTTTGGGAAGAGGTAGGCACCCATCATTGGCGGGATGCCGATCTTGATTGTGCCCTTCTGCAGCTGCTTGTAGTCGTTGACCTCGAGCACGGCGTCCTGTATGTTGCGCAGCGCTACCTCGACGCGCCCGAGGAAGACTGCACCCTCAGGCGTTAGGGAGAGCTGCTTCTGACTGCGGTCAAAGAGCTGTATGCCAAGTTCGCCCTCCAGTTTTTTGATCGCAACAGTGATATTCGGCTGGGAGACGCGGAGGCGTTCGGCGGCGCGCGTGATGTTTTTCAGGCGGCTCGCCATCTGGAAATATTCCAACTGCCGTAGTTCCATGAGACCATCCTCCTAATAATTTTTTTTTATGCGCTTTCTATTATACCATATTTTCGGTGAATGTATGATAGGATAATGCAAATTTATTGGAAAAATTTCTTGAGTTTTTTTAAAAAATAGGTAGGATTTTTTAGGGAATTATGGAATAATATAGGAAGATGTGGACGTGTATCTGACGGAGCGGATATGTGTGCGTTCGCTGATCGAGAGAAATGGAATGGGGGCTTTTGTTTTGGAAAAATCAACAGTCATCGGGCTTATCATGGGGGTCATCTCGATCTTTGTCGGCATGATCCTAAAGGGAGCACCGCTCACGGCGCTCAACAATCCGGCGGCGTTCCTCATCATCATTGGCGGTACGTTCTCGTGCCTGTTCATTGGTTTTCGCATGGAGCAGCTGGGAAATTTCATCAACCTGATCAAGAAGACCTGCCAAGTTCCGCAGCTTCAGGAAAAGGGGCAGCTCGTGCAGCAGTTCATCGAGCTGTCGCAGATTGCGCGCCGTGAGGGCATCCTTGCCCTTGAGAGCAAGGCGCAGGAGATTCAGGATCCGTTCTTTCGCACGGGTCTGGGCATGGTCATCGACGGCATGGATCCGGACTTCGTAGGCGATGTTCTGGATGCAGAGCTGGCGATCATGCAGGAGCGCCACGCCGAGGGGCGTTCGATGTTCACACAGGCGGGCACGTATGCACCAACGCTGGGCGTTCTGGGTGCCGTTGTCGGCCTGATTGCTGCTCTGGGTAACCTGAACGATATCGATAAACTCGGTCACTCCATTGCAGCTGCATTCGTTGCGACGATTCTGGGTATCTTTACCGGATACGTTCTCTGGATGCCGTTCGCAAATAAGCTCAAGATCATGTCCGAGCAGGAAGTCAGTCAGAAGCGCATGATCATCGAGGGCATTCTCTCGCTGCAGGCGGGCGACTCCCCGACGGCGATCGAGGCGAAGCTCATGGTCTTCATCCCGCAGACGGAGCGTGAGGCGCTGAAGGGAGAGGGCTGATATGGCGAGAAAGAAGCATGCGAAGCCGCATGAAGAAGAAGCAGGCGAGGCCTGGCTCCTCCCGTATTCGGATCTAATGACGCTGCTCCTGGCTCTCTTCATTGCTCTCTTTGCAATGTCCCAGACGGATTCATCGAAGATGCAGGCACTCGCGCAGGCGTTCACTGCGGCGTTCAATATGGGCGGGCCATCCTTCTTCTCCGGTATGGGACCCTCCATGTCGATGCCGTCGACACCGAGCTCAGGAGCTGAGAGCTCCAACAGTGCGTACATGGAAGAAAACGAGAATCTGCGTGAGGCGCAGGAGAAACTCGAGCAGTATATCAAGGAGAACAATCTTGAGGATCAGGTCAGTACCGAGCTCACTGAGGACGGGCTGATGATCCGACTGAAGGAAAAGGCGCTCTTTGCCTCCGGCTCTGCATCGTTGCAGGGGCAGGCGGAGCAGATTGTGCCTGTGATCGCGGCTCTCCTTTCCTCTCTGCCGGAGCGCGTGACCATCTCGGGACACACGGATAATGTGCCGATCTCTACGGCGCAGTTCCCGTCGAACTGGGAGCTGAGCTCCTCGCGTGCCGTGAATCTCATGCGCGGTCTCATGGGCGCACAGCCGTCACTCAATCCCGCGCGGTTCAGTGCGCTGGGCTACAGTGAATATCGTCCGATTGCATCGAATGATACGGAGGAGGGGCGTGCGCAGAATCGTCGTGTTGAGGTCTTCATTGCGCGCAGCATGCGCTTCAGCCAGGACGACTCGATCAGCGCCTCTGACGGGCAGGTAAAGACGAGTGCAAATGCGCCGTCGAATGCAATGCCGACCTCGACGGGCACGGGGGCACAGGCAGGTTCGTCTGAGATCATGGGTGCTGCTCAGCGGCCGACCCCGAACTCACCAGGGGTGGTACCGGCACCATTACAGCGCTGAATGTAAGAGAAAAAGGAATTGAAAGGGGCTATTGCGGGCGCAATGGCTCCTTTTTGTATCATCAAGCGGAGGGCGTATGATTCTGGGCATCGGCAGCGACATTATCCATATTCCACGCGTCGCGCGTGCGATTGAGACCCCGCGCTTTCTCGAACGCGTCTACACGGCGCAGGAACGCGCCTACGCTGCATCACGGGGAAAGGGTATGGCGGCAAGTCTTGCCGCGCGATTTGCGGGCAAGGAGGCCGTGCTCAAGGCGTTTGGCACGGGGCTACGCGATGGGCAGATGCAGGATGTGGAGATCCTGCCTGATGCACTTGGTGCACCCACTGTGCACCTCAGTGGACATTTTGCGCGTCTTGCGGCAGATATGGGCGTAAAGCACGTGTGGATCACGCTCTCTCATGAGCGCGACTATGCGACGGCATATTGTATATTGGAGGGTCAGCGATGAATGTATCGTTTGCAGAGGATATGCGCCGAATTGATGAGTCTGTGGTAAAGGACTACGGTCTGCCCGCCATTGCTCTGATGGAGAATGCCGGGCGTCGGACGGCAGAGGAGGCCGCTGCGATGATTGGCGGCGCGGAGGATAAGACGTTCACTGTCTTTGCCGGCGGCGGCAACAATGGAGGGGATGCCTTTGCTGCGGCGCGCCATCTCATGAATATGGGCGCGCGGGTGAAGCTCTTCTTCACAGGAGAGGAAGAACGCCTGAGCGAGGCGGCGCGTGCGATGCATGATGCGCTGCGTGCAATGGGCGTGGAGATCCGTCCGCTCGTGAGTGATCGGGACTGGGATCGCCTGCGTGTCTCGCTGCGCTTTACCGATGCCGTCGTGGACGGCATCCTCGGTACGGGGACGCATGGTGAGCTGCGTAAGCCCGTTCTGCGTGTTATCGAGGAAATCAACGCTGCGGGAAGGCCTGTGATGGCGATCGATATCCCGAGCGGCGTGGAGGCGGATACAGGACGGATCGGCTCGCTCGCCGTGCGTGCAGATCGAACGCTCGCGCTCGGTCTGCCGAAGGTCGGGCATCTCCTTGGCGCAGGGGCAAACGCGGCGGGACAGCTGCTCGTGGATGATATCGGCATCCCCCGTGCTCTGCTCGAAGGGGAGGCGCTGCGCCAGTCGCTCATTACGCGTGAAGCCGCGGCGAAGCTCCTGCCCGCACGTGCGCGCGACGTGCACAAGGGCAGCTGCGGACGCATTCTCATGCTCGCGGGCTCGCTCGGGATGACGGGCGCAGCGGCACTTGCGGCGGAGGCGGCGCTGCGCATCGGGGCGGGGCTGGTGACCCTCGCCGTGCCCGAGCGCCTCTATCCCGTACTCGCGGCGAAGCTGACGGAGGTCATGGTAGTCCCTATTCCGGATGCGGGAACGGGATATTTCGGCGGGATGAAGGCACTCGAGGCCGCCCTTTCGCTCGCACAGAATATGGATACCGTACTCATCGGGCCGGGGCTTGGGCGCAAGGCGGAGACGAGTGAATTTGTGCGCCTCTTTGCGGCGGATGTCAAGGTACCGCTCGTGATGGATGCGGATGCAATCGCAGCGTTCCAAGGACATCTCGACGCGCTGCGCGATCTGCCGCAGGTGCCGATCCTGACGCCGCATCTCGGAGAGTTTGCGGCGCTCATGGGCAAGACGGTGGACGCGGTCGAGGATGATTTGCTCGGCGTGGTGCGCGAGGCTGCGCGCGCATATCAGGCGGTCTTCGTGGTGAAGAGCGCGTGTACGGTCGTCGTCTATCCCGACGGGGATGCGTTCTTTACGACTTGCGGCAACGCAGGCATGGCGACGGCGGGGGCGGGGGATGTTCTCGCAGGCACGATCGCGGGTCTGATGCGGCAGATGGAGAGCGGGATGACGCCGATTGTTGGCGTGTATGCACACGGGCGCGCGGGTGATCTCGCGTATGAGTACAACGGCAACGGTCTTGTGGCAGGTGATATTCTGGAGCTTCTGCCGCGTGCGTTGAAGGAGCTGACGAATACAACGGTATGAGTTTACGGAGCAAGTCCCATGTGAATGCTTCGTACTGAGACATTACGTCGTTGACAAGTGCGTATCATCGTACTATGATAGGACTACATTTTTGTAGGAAAGAGGCAGAGTTATGGCAAGAGCGGATATTGACTGGGGAAATCTGGGGTTTGCGTACCGCGCGCTGCCCGAGCGGTATGTGTCGAACTATGCGGACGGTGCGTGGGATGCGGGCGGACTCACGTCCGAGTCGACGGTGACGATTAGTGAGTGTGCGGGCATTCTGCACTACTGTCAGGAGGTCTTCGAGGGGCTGAAGGCGTATGAGACGGTGGACGGTCATATTGTGACGTTCCGCCCCGATCTCAATGCGGCGCGTATGTACGCGTCGGCGGCGTATCTCGAGATGCCGTCGTTCCCCGAGGAGCGCTTCGTCGAGGCGGTGGATGCGGTGGTCACGGCGAATCGTGATTATGTGCCGCCGTATGGCTCGGATGCCTCGCTCTATCTGCGTCCCCTCATCTTCGCAACGGGCGAGGTGATCGGTGTAAAGCCGGCGGATGCCTACCAGTTCCGTCTCTTTGCAACGCCCGTGGGGCCGTATTTCAAGGGCGGGGCAAAGCCGGTGCGCCTCTGCGTGAGCGATTTCGACCGCGCGGCGCCGCACGGTACGGGGCACATCAAGGCGGGGCTGAACTATGCGATGAGTCTGCATGCCTATATGGTGGCGCATGCGGCGGGCTTTGATGAGAATATGTTCCTCGATGCTGCAACGCGCACGTATGTCGAGGAGACGGGCGGCGCGAACTTCCTCTTCGTGACGAAGGACGGCACGGTCGTGACACCAAAGTCGGATTCGATTCTTCCGTCGATCACGCGTCGCTCGCTCGTTTATATTGCGGAGCATATCCTCGGCATGAAGGTGGAGGAGCGTCCCGTCGCATTTGCGGAGCTGCGCGACTTTGCCGAGGGCGGACTCTGCGGAACGGCGGCCGTGATCTCACCGATCGGTTCGGTGACGCACGGCGATGATGTGATCGCATTCCCGAGTGGCATGGAGCATATGGGATCTGTCTTGCAGAAGCTCTATGACACGCTGCGCGGTATTCAGCTCGGCACGGTGGAAGCACCCGAGGGCTGGATTCGCAAGATCCGCTGAGGCAGATAATGATTTCGTTCTCTTTGCAAGGGGATTCCGATGCGTTCGGAATCCTTTTGACGGAGGACGAAATTTTTTTTGAAAGAGTGGGACAGGTCACAAGGATTTTCGATATTCAGAGAGAAATTCTAACATAGTGGCAGTGCGCGCGTGGGAAGCGCATCACTGCCTGCGGGGATGTATCAGACGACATACAAAGGGAAGCGTTTGCCTTGGGGGTTCTTATGCCGCTTGATTTTACGGTGCCGACGCAGTTTCGAGGCATCCTATCGACGATTACGCCGTTGGATATTCTCGATATTCTGATTGTGGCGTTCATTCTCTACCGCGTCTACGTCATGCTCGAGGACACGCGCGCGATCACGCTCGCAAAGGGCATTCTCGTGCTGCTTGGCGTGACGGTGATCGCGAGCTATTTCGAACTGCATGTGATCTCGTGGCTCCTGCAGAAGTCCGTGACCCTGCTCTTTGTTGCGCTGCCGATTGTGTTCCAACCGGAACTGCGACGCGCGCTCGAGCATCTGGGGCAGGGGCGTTTTTTCCGTGCGGGCGGACTCCTCGACGATGAGGAGGCGCAGAGCACGATCCGTGAGATCCGCAACGCTGTGAAGATCCTCTCAGCGAACAAGATCGGTGCACTGCTCGTCATTGAGCGCAATATGGGGCTGAACGACATCAGCGCGACGGGCATACAGATCGACGGACTCATTACATCGGACTTCCTGATGAATGTCTTCATCCCAAATACGCCGCTGCATGACGGCGCGGCGGTGATCCGTGGGAAGCGTCTCATCGCGGCGGGCTGCCTCCTGCCGCTGACGGAAAACCGCAGCCTCTCGACGGAGCTCGGGACGCGTCACCGCGCTGCGATCGGACTCTCGGAGCAGTGCGACGCGCTCGTCGTCGTGGTGAGTGAGGAGACGGGGACGATCTCGATTGCGGAGAACGGGCGCATCCACCGTCATCTGGATGGGGATGAGCTGACCCATATCCTGACACCCGCTTTTGCCTATAACTCACGTTCGTCCATTTGGGAACTCGTTCGGAGCTGGAGGAAGAAATGATGACAAGGCTTCGGAGTATTGTGCAGCATAATCTGCCCGTGAAGATTGCGGCGGTCATTGTGGCGATTGTGCTCTGGCTCTATGTGATGAACGATCAGAACCCCGCGATTGACGGCAACTATACGGTGCCTGTGACGATTGAGAATGCGCCGGATGGCTATCTGATGAATGCCGCTGTGGACACGGTGACGATCCGCGTGCGCGGACCGCGCTCCCTCTTTGTCGCGGCAGACCGCAACGATTTCCATGCGCACATGAACCTCGCCGACTTCACAGAGGGGGACAAAGAGTACACTGTGGAAACGGCGATTCCGTATGGCTTTGAGCTCGTGAGTGTTTCGCCGGATAAGATTACAGTGAACCTTGACCGGCTGATTCAGAAGACGTTCAAGGCTGAGCTGACACTCAGTGGCTCGCCCGCGACGGGCTTTACGGTGGATAAGATTGCGCAGGAAAGCGAAGCCGCGACGGTGGAGGGACCGCGCAGCCTCGTGAATCAGGTTGTGCACATTGTGGGGCACATCAATCTGAACGGGCAGTCGAGTAACTATACGTCAAATGTGACGCTCTTTGCACTGAATGCCGATGGCCGTGAGGTCTCGGGGATCGCGCTGACACCGTCCTCTATGGAGGTGACGGTGAATCTTGCACGCGGCCTCTCGCGCAAGGTGGTCGAGGTGCAGGCAAAGGCACAGAGCGATCTCCCGCCGCAGCTGAAGCTCGAGGGCATCACGGTGGAACCCGCACGCATCGAGATTGCGGGTGCGGAGGATGTGATCAGAAAGATCACGAGCATCGGAACCGAGGAATTCTCTCTCTCTCATGTGCGCGAGACGGAGAAGCGCCAGGTGAAGCTTGCACTGCCCGAGGGCGTGACGGTTGCAGACCCGAATGTGACGGTGGAAATTAAAGTTGGAGCAATGCAATGATTCGCGTGAAAAATCTGCGCGTTCCCTATGACAGCACGCGGACGCTCGCGGAGATCGCAGCGGACCGCCTCAAGCAATCACCCTGTGCCGTGCACGGGGTGATTGTCGTTCATAAGGCTCTGGATGCGCGGCGTAGGCGCGGCGCGCCGATTCTGTGGATCTATACCCTCGATGTTGCGGTGGAGGAGGAGCGCACGGTGCTCTCGCGACTGAGGCGCGATAAAGAAGTCATGCCTGTACCCGCCGATCCGCCGCTGATGATCCCGCGCGTCGGGTGCAGCAGCACACGTCCCGTCGTCGTGGGATTCGGCCCTGCGGGGATTTTCGCTGCGTGGGCGCTCGCGCGCGCGGGCTGTGCACCGCTCGTGCTTGAGCGTGGGCAGGATGTCGATCGGCGTACGGCGGATGTTGCGCGTTTCTGGCAGGGGGGGGCGCTTGACCCTGCATCGAATGTGCAGTTCGGCGAGGGCGGCGCAGGGACGTTCTCGGACGGGAAGCTGACGGCGCGCAGCAATGACCCGCGCATGCGCGAGATCATCGAGGCATTTGTCGCGGCGGGCGCGCCCGAGGAGATCCGATATCTCCAAAAGCCGCATATCGGGACGGATGTGCTGCGCCGCGTGGTGAAGAATCTGCGCAGCGAGATCATTCGCATGGGCGGCGAGGTGCGCTTCAGCGCGCAGGTGACGGGCGTGGAGCTGTGTGCAGGACGGCTCGCGGCGCTCGTTGTGAACGATACGGAGCGGATTTCCGCCGATGCCGCCTTCTTCGGCATAGGGCACTCGGCGCGCGATACGTACGCTATGTTGCATGAGGTGGGGCTTATGATGGAGGCAAAGGCATTCGCCGTCGGTGTGCGTATCGAGCACGCGCAGACGTTCATCGACCGTATGCAGTACGGCGCGGCGGCGGGCAGTCCGCGGCTCCCCGTCGCGGACTACGCGATGACGTACCGCGACGAGGCGGGCGGGCGTGGCGTGTACTCATTCTGTATGTGTCCCGGCGGCATGGTGGTCGCGGCGGCATCTGAGGAGGGACGGCTCGTGACGAACGGGATGAGCAACTATCGCCGCAACTCGGGTGTGGCGAACAGTGCCCTGCTTGTGCAGGTCAGCCCCTCGGATTGGGGCGGGGATGTACTCGGCGGCATCCGCTTCCAGCGGGAACTCGAGGAACGTGCCTATCGCCTTGGCGGCGGGGATTACTGTGCGCCCGTGCAGTCCGTTGGCGATTTCTGTGCGGGGCGGACGGGCACCCGGGACTTTGCCGTTACGCCGACCTATGCGCCCGGTGTGCGCGCCGCCGATCTGCGCGCGCTGCTGCCTCCTGCGTGCACGGCATCCCTTACGCGTGCGCTTACATTTTGGGAGGAGCGCGTGCCGGGGTTCGGGGCTGCCGATGTGCCGATGACGGGCGTGGAGTCACGTTCGTCCGCGCCCTGCCGCATCCTGCGCGATGCGGAGACGATGGCATCGGTCTCGACGGCGGGGCTGTATCCGATCGGTGAAGGTGCGGGCTATGCGGGCGGCATTATGAGCGCGGCGCTCGACGGGCTGAAAGCTGCGCTTGCATTTTTGGGAAAGATACAGTAGATTATAGAGACAATATAGTATAGGGGGCTGTTCATGGTGAGACTTTTTGGTACGGACGGCGTGCGCGGTGAGGCAAATACAGAGCTGACGCCGGAGCTGGCATATCATCTCGGGCGCGCGGCGACGCTCTATTTCGGCGCGCAGTCGGAGGTGCGCCCGCGCATCTTGATCGGACGCGATACGCGCATCTCGGGCGAGATGTTCGAGGCGGCGCTCACGTCGGGCATTTGCTCAGCTGGCGGCGTTGCACTCCTCGCGGGTGTCGTTCCGACGCCTGCGGTCGCCTATCTCGCGCGTGAGCACAGGATGCAGGCAGGCATTGTGATTTCCGCCTCACACAATCCGTTTCCCGACAACGGGATCAAGTTCTTCGGCGGGGACGGCTACAAGCTGCCCGATGCCGTGGAGGATGAGCTCGAGGCACTTGTGCGCCGCCTGCAGACGAATGACGATGCAGCGCGCCCGACGGGCAAGGCGATCGGGATCGTGGAGTACCGCGACGATCTCCTTAATCAGTATATCGACTACGTGGTGAGCACATGCACGGAGCGGTTCGACGGCATGAAGATCGTGCTCGACTGCGCGAACGGCGCTGCCTATGAGGCGATGCCGAAGGTGCTGCGCCGCCTCGGCGCCGAGGTGAAGGTCATCCATGCGCTCCCGAACGGCGTGAACATCAACGACGGCTGCGGCTCGACCCACCTCGAGTCCCTGCGGCGCACTGTGCTCGAACGCGGCGCGGACATCGGCATTGCGCACGATGGGGACGCAGACCGCTGCCTCTGCCTCGATGAGACGGGCGCGCTGATCGACGGCGATCACATCCTCGTTGCCTGCGCCTCGGAGATGATTCGCGCGGGGCGTCTGCCGCACAAGACGGTCGTGACGACGGTGATGGCGAATATCGGCTTCCACAAGGCAATCGCAGAGCTGGGCGGGCGCGTCGACGTGACGGCGGTCGGCGACCGTTATGTGCTCGAGTCCATGCGCGCGAACGGCTACAGCATCGGCGGCGAGCAGTCGGGGCATATCATCTTTGCCGAGCATGCGACGACGGGCGACGGGCTCATCACGGCGCTGCAGGTGCTCGCGGCGCTGCGCCGCAGCGGAAAGAAGGCGTCGGAGCTGAACGCGATGATGACGACCTACCCGCAGCTCCTCGTCAATGTCCGCGTGAAGACGAAGGCGGGCTGGGAGGAGAATCCCGCGATCCGCGCTGCGATCGAGGAGGGCGAGCGCGTGCTCGGCAGTGACGGGCGCGTGCTCGTGCGCCCCTCGGGCACGGAGCCGCTCATCCGCGTGATGGCGGAGGGCAGCGATCAGGCGCAGCTCGAGGAGGTCTGCGGCGCGATCGTCGAGGTTGTGAAGCGGGAGCAGGGTGAGGCGTAATGTCTCATCTCTCCGCCGTTCTTCTCGTCCTGCTCGCAGGGACGATGTGGGCGGCGAGCGGCACGGCGGCGCAGCATTTCTACACGCAGTCCGCGCATGTCCCCATCGAGCTGACGCAGGTGCGGCTCTTCATCTCGAGTTCGCTCTTCTTCCTGCTCTCGTGGTGGAGCGGCGGACTGCGGCGCGGCATCCGATTCCTGAGGCGTGATCCGCGTCTGCTTGTGCAGCTGGCGATCCACGGCATTCTCGGGATCATGATTGTCCAGTACTCCTATTTCATGGGGATTGCGGAGGGCGATGCGGCGGCGACGACTGTCATCGGCTATACGAGTCCCGCGATGATGATCCTCTATCTCGCCGTGCGCTGGCGGCGTCTGCCGTCGACAGCGGAGGCGGGGACGGTCATCGTGGCGGTGGCGGGGGTGTTTCTCCTCGTGACGGGCGGCGATATCGGGCGTCTCTCCGTGCCGATGTCCTGCATCGTTTGGAGCCTCATCTCAGGAGCGACCTTCACCTTTGCCATGCTCTATCCCGTGCGGCTGCTGCGTCTCTTTGACCGTTTCTTTCTGCTCGCCGTCTGCATGCTGATCGGTGGCATTTCGCTCCTGCCGATGACGCAGGCAATCGCCGATGTCGGATCTTTTTTTACGACGGGGACGTGGCTCGATCTCCTCGTCATCATTGGCTTTGGGACGATTGTCGCGTTCTTTGCGTTCAACCTCGGGCTGCGTTGGCTGAGTCCTGAGGAGACGGCGATCACGGCGACAATCGAGCCCGTGGCAAGCGTCATCTTTGCATGGCTCATCTTTGATACACATTTTGTCATGATGCAGATCGTTGGGATCGTGCTCGTCATTGCGGCGATTTTGACGCCGAATGTGCTGCGGAAATGGGGGTACACATGAAGATTCCCCTGCGCTATCAGATGTCGGAGTACGACTGTGGGCCGACGGCGCTGCTCAATGCGGTGAGCTATCTCTTCCCGCGCCGTGAGGTGCCGCCCGAGATCATCCGCAGCGTCATGCTCTACACCTTGGATTGCTACGGCATGGACGGGACGGCGTGCAAGGCGGGGACGTCGCGCATGGCGATGATGTATCTCGCGAACTGGCTCGAGGGCTTTTCTCGCGCGACGAAGTTCCCGCTCACCTGTCAGTACATCTCGGGGCGCGCGGTGCACATCGGCGCGCACAGCTATATCAACGACGCGCTTGTACGCGGCGGTGCTGCGGTCGTGCGCCTCTTCTACGAGGTCGAGCACTATGCGCTGCTCACGGGTGCGTCCGAGGGGCACATCTATCTTTTCGATCCCTACTATCTCGCGGAGGCGGAGCCGGAGTTCGTGCAGGAGGGCATTGCGGTGACGCTCGCGCATCCGCATAGCTACAACCGCATCGTGCCCTTTGATGTGTTCAACCGCGAGACACAGGAGCTCTATGCGTTCGGTGCGGTGGACAGCCGTGAGGCGGTGCTGCTCTTTGACGAGCGGACGAGGCGGACGGCAGACGATACGATCGAGTATTTTATTTGACGGGAGGTTTGTTCTTGCAGGAGACGACGGAGACGATTGAGTTCAGGGATATGCACGAGGCGGCGGCGCTCCTCGGGGAGCGAGACACGCTGCTACAGTGCATGCAGGAGGTCTTTGCCTGTCGCATCGTGAGCCGGGGCACGGCGCTCGCCGTGACGGGGGCGGAGGAGGATGTCGCCGCCGCGCGCGTGCTCATACAGGAACTGCTCTTCTATCACAGGCAGGGCGCGAAGCTGACGACGCATGAGGTGAACTACGGCGCGCAGCTCGTGCGGGCGGGGCGCGTGGAGGAACTGCACTCCCTTTTTGCCGAGGTGCTGCTTGTGACGGCAAAGGGCAAGGAGGTGCGCGCAAAGACGCTCGGACAGCGCGACTACCTTGCGAAGATCCGACGCAATGCCGTGACCCTCGGCGTCGGCCCTGCGGGCACGGGCAAGACCTATCTCGCGGTCGTGATGGCAGTCGCGGCTCTGCGCAACCGCGAGGTGAGCCGCATCATCCTGACGCGTCCCGCCGTGGAGGCGGGCGAGCACCTCGGCTTCCTGCCCGGCGATCTGACGGAGAAGATCAATCCATACCTGCGGCCGCTCTACGACGCCCTGCAGGACATCCTCGGCGCGGAGGCGTATCAGAAGATGATGAGCCGCCAGTTGATCGAGGTTGCGCCGCTTGCCTACATTCGCGGGCGCACGCTCGAGGACGCCTTCATCATCCTCGACGAGGCGCAGAATACGACGGGCGCGCAGATGAAGATGTTCCTCACGCGCCTCGGCTTCGGCTCGCGCATGGTGGTGACGGGCGATCTCGAGCAGGTCGATCTGCCGCGCGGCACGGTGTCGGGGCTGAAGCAGGCGTGCCAGATTCTAAAGGGTGTGCGGGGCGTCGGCATTGTGCGGCTTGAGCCTGTGGACATCATCCGTCACGAGGTCGTGACACGCATTGTCGAGGCATACGGCGCGTGGGAGAAGAAGCGGGGACAAAAGTATGGAGATTGAGATTCGGACGGAGCCGGAGGAACTGCCCGTCTCCGAGGAGGAGCGGGCGGCGGTGCGCCGCGCGATTGAGACGGTCGGACGCCTCTACGGGGCGGAGGGCGCCGAGGTGAGCGTAACACTCACGGACGACGCGCACATCCACGTCATCAACAGGGAATATCGCAATGTCGACCGTCCGACGGATGTCATCTCCTTTGCCCTCATGGAGAGCGAGGAGCCCGAGATTATCGGCGGTGGGGAACATGAAGTGCTCGGCGATCTCATCATATCGCTCGAGCGCATGCGGGCACAGGCGGCGGAGTACGGGCATACGGAGCTGCGCGAACTCTCCTTTCTCACGGTGCACGGGATGCTGCACCTCCTCGGCTACGACCACATGGAGGCGGAGGAACGGCTCGAGATGGAGGAGGAGCAGCGCGCGGTCATGGAGGAACTGGGGATCACACGATGAATGCACATAAATCGGGCTTCGCCGCCGTGATCGGGCGGCCAAATGTCGGCAAATCCACGCTGATCAACGCGCTCATCGGGCAGAAAATCGCCATCATGAGCGACAAGCCGCAGACGACGCGCAGCCGCATCCTCTGCATCTTGACGGAGGAGGACGCACAGATCATCTTCCTCGACACGCCGGGCGTACACAAGCCGAAGCACAAGCTTGGCGACTATATGGCAAAGGCGACGGAGGGGGCTCTGCACGGCGTCGATGTCGTCGTCTTTGTCGTGGACGTGACGGAGAAGATGGGCGCGGGCGAGCAGTATATCCTAAAGCAGCTAGCAAATGTGCGCGTGCCCGTCCTACTCGCCGTGAACAAGGTGGACTGCATCCCACGCGAGGAGAGTCTGCCCGTCATTGCAAACTATGCAAAGGCATACGACTTCGCGGGCATTGTGCCGATCTCGGCGCGCGAGGGGGAGAACCTGGACGGGCTGCTCGTGGAGATCAAAAAACATCTGCCCGAGGGACCGCAGTACTATCCCGCCGATATGGTGACGGATCAGCCCGAGCGCCTCATCATCGCTGAGCTCGTGCGCGAGAAGGTGCTCGAGCTGACGCGTGACGAGATCCCGCACGCGGTCGCCGTTGACATCGAGGAGATGACGACGCGCGCGAAGGGCGATGTCTACATCCGCGCTGTGATCTACGTCGAGCGCGAATCGCAGAAGGGCATTGTCATCGGTGCGCGCGGAGCACTCCTTAGGACGATCGGACAGCGTGCGCGCGCGGATGTGGAGACGCTGCTTGGGGCGAAGGTCTATCTTGACCTCTGGGTCAAGACGCGCAAGGACTGGCGTAATCGGGCAAATGCCCTGCGGGAGTTTGGGTTTTATGAAACCGATTGAAGAAACGGCGGTCATGACACCATCCTTTGATCAGATGTATCAGCGGGAACTGAATCGCATGTCACGCCGCTTTGTCAATGGGCTGCTCGTCCTCGTGCCCGTCATCATTACCCTGCTCGTCATCGAGTGGACGCTGCGCTTCACTGAGGGCGTGCTCGGGCAGTATCTGCCCTTCTACTTCCCAGGAATGGGCATCATCACGCTCGTCCTCGTCATCTACGCCGTCGGCTGGGCATCAACAAACTGGGCGATCGCAAAGTTGATCTCATTTGGAGAAAATATGATGGGCACGATTCCGTTTGTGAAGTTCATCTACACGAGCGTGAAGCGCCTCTCGGAAGCCGTGCTTGACTCGAGCAGCAACTTCAAGCGCGTCGTCCACGTGCCCTATCAGGGCGCGCGTGCGCTCGGCTTCGTCATGGCGGATCTGCCGCCGCGTTTCCAGCAGGCGATGGGCGGCGGTTACGTCTGCGTCTTCGTCCCGTGGAGCCTCAATATGACCTCGGGGACGACGCTGCTCGTCAAGGAGGAGGACGCGGTGACGATCGACATCCCGAAGGAGGAGGCCCTGCAGTACATGCTGACAGCGGGCGCCGTCATGCCGCTTGCCGAAGAGAAAAAGAAGGGCGCATCGAAAAATCCGGAGAACCGCCTCGCTGACGATGGGCAGAAGGCGGAAGGGTAGATGGCACTCTACGGAACAGAGGGCATCGTGCTCGGTGCGCGCAGCTGGGGCGAGGCAGACAAGGTCATGACGATCTTCACGCGCGAGCGCGGTCTCGTGCGTGCCGCCGCATTCGGCTGCCGCCGCCCGCGGAGTCCCCTTGCGGGTGCGATGCAGATGTTCGTGCACGCCGAGCTGCAATTTGCCGAGGGCGGACGCCTCGAGACAGTCAAGACGGCGAGCGTGCGTGCTCATCACGCAAAGCTCTCACTCGACCTCACAGCACTTGCCTATGCGACCTTTGTCGCGGAGGTGATCCGCGAATTTATGCCAGAGGGCATCACGGACGAAGCGTTCTTTGACCGACTCTCTGCGATCCTGACGGCATTCGAGACACGCAATCCGCGCGTCACGGCGCTCGCCGCCGTCTTGCAGACACTTGCCGCAGCCGGACTGCAGCAGAGCTATGAGCGCTGCTTGCACTGCGGTGTCCTGATCGAGGGGGACGCTTTCTTCCACACACGGGAGAACGGAGTCCTCTGTGCGGACTGCCGCACAGAGGACAGTGCAGATTTTTCGGAGGAGCTGCGCCTGCTCCTCATCTCACTCGAACAGCTTGACTGGGCGCACCCGCCGAGCCTGCAGCTGCGTGGCGGAACCCTGATGGCTGCAGAGTCTCTCGTGCTCGCGCACGTGCAGGATCTTGTCGGTCACCCCCTGCGTTCACTGTCGTTTTTAGCCCAGCTCGGATAATTTTTTTGAAAAATTTAAGGCATGATGAAAAAATAACCTGAAAAAAAAGGAAAAGTAAAGATGATGGCGAAAATATATCAGGTAATCATTTGTGTATAGTTTTTGCTGTGCGCAAAAAATGAGAGAGGGAACGGAGGGGAAAGCCTGTCATGATCATGCTGACGAAGTTCAACTCCAAGACGAACAAAAAAGGTGAGTTTGTCCTCAATGCAGAGATCATCGAGAGCATTGAGGAAACGCCGGATACTGTAATAACGCTTACCAACGGGAAAAAGCTGATCGTCGAGGAGCCGATGGAGGAGATTGTGCGACGCACGATCAAGTATCGTCGCGCGCTTCATCAAAATTAGTTGGCGAATTTCCATTCCTTTGGTATAATGGGGGGAACAGTGTTCCTCTACGTGGCAAGGGAGTGCCCGGGTGTGGAGCCCCTGTGGCTTCGTGGTCATTTTTAGGGAGGGAGTAACTCATGGCGGAGGAAAAGGAAGAACAGGCGGCTGAGCAGCCAAAGCAGAAATCACCCATGCTCATGATGGTCGTGGTGGTCATCGTGGCAGTACTTGTCGCAGTGGCGGCAGCCGGGGGCATCTCGTACTACATCTTCTCACAGGCGGAGTCACCGTCGCATTCGGAGGATGGCAGCGGGGGCAAATCGAATCACGATCCCGGGGTGTTTTACAAGCTTGGCGACCCGAAGGAAGGCATTCTCGTCAATGTCGGCGGCGGACGCTCCGGCAAGTTCCTCAAGGCGGGCATCGTTCTGGAGCTCAACCCCGGCAAGTCGGATAATGTTGTGGACGGCAAGGTCGGTTCGGTCGCGGAGACGAAGATCCTCGATACGACGATGCAGTTCCTGCGTGCTGCACCGCTGGAGGAGTTTGACGCATCCAAGCAGGATGCGCTCAAGAAGCAGCTGAAGGATGCGCTCAACGAGCGTCTGGGACAAGGCTCTGTTTATGATGTTTACATCACGAGCTTCCTGCTGCAGTAAGTAACATGAACCACTGCACAAAGGGAAGGGGGAAGAGTCTTGGCTGAGGACGTACTGTCTCAATCCGAAATAGATAAGCTGCTCTCAGCACTTTCGGACGGCTCGGTTTCCGCCGAGGAAGTCAAGGCGGAAGAAGAGGAACGCAAGGTCAAGGTCTATGACTTTAAGCGCCCGGATCGGTTCTCTAAGGATCAGATCCGCACGCTGTTCATGCTCCATGAGACCTTTTCGCGTCTCCTGAACACCTATCTGTCGGCGAGTCTGCGCACGATGGTCGATATCGAGGTTTTGTCGGTCGAGCAGATGACCTATCAGGAATTTGTTCAGTCGATGGGGAATCCGTCCGTGATCGGCATACTTGCACTTCCGCCGCTCAAGGGCAATATCATCATCGAGGTCGGTACGGATCTGGCGTTTGCCTACATCGACCGCGTTTTTGGCGGCGAGGGAAAAAGCGGCCTCAAGTCGCGTGCCCTGACGGATATTGAGACGGCGGTCATGCGTCGCTTCATCGACACGGTCACCAATTACTTTAGGGAAGCGTGGAGCAACGTGGTGGAGTTCCGTCCGAACTTCGAGACGATGGAAACGAATCCGCAGTTTGCGCAGATCGTCCCGCCCAGCGATATGGTCGTGCTCGTCACGATTCACATCAAGATGGGCGATGTCGACGGCATGATGAACATCTGCATTCCCTATCTGGTGCTCGAGCCGGTCATGTCGAAGCTCACCACGTCGTTCTGGGTGGCGTCCTCTGTGGACAAGGAGAGCTCGCCCGAGCAGGTGGCGGAGCTCCAACGCAAGATTGAGCGGACATGGGTGCCGTTCTCAGTGGAACTCGGCACGGTCGACATTACGATCCACGAGTTCCTGACGCTCGGCTTCGGCGATGTGCTGCAGCTCGACACGCTGGCACAGGATGAGCTCGTCTGCTACGTTGGGTCGAATGCGAAGTTCCGCGCACATCCGGGTACCGCCGGAAAGCGAATGGCTGTGCAAATATCCGGCATTATAGAAGGAGATGACGACGCGAATGAGTGATGAAATGATCTCGCAGGAGGAGATTGATGCCCTCCTGAGCGGTGGAGCGGGCGGCGGCGATGATGCGCCTGCCGATGACGCTGCGCCTGCTGCCGACTCGTCTTCTGAAGAGGATGATGCCGGCATTACAGACCTGGAACGCGATGCGCTCGGGGAGATCGGCAATATCTCGATGGGGGGCGCTGCAACGACCCTCTCCGTCCTGCTTGGACGCAAGGTATCGATCACGACCCCGACGGTCTCCGTATCCAATCTGCGCAAGCTGAAGGAAAAGTATCCCGTGCCCTTCCTCGTTGTCGAGGTGGGCTACAGCATCGGCATTGAGGGCAACAACGTCCTCTGCATTCAGGCGAAGGATGCCGCGATCATCGCCGATCTCATGATGGGCAATGACGGCACGAATCCCGATCAGGAGCTGAGCGAGCTCCACATGAGCGCGGTCAGCGAATGTATGAACCAGATGATGGGCAGCGTTGCAACCTCGCTCTCGTCGATGTTTAATAAAAAGGTGGATATTACTCCCCCGGTGGTCACGCTGGTTGACCTTGGGACAGAGGAAGTGGTGTCCAAGCTGCTGGACAAGGTCGACCCGATCATCCAGGCGTCCTTCCGCATGGAGGTGGACGGTCTCATCGACAGTGAGATCATGCAGCTCCTGCCGCTCGACGTCGCAAAGGATATGGTCGACGCGTTGATGAATCAGCAGCCGGATGTCGACAACGAGGAAGAAGCCGTTGTGGCAGCGGCTGCACCGCCTCCGCCTGCAGCGCCCGCTGCAGCTCCGGCAGCAGCGGCGCCGGCAGCAGCTGCACCTGCAAACTATGGATATGGAGCACCGCCTATGCAGTCACATGTAGCATCCAATGTGCCGGTACAGTCGGCGCAGTTCACACCGCTCAGCGCTACGCCGGTACAGGTCAACGACGCCAATATCGGTCTGATCCTCGACGTTCCGCTTCAGGTCAATGTCGAGCTTGGGCGGACGAAGAAGTCCATCAAGGACATTCTCGACCTGACGAAGGGCTCCATTGTGGAGCTGGATAAACTTGCCGGCGAGCCCGTGGACATCATGGTCAACGGCAAGTACCTCGCGAAGGGGGAGGTTGTCGTCATCGACGAGAACTTCGGCGTTCGCATTACGGAGATTGTCAGCCCGCTGGAGCGCGCTGCACGCCTCCAGTAGCGGAAGGAATATGGTTCTTTTGGGACTGGTGTAGAAAATCCTTGTCACAGAGGGCAGATTTCGTTATAATGAGTAACGATAAAAATGCACATGATTTCTATGTGTTTTGTGCCCTTTGGAATAGGGATGTTCTGTCGGATTAAGGAGAGATGAGAAAATGGCAACTCGCGTTCTGATCGTTGATGATGCAGCTTTTATGCGAATGATGGTGAAGGACATCCTCTCGAAGAACGGCTATGAAATCGTTGGCGAAGCTGAGAATGGCATGAAGGCTCTCGAGAAGTATCAGGAGCTGAAGCCGGATCTCGTGACGATGGACATTACGATGCCGGAGATGGATGGCATCACCGCTGTCAAGGAGATCAAGAAGGTCGATCCCGCTGCAAAGGTTGTTATGTGCAGCGCGATGGGACAGCAGGCAATGGTTATCGAGGCCATTCAGGCAGGCGCGCGCGACTTCATCGTGAAGCCGTTCCAGGCGGATCGCGTGCTGGAGGCCATTCGCAAAGCCGTCGGCTGATGAACAAACGGATATTTTCACTGTCCCTGCTGATCGGATGGCTCCTACTTTTCTTGTGCATGGGAGACGTGTCTGCCGCAGGTGAGACGGGCGGTGGATATTTAGCCGGATATGAAGAGGCTGACCCGCGCCCGTCGGCCGTATCATGGTGGTCGACGGTCGCCTATGTGGTCAGCCTTTTTGCTGTCTTTGCGTTCGTGGTCATCCTCGCCTACTTCGCAGCGCGTGCCTTTGGAAAGAACTCCATGCAGAGGCTTGCGGCACGCGGGGGACAGATCTATCTACAACTGCCGCTCGGGCAGAACCGCTCGGTCTGTGTCGTAGAGCTCTTTGGGCGCGTCTTTGTGCTGGGCGTCACCGATGCGAATATCCATCTGATCACAGAGATTGACGATCCGGAGACGGTGGACGAGATTCGCAGTTCGGCACCCGCAGGGGGCGGCGTCTTTCAGGAGCAGTTCGGCTCTCTGTCGGATTTTGTTCAAAAAATACCACCGCTTTTCCGAAAGTGAAGGCGGGGGAGAGAAATGGGGGGGGGGGACAGGATTGGGGCGCAAATTGCTTGTTTTGGGAGGCGCGGCGCTCCTCCTGATGGGCGCGGGACATGCGAGCGCAGCACCCTTGATTCCGACGCTTAGTGTCGGTGTGGGGACGTCGGAGAATCCGCAGGATGTTGCAACGACGATGCAGCTGCTTGCGGTTCTGACCATTATTTCACTGGCACCTGCGATTCTCGTCATGACGACCTCCTTCGTTCGTATTGTGGTCGTCATCGGCTTCCTGCGCAACGCGCTCTCAACGCAGAACGTACCGCCGAATCAGGTCGTCATCGCGCTCTCGCTCTTCCTGTCGTTTTACATCATGGCACCCTATTGGGGGCAGGCGAATGAGAACGGGATACAGCCCTATCTCGCCGGGCAGATCTCGCAGGAGCAGGCGCTTGACAATATCGTTGAACCGATGCGTGAGTTCATGTTCCGCCAGACGCGAGAATCCGATCTCGCGCTCTTTGTCAATCTTTCGGAAGCCCCCCGACCGGAGGGACCCGAGGATGTATCAACATTTACGCTCATTCCGGCATTCATCATCAGCGAGTTGAAGACGGCGTTTCAGATCGGCTTCATGATCTACATCCCTTTCATTGTCATCGATATGATTGTCGCGAGTACGCTGATGTCGATGGGTATGATGATGCTGCCGCCGGTGATGATTTCCCTGCCGTTCAAGATCCTCTTGTTTGTCATGGTCGACGGGTGGCATCTCCTGATCCAGTCGCTCATCATGAGTTTCCGTTAGCGGGGGAGGCGTGCGATGTCCGGAGATTTGGTCATCCAGCTTGCCCAGGAGGCGCTCTTCATCGTCCTTCTGGTCTCTGCCCCCATGCTGGGACTTGGACTGATTGTCGGTCTTTTGGTGGCGGTCTTTCAGGCGACCACCTCGATTCAGGAGCAGACACTGGCATTCATCCCAAAGATCATTGCAGTCTTTGTTGCAATCCTGATCTTTGGCCCGTGGATGCTGCGCATCATGGTCGAGTATGTGACGAATGTGTTTGTCAACCTGCCGATCTATCTGCGCTGAAGGGGGCGGCAGTGCATGGATTTGTATGAGCTGCTGCAGGGGCATATCGCAGCATTTTTGCTCTCGCTCACGCGGATTAGTGGTATCTTTCTCATATCGCCGTTCTTCGGCAGTATGAATATCTCGGCATATTTCCGCGTCGGCTTGGCGCTTGCAATAACGGTTGTGCTCTTTCCCATGATCGACGGATTGGGGACGCCCGCGGCGCCCGAGAGCATCATCATGTTTGCCGTCGCCGCGATCGGAGAACTTTTCATTGGATGGCTGATCGGCTTTGTGGCATACATCTCCTTCGCCGCCATTACGATGGCAGGCAAGGTCATGGATATGCAGGTGGGCTTTGCCATTGTCAATGTTGTGGATCCGACTTCCGGTCAGCAGATACCGCTCATCGGAAGTTTTCTTTATAATCTGGCGATCATCATCCTGCTCGTGACAAATGGGCATCATATGATACTGGCCGCGCTTACGGAGAGCTTCCGCGTTGTACCGATTGCGGGGATCGAGCCGAATATCTCGATTGCGCTCCTCATGGCGAATTTCGTCAGCGGCATTTTCCTCACGGGGATGAAGATCGCGATGCCGATCACCTTCGCGATCCTGCTCACGAATGTGGGGTTGGGCATCCTCGCGCGCACGATGCCGCAGATGAACATCTTCGTCGTGGGCATTCCGATGCAGCTGATGATTGGCATCACTGTCCTGTCGATGATCATTCCGTTCTATGTCTTATTCCTGGATGTGCTGTTTCATGAAATGTATGGAAATATATCACTTGCGGTACGCGCCCTCCAATAGCGCGCCGTTCGTCTTTGATCTCCAGCGTTTCGCGGGGGAAAAGACAGAGGAACCAACGGCGAAGAAGCGCGCCGACGCGCGCAAGAAGGGGCAGGTCGGACGCAGCCAGGAAGTCAACAGCGCATTCGTGCTGCTCATTGGCTTCTTTGGACTCAAGCTGCTGTGGGATTCGATCTATGTATCGATTGCAACCTATACAACCTATGTGTTCAGCAATCTGAACCAGACAGTGGACACGGAGAACATCCTCCGCATCTTCATCGGAATCGTCATCGTCCTCGCCAAGACTGCGTTTCCGATCATGATCTTCATCATGATTATCGGACTTGCGGTCAACTTCTTCCAGGTGGGGTTGAATTTCAACACGGAGTCCATCGAGTTCAAGCTGGACAAGCTCAACCCCATCAACGGGTTCGGTCGCATCTTCTCGAAGCGCTCCCTCGTGGAGCTGGCGAAGTCCATCTTCAAGATCATCGTCATCGGCTTCTTCCTCTACCGTTTCATCCACGAACAGATCCTTGCGATGCCGCAGTTCATGTTCTTTGACCTGACGACGAGCCTTGCGCTCGTTGCGGAGATCATCTTCCAGATGGCGTTCATCGTCATTGGCGTCATCATGGTTATGGCGTTCATGGACTACGGCTACCAGAAATGGCAGACGACGCAGGATCTCAAGATGTCGAAGCAGGAAGTCAAGGACGAGATGAAGCAGACGGAAGGTGATCCGCAGATCAAGGGCAAGATTCGTCAGAAGCAGCGGCAGATGGCGATGGCGCGCATGATGAAGGAAGTCCCGAAGGCGGATGTCATCATTACAAACCCGACACACTACGCTGTAGCGCTCTCCTATGAACAGGGCATGGTTGCGCCGACGGTCATTGCCAAAGGGCAGGATCTCGTTGCGCAGCGCATCAAGGAGATCGGACGTGAGGCACGTGTGCCGATCATCGAGAACAAGCCGCTTGCACGCACGCTCTACGCCGCCGTGCAGGTCGGCGACAGTGTGCCGCAGGAGCTCTATCAGGCGGTCGCTGAGGTGCTCGCGTACGTCTATCGACTGAAACACGCGCGGCGTGGTGCATGAGAAAACGGGCAATTTCTCTAATCCATGACGAAAGTCTTATTAAATATTTGACGTACTTGCGATATTTGGTATAATATTTAGGGGACGAATAAATATTTGTCTTCGTAGGGAATGAGGGAGTGAGTGAGAGTATGGCGGCACCGCAGACCGGCAGTGTAAATCCTCTTGCATCCGGCAATCTCATACAACGATACAGTGACGTCCTGATCGCCGTTGCCATCGTAACAATCGTCATCATGATGATTATTCCGTTGCCGACGATTTTGTTGGACGTTCTTATCTGTCTGAATATTACAATTGCACTTCTCGTCGTGATGTCAGCGATCTATAATGTGGAGGCACTCGATCTATCGGTCTTTCCATCTTTATTGCTGATTACGACACTGTTTCGTCTGGCGTTGAATATCTCCTCGACCCGTCTCATCCTCCTCAATGGCTATGCCGGAGAGGTTATTACTGCGTTTGGCAACTTCGTTGTCGGTGGTAATGCGGTGGTCGGCTTCATCGTGTTCGTCATCCTCGTCATTGTCAACTTCATCGTCATCACGAAGGGATCGGAGCGCGTGGCTGAGGTTTCGGCACGATTCACCCTCGACGCGATGCCTGGTAAGCAGATGGCGATCGACGCCGATCTCAACCAGGGCGCGATCACGGATGCGGAGGCGAAGCGCCGGCGTGAAAAGGTGCAGCGCGAGTCCGATTTCTTCGGCGCAATGGACGGTGCTTCGAAGTTCGTCAAGGGCGACGCAATCGCCGCAATCGTCATCATGATTATCAACATCGGTGGCGGCTTTGTCATCGGCATGCTGCAGCGCGATATGGACGCGGCGCAGGCGCTGCAGACCTATACGTTGCTGACCGTCGGCGAAGGCCTGGTCGCACAGATTCCGGCGCTCCTCATCTCGACGGCAACCGGTATTATTGTCACGCGTTCAGCGGCTGAGGGCAACCTCGGCGGCGATCTCGTGAAGCAGCTCTTCCGCAACGCGCGTATCTTTATGATCCTCACGGGCGTTCTCCTCTTCCTCGCCATCATGCCGGGGCTGCCGGGCGTGCCATTTACGGTGCTCGCTGCAATCTGCGGCTTGATTGCATGGAATCTTCATCGGGGGCAGGCAGTGGAGCAGGAGGTGCAGCAGGTCGAGCAAAAGGCAAAGGCGAAGAAGGAGGCAACGACCCCCGAGAACATCGTATCCCTGCTGCAGGTCGACCCGATGGAGCTCGAGATTGGCTACAGTCTCATCCCACTTGTCGATACGGGGCAGGGGGGCGATCTGCTCGACCGCATTGTCATGATCCGTCGGCAGTGTGCGCTTGAGCTCGGCCTCGTCGTACCGACCATCCGCATCCGCGACAATATACAGATCAAGCCGAACGCGTACATCATCAAGCTCAAGGGCATTGAGATTGCACGCGGCGAGCTCATGCTCGACCACTACCTCGCGATGAACTCCGGCACGGTGTTCGAGGAGGTGCCGGGCATTGAGACGACGGAGCCGGCATTTGGTCTGCCCGCCCTCTGGATCTCGGAGAACGAGCGCGAGCAGGCGGAGCTAAACGGCTATACTGTGGTCGACGCGGTCTCCGTGCTCGCGACCCATCTCACGGAGATCATCAAGCAGCATGCGGCTGAGATCCTCGGACGTCAGGAGACGCAGAACCTCCTCGACAATCTCCAGAAGACCAACGCGGCGCTCGTGGACGAGGTCGTCCCGAACCTGCTCAGCGTGGGCGAGGTGCAGAAGGTACTGGCAAATCTCCTGAGCGAACGCATCTCGATCCGCGATATGAGTACGATCCTCGAGGTGCTCGCCGACTACGGTACAGCAACGAAGGATACGGACATCCTGACAGAATATGTCCGCCATGCGATGGCGCGGCATATCACACAGCAGAACGTCCAGAACGGTGTGCTGCCATGCATTACGCTTGACCCTGCGATTGAGAACAAGATTGCGGGCAGTGTCCAGCGCACGGAGCACGGTTCATATGTCAGCCTAGATCCCGATTCCATGCAGAAACTGCTGATGGCATTGCAGGAGGAGCTCAAGAAGCTGACCGATCAGGGCTATCAGCCCATTGTGCTGACGAGTCCGACCGTGCGTCCCTACTTCCGTAATCTTGTAGAACGCTCCATTCCGGGGCTGATTGTGCTCTCCCATGCGGAGATCGAACAGAATGTTGAAATACAGATCCTTGGGGTGGTGAGAATCTAAGTGCAGGTCAGGACGGTGCGTGCCTCCTCTGTAAAGGAAGCCATGGAACAGATCAAGGACGAGCTCGGCAGCGATGCCGTACTCCTCCATACAAAAAAATATCGTGAGGGCGGGGTGCTCGGCGGCGCAGAGATGATCGAAGTGACAGCTGCGGTCGATGAGACCCAGGCACGCGTACCACACGCGCCATCTGTGTACGTGCCGCCTGCTGCACCAATTCTCCCCTCCAATGTCCTCAATCAATATCGGATGACGGAGGCGCCCGCAGAGGGAGCAAGCGCAATGCCGGCACGGAGTGTTTTGCCTGCATATGACGGCTACGGGGCAGAGCCTACCGTTGCAGACCCCTATGCCACGGCAGCGGCACCCATCTATCCGCAGGACGTGTATGCGGCACCTCTCGCACCGGCACCTGCTGCACCTGTGCTGCAGCCTGCGGCGCCCGCCTATGAGACGGCGGTCAAACCACCTCCTATACAGGCGGCAGAATTAGAGCCCGCTGAAGCCCGTGCAGATCAGCAGAAGGATGGCTCAGCAGAGCGCATCCGTATGCTTGAGGATGAGCTTGCGCAGATGAAGACGATGCTCGCCTCGATGATGGCGGCGAATCAGCCGAAGGAAACGGTCACGATACGGGATGTCCTGCGCCGTCAGGATGTGCGCGATGAACTCTGCGAGGATTTTTCCGGCAAGATTCCGGTTGCCGATGTGAATCTAGACAGTCTGGATCCGCGCGCCGTCAGTGTTCTCTCCGGTTACCTCGCGCAGGTGATGAAGTTCACGGATGGACTGCAGATGGCTGGGCGAAGTTCCCGCGTTGTCGCCTTTATCGGAACGACGGGGGTCGGCAAGACCACGACGCTTGCCAAGGCGGCGGCTCATTTCGTGCTGGAGCAGAATCTCAAGGGCGCGCTTATCACCGCCGATACCTACCGTATCTCAGCGGTGGAGCAGCTCAAAAAATACGCCGAGATTCTGGGACTTCCCGTCGAGGTCGTCTACTCCGCCGCCGACCTCAAGAAGGCGATTGCACGCCACCGCAGCAAGGATTTTGTCCTCGTCGATACAGCGGGACGTAGTCAATACAATGAGTTTCAGATGGATGAGCTCAAGGACTTGCTCATGGCGCACCCCCGCATGGAAAAGCATCTCGTCGTCAGTGCCACGACGAAAGAAGAGGATGTGGCGGAGATCATGAAGCGATTCTCCGTATGCAAACCGGATCGCATCATCTTTACGAAGACAGATGAGACGCGGACGATCGGCATGGTACTCAATCTGCTTGCGGGCAAAGATCTCCCGCTTTCCTTCCTATCAAACGGGCAGAGCGTGCCGGACGACATCATTCCGGCGACGGCAGATCGGTTTGCGGAATTGCTTTTGAGGGAATGATATGACGGATCAGGCAACGCGGCTACGTCAAATGGTAGGTGCTGAGACCATTCCGATGCCTGTCTCATCTGCGCAGGCAGAGGCGTGGGCGCATGTGCGCGTGATTGCAATCACGAGCGGCAAGGGGGGCGTCGGCAAGACTAACATTGCCGTCAACCTTGCAATCGCCCTCCAGCGCAGGGGGCATCGCGTGCTCGTCATCGATGCAGATCTCGGTATGGCAAATGTGGACATCTTGCTCGGCGCCTCGTCGCGCAAGCACTTGCTTGACCTTCTGCAGCCCGAAGTGAAGCTGGATGACGTCATTGTCGAGACCCCACACGGCGTTCAGTACATCTCGGGAGGCTCGGGCATTGAGAAGGCTCTCGAGTATGACCATGCAGAGAAAGTCCTCCTGCAGCAAAAACTTGCCGACTGTGCTGCACGTGCCGATCTGATTATCGTTGATACGGGCGCGGGGCTTGGGCGCAACGTTATGGATTTCATCCTTGCGGCAGACGAGGTGCTGCTTGTGACAACACCGGAGCCGACCTCGCTCACCGATGCCTATGCTGTCATGAAGGCATACAGTATCTACGCAGCACAAAAGAATCTTCGTCTGATTATCAATCGTGTTTATGAGCAGAAGGAGAGCCGCGAGGTGGCTCTGAAACTGCAGCGCGCTGCCGAGAAATTTCTGCATATGCCCGTGGACTGCCTCGGCTATGTCTTTGAAGATACATCAGTCACGAAGGCAGTGCGCAAACAACTCCCGCTCCTGAAAGCGGAGCCAAACGCCGCAGCAGCGCGCTGTATCGATGCATTGGCAGAATCCCTGCTCACAGGCGGTGAAATGAGAGTGAAACGAGGCTGGAAAGGTTTTTTACAGCAAATTTTCAAGTTTTCGACGTAGCCAAGGAGGAAAATTCAAATGGCGGGCGAATTGGTACAGGCAAGGAGTGTTTTAGCCATTGGACAACGGCTGGAAATATTCTTTGAAAACAACGAGGAGGAAACCTCCGGCTACACGAGCCGTGTGGAGGATATCGTCGGAGATGAACTCGTTGTTGCTATGCCCCTTGACGAACGCCGTGTTCCTGTAATCCCAAATGTCGGTGAGAATTTGTACGTGCTTGCTGCAGGGGATGGATGCCATTATCGATTCTTTAGCATACATCGTGGTCACGGACGGCACGAAGGACGGATTCCCGTGCTTCATATTTCTTTGCCCGAGGTTGCGGAACGCTTTCAAAAGCGTGGGTTCTTCCGCATTAAGGTGAATCTCACGGCAACAATACGCCTTGTCGATCAGGAGGGGAAAATCGATGCACCGAAGCGTGTCCCCATTGTGGATCTGAGCGGCAGCGGTCTTGCTTTTGCATGGCCGAAATCCGTGCCTTTGCACGTGAATGCAGCGCTTGAGATTAATGATATTCCAGGCATCGGAACCCTTGAGATCATGACGCGGGTCATGCGGTGTACGCGCGTTGAGCGCGAAGACGACACACCGATTTATCATGTCGGCGTGCAGTTTCAAGGGATTTCGCGCGGCATGAGGGACAAGATCATTCGCTATCTGTTCCATGTGCAGCGGGCGCAGGTGGAGCGCGTAAATGATGACTGACAGAGAAAAGAATGCTGCGTCATATGCCGGGAGGGGGGCGCCTCGGACGCGTATGCGACTTGTTGTGATCGGTTCCTCGACAGGGGGGCCACAGGCATTGCAGACTGTCATAACGGGGCTGCCGGAGAACTTTCCCTGCCCTGTGGTCGTCGTTCAGCACATGCCGGCAGGCTTTACGAATGCGCTCGCGGGTCGTCTGCACGGCGTCTCACGCGTGCAGGTGCGGGAGGCGCGGGACGGGGATCTATTGGAACCCGGCTGTGTCTACATTGCACCCGGCAGTCACCATCTGCGCATCCTGCACGAAGCCGGTGCGCGGCGGATTGCGCTCAGCGATGAGCCTCCCGTCGGCAACCATCGCCCCGCCGTCAATGTGATGTACGACTCTGTCGCGCATCTGGGGAAGGACGTCGTCGCCGTGATACTCACGGGGATGGGCAGCGACGGGCGCGAAGGGATGCGCAAGATCAAGGAAAACGGCGGCTACTGCATCGCGCAGGATGAAGCGACCTGTGTCGTCTACGGAATGCCAAAATCCGTCATCGACGCGGGGCTAGCCGATGAGATATGCCCATTGCCGCAGATCGCGCAGGCGATCGAGGCGGCTGTGAGAAGATAGGAAATAGGGGGAATATCAATGGATAACCAGTATATGGACATGTTCCTGGATGAGTCGCATGAGCATCTGCAGTCGCTCAACGAAGGCCTTCTGCGCCTCGAGGAGAACATGGAGGAGATCGATGCCGTCAACGACATCTTCCGCAATGCACACACCCTCAAGGGCATGTCTGCGACAATGGGCTTTGCCAAGATTGCAGAGCTCACGCACGAGATGGAAGATGTACTTGATCTCGTCCGCAAGAGCCAGCTCAAGCTGAACGAGGACATTATGGACACGCTGTTCAAATGTCTGGACTCTCTCGAGCAGATGGTGGACAGTGTCGGTAACGGCGAGGCAGAGGATGTTGTCGATGTCTCGGATCTCGTTGCAAAATTGAGCTCCATTTCTAAGGGAACACCTGCGCCTGCTGCGGCAGCCCCCGCTGCAGCAGCGGCTCTTGCACCCGCAGCCAATGAGGGTGAGGCGTCCGGTGTGGATCTTGACCTCGATGAGATCGACCTTGATGTCATGAAGAAGGCCAAGGAAGCCGGCATGAATATGTTCCATGTCAAGGTTACCCTGATGGAGACCTGTGTCCTCAAGGCTGCACGCTCTGTCATGGTCATGCATGCGCTCGATGAGGTCGGCGATGTCATCAAGAGCATCCCGCCTGCCGAGGATCTCGAGCAGGAGAAATTCGAGCGCAGCTTTGACGTGCTTGTCGCCACAAGCGGTGACGCCGAGGCCGTACAGAACGCCGTGGATACGGTATCCGAAATCGAAGACATCCTCGTTGAGCCAGTTGATCCCGACAAGCTCGGCAAGGAGGCGGCGCCTGCGGAAGCTGCTGCACCCGCTGCGGCGGCACCTGCGGCGAAGCCCGCAGCACCTGCGGCCAAGAAGGAGGCGGCAAAGCCTGCAGCAGCTCCTGCGAAAAAGCCGCATCAGAGCCAGAGTGTCCGCGTCGACATTGAGAAGCTTGATACGCTCATGAACCTCATGGGCGAGCTCGTCATCAATAAGGTGCGCCTCGAGCAGATCGGACAGACGCACCGCATGAGCGACCTCATGGAGACGCTCGAGCAGATGGATCGCGTGACGGGCGACCTGCAGAACATCGTCATGAAGGTTCGCATGGTTCCGGTTAGCGCCGTGTTCAACCGCTTCCCGCGTATGGTGCGCGACGTATCCAAGGAGCTCGGAAAGGAAATCAACCTCACAATCGAGGGTGAGGAAACGGAACTGGATCGTACCGTTATCGACGAGATCGGCGATCCGATCATGCACCTCCTGCGCAACTCACTCGACCACGGTGTCGAGAGTCCTGAGAAGCGTGAGGCAAAGGGCAAGTCGCCCGTCGGCGAGGTCGGCCTCATCGCACGCCACGAGGGCAACAATGTCGTCATCATGATTACGGATGACGGCGCGGGCATCGATGCCGACAAGATCCGCAGGAAGGCGGTCGAGAAGGGCATGATCTCGCAAGAGGAGGCAGAGCGTCTCGACGATGCGGATGCCGTGCGCCTGATCTTCCTGCCGGGCTTCTCGACGGCGGAGCAGATTACCGATATTTCTGGCCGCGGTGTTGGCATGGACGTTGTGCGCAGCAAGATCGAGGCACTTTCAGGGCACGTCGATGTCGAGACGCATATTGACGAGGGTTCCGTCTTCAAGATCAAGCTGCCGCTCACGCTCGCGATCATCCAGGCGATGCTCGTGCAGGTGCAGGAGGAGATGTACGCCATCCCACTCGGATCCATCGACAGTACGATCAATATCGAACCCACGGATATTCAGACCGTCCAGAACAAGGAGGTTATTGTCCTGCGTGGGGAAATCATCCCGATCATCCGCATGGAGGAGGCACTCCAGGTACCGCATACGAAAGATTCCGACGAGCTCTTCGTTGTCGTTGTCCACGCGGGCGAGGCAAAGGCAGGCATTGTCGTCGATAATCTGATCGGACAGCAGGAAATCGTTATCAAGACACTCGGCAATCTCTTCGCCGGACTCAAGCTCTTCGGCGGAGCAACCGTGCTCGGTGACGGTAAAGTTGCACTGATTCTCGACGTTGCAACAATGATACAGCAGTAAGCAGGGGAGGGCAAAGAAGATGGCAGAGGATATGAATCAGGGAAATGCGCCGCAGAACTCGCAGTATGTGGCGTTCAATCTTCGCGATGAAGAATACGGCGTCAGCATTCTGAACGTACAGGAGATCCGTAATCTGACGGACATCACGCGCGTTCCGTTTGCAGCGGACTTTATCAAGGGCGTCATCAATCTGCGCGGTTCGGTGCTCCCCGTGATCGACCTCAAGCAGCGCCTTGGGCTTGCGGAGACCCCGTATACTGACCGCACACGCATTGTCACAGTATCCGTTGAGGATGTCCACGTCGGCATGCTCGTCGATGCTGTGACCGAGGTTCTGAGCCTCGAGAATGCGCCTGTCGACACGAAGAAGGCGACAAATGCACGCGAGAGCAGCCGTTTCCTCAGCGGGATCGGCAATATCAACGGACGCCTCATCGTCCTTCTCAATCTGGAGGAGATCGTCGGACTTCCGAAGGAAGCGAAATAAGAGGATCGGAGCTTCCCGATCATTGCCCCATGACGAGAGGTAGAGTGAATGAGCGTAGATGAGAACCTGACAGAACTGTCAGAGCTGCAGCTGGATGTGCTCAGAGAGATTGGAAACGTCGGCGCGGGAAACTCCGCGACGGCGCTTTCTCGTCTCATTCAGCGTCGTATTGAGATGAATGTGCCCCATGTGGCGCTTGTTCCAATTGAAGATGTGCCAGAATTTGTCGGCGGACCGGAACTGGTCGTCGTCGGTATTTTTCTGCGCGTTTACGGCAAGGCTCCGAGCAATATTCTCTTCCTCATCCCTCGAGACAGTGCCTTTGCACTCGTGGACACACTGCTTGGACGTGATCGGGGGGAGACGACCGAGCTTGATGCGATGGACGAATCGGCGCTCATGGAGATTGGCAACATTCTTGCAGGCTCCTATCTGAATGCGTTCTATACGTTCACGGGCATGAGCATGCTACCGTCGATTCCTGCGCTTGCCGTGGATATGGCGGGGGCGATTCTCAACGTCGTTCTGGTTCAGCTTGGCGAGATGGGCGATCATGCATTGCTCATCGAAACGAATTTTGTCGCGGAGGATCGGAGCATCAGCGGGCATTTCTTCCTTGTGCCCGACCCCGGATCCCTCAGCAGCATTATGAATGCGGTAGGAGTTGAATGATATGCCGGATTTGATAAAAGTCGGTATGGCCGACTACAAAGTCGGCGCAGCTCCATCCACATTGATCAGCTATGGATTGGGCTCCTGTATCGGACTTTCACTTTACGATCCACAGGCAAAGGTGGGG
This sequence comes from Selenomonas sp. oral taxon 138 str. F0429, assembly GCF_000318175.2. Taxonomy (NCBI): domain Bacteria; kingdom Bacillati; phylum Bacillota; class Negativicutes; order Selenomonadales; family Selenomonadaceae; genus Selenomonas; species Selenomonas sp. oral taxon 138. The sequence goes on along the minus strand of NZ_KB290947.1, from coordinate 124,901 downwards.
GGACTCCTCCACTATATGCTGCCGGACAGCAAACAGGCGCGTCCATCGGACACCCCTGCAAAATTCATCGATACGGGATTTCCTCTCATGCTCGCAGATGTCCTGAAGCTCGGCGGTGTAAAGTCGCGTCTTGTGGCGAAGATTGCGGGCGGTGCGCAGATGTTCGCGTTCTCGAATACGACGAGTGTCATGCGTGTCGGAGAGCGCAATGCACAAGCGGCGAAGGAGCTGCTTGCACAGCATGGCATCCGTCTCCTCGCGCAGGATACGGGGCTCAACTACGGGCGTACGGTTGCAATCGACCTGAATGACGGAACCTATACGGTGAAGACTGTCAGCAAGGGAGATAAAACAATCTAGGGAGGCACTGATAAATTCAGCACCGCCATCTTAGCGCATCTTTTTTGCCCGCACAACGCCTGCAAATCCTCCACATAGCCTCTGCTATGCGTCTGGTTTGCCTCCTCGTTCGGACGAAAAAATCTACGCCAATCTGACGGACTTTATTTTATCAGCGATTCCCTAGGGAGGAAGGTGAAGATATGTTCAAACTCGGCATGGCTCTGGTCTTTGCTGTCATTGCAGCACTTGTTGTATTTATTACGGGCATGATCGGGGATGCGCGTGTAACAACAGCGCTTCTGCGCAGCCTCATCGCATTTCTCTGCGCCGGTGTATTCACCTATCTCGTGACATTTATCCTTGAGGCGAAGGCATGGGCGGCGTTTGACAAAGAGCCGGCTGCCCGGATGCAGGACATGAAGACGCAGCACTATGATGCGGATGACATCGACTTCGATGCGGTGGAGAAGGGGGAGCAGGCAGCGGAGGAATTTGCCGCACCGACGAACTTTCAGCCCCTTGAGGAGAAATCCTTTGTCCACATGAGAACCCCGCAAACGGAGGGGGATGAAGCGGTGGCTGCACCGGCCTGAGTGTGTTTTTGGGAGCTGAGAGGAGATGATGCAGATGGCGGAGCAGCCGGCAGAAAATATTGATGCACTGTGGCAGGCATACGCGACGGAAAAGACCGTTGACGTACGCAACCGCATCGCCGAGCATTATCTGCCGCTCGTTCGTCTTGTTGCTGGGCGGATTTCCATCAGTCTTCCGCAGCATGTTGACCGGGAGGATCTCCTGAGCAGTGGCTTCTTTGGGCTGCTCGATGCGATTGAGCGCTATGAGCTCGCGCGCGGCAATAAATTTGAGACCTATGCCGGTGTGCGTGTACGCGGAGCGATGCTCGACCATCTGCGTGCAAAGGACTGGATTCCCGTCAGCGTGCGTCAAAACATCAAAAAATACGAGAAGGCGGTTGCGCGTCTCGAAGGCCAGCTCGGACGCACGGCAAGCGATGAAGAGCTTGCTGAGGAGCTGGATCTCACGGTTGAAGGGCTGCACCACCTCGAGGGACAGGTCAGCGCGGCGACCATCATCCCACTGGAGGAATATCTGCGCACGGATACGCCGGCCTCCATGGAGGACGGCCCCGTAGAACATGCGGAGTGGACTGAGGTCAAGGAGACCCTTGCTGCGGCGATTGAGAAACTTCCCGAGAAGGAGCGCACGGTGGTTGCGCTTTATTATTACGACGAGATGACCCTCAAGGAAATTGCGGCGATTCTGCACCTCTCCGAGGCGCGGATCTCGCAGCTCCATACGAAGGCAATCTTCCGCATGCGGGGGTCGCTTGCACGTATGAATGAAGAAGTATGATGTGTTGTAAACTGGGGGAAAAAGTTATAATAAAGGCGCAATTTTGAAGGATCGGAAGTGATGTTGTGGAGAGAACAGTAGGGAATGTCAAGGAAGGGTTTCAGCTTGTTGTCAAAGCGGACGGTAGTTATCTGACCGTCTATCCGGCGACCAAGGACAATCCAGCGATTGACCTTGAGACACTGAAGCAGCGCCTCAAGGAGGCGCGCATCGCGGATTATGATGAACTTCAAGTGGCGCGCCTTGTGCGTGCGGCGGATGGATTCGAGGTGAAACTGGATATGGCTTCAGCAGACGATGGGGAAAATGAGGTCATCCCGTTTACGATTGAAATTGCACGGGATGCAATGAGTGTTGCAGTCCGCTTCGATGAGAAGCGGGGCAATCTGGCGCCTGATGTCTCAGATGTGTTGGATGCGCTCGCTGCAAAGAAGGTTACCTATGGTATTGACCGCGATGCCATCGGGCGCGGTGTTGCGCGTCTGACTCCCTTTATGGCAGCGCGCGGAACGGCACCAGAGGCGGGCGTCGATGCGCGCATCGAAAAGAAATTCGATATGGGTGCAAAGGGGCGGCCTGCTGAGCGCGCCTATGACCGCGTGGACTATAAGGATATGAACATCTTTATCCGTGCGCAGATCGGCGATGTGCTTGCCGTGCGTATTCCAGAGACCAGCGGCGTGGCGGGCACCAATGTGTTTGGCGAAGAGGTTCCCGCAAAGCCGGGGAAACCGGCAGTGCTTCCACAGGGAAAGAATACGAAGATCGTCAATGAGCACGAACTCGTCGCGCTCATCGACGGGCAGATCGTAGATGATGGGAAGAAGATTGGCGTCGATCCTCATCTCGTCATTGACACGAGCGTCGATGTCGGCACGGGCAATGTCGACTTTGCCGGCAGCGTTGAAATCAAGGGCGATGTGGAGAGCGGCTTTGTCGTGAAGGCATCCGGAGATGTTGAGATCAGGGGCATGATCGGCGGGGCGCAGGTTGAGGGACGCAACGTCATTGTGCATGGCGGCATTCGAGGCATGAACATCGGAAAGATTTACGCCGCTGAGGACATCAGCATCTCCTTTGTTGAGAATGCGAATATCGTTGCAGGGCGCGACATCTTTGTCAACGATGTGGTTTTGCACTCGGAGATGCGTGCGGGTCATCACGTCCGCGTCGAGGGACGGCGCGGCATCATTACGGGCGGCAAGGTTGGCGCAGGCGAGTCCATCCGTGCCAAGGTGATGGGCAATAACTTCTATGTTCAGACGAATTTGGATGTCGGCATCGACCCGAACCTCAAGCATCAGCATGATACCTTGCTCAAGGAATGCCAGGCGGCGGTCAAGCGTCTGACGGAAATCCGTCTCTCGCTTGACACGCTGAAGAAACAGCCTCTTACGAGCCTTTCCGAGCGTCGGCGGGAGCAGCTCGTCGAGATGACGCACGCGCAGTTCCCTCTTGCCAACGAGATCAAGAAGATGCAGGAGAAGCTCGCACAGATGGAGGAGGAGCTGGAGCAGATGAAGCGCGGCTCCGTGGCCGCCTCGGATACGATCTATCCCGGGGTGAACGTCACAATCAGCGGTGTGAAGAAGTCCGTGGAAGAGGAGCTGCATCACGCACGCTTGCAGATGCTCGATGGACAGATTGCTATAGGAGTCTTTTGAAGAGAGGCAGGTGCCGTCATGAATGTCACGCCAATCAGCATGCAGATGATGATCCCGCAGTCCAATGAGGCAGGGAACGTCCAAAGCAATATGCAGAATCAGGTCAACGTCCAGCAGAGTTTTGAATCCATCCGTCAGAGGCAGGATGCTGAACTCGCGCGTCAGCAGGTGCGGGCAAAGGAGCAGGCCAGCGAGGATGCGCGTGTGAAGGATGATCCGGAGCGTGAGCGGCGGCAGGGCGGTCGCGGCGGCGATGGACGACGCCGTGACCGCGAGGATCACGGGCCAGAGCTGCTGCAGCGACTGGCTGCCGATCCGAGTCGCGGCGTGCATCTTGACATCAGTTTTTGATTTTTGAAATGTGGATAAGGGAGGCGTCCTGTTATTATTTCTGTTACCGAAATTCTGGGGGCACTCATCATCCTCGGGGCGATTCTTCTGCTCATCGTGCGCTACGTTCTTCATCGGCGTCAACGCAGCGATGAGGCGGATGAGGATCTTGCGGAATCCATTGAGAAGCTGAAAAAGGAGCTGCAGCAGTCTGCTGACACCATCATCAAGCGTCTCGGCTCTCATGTGACGAAACTCGAGGGGTTGTTGCGTGAGGCGGATGATCGGCGCGTGCGCCTCGAGACGCGCGTTGCAGATGCGCAGCGCCTCGAGTGGGCGTTGCGCCAGCGCATTGAGGAGTTGGAACGCCGCTTGCGCGATCTCGGTCAGACCGCGTCTGTTCCTGTTGCTCCCAAGGCAATTCCTGCGGTGGAGACACCCGCGTCTCTCATGCCACAGGTGCAGGAGGCGCGGCGTACGGACGGCGATGAATTCGCCGCCGTTCTGCACGCATCCATTCTGCGTGAGCAGGCGCGTGCCACGGCAGAGCCTCCAGCGCAGCCGTATACGACAGGGGCTGCGCCGCAGGTCTATGTGCCGCCCGCGCCACGCGCCGCGTTGCCGCAGGAACGACCGGCGCCTCCACCTCCGACACACGGGCAGCCGATGCCGCTGCAGCGCACACAGCTTCCTGATACATCTGTGCCCCCGCCTCCAGCTCCTCCCATAGAACCGGAAGCACCCGCAAAGGAGGACGAAGCGATCATCAAGGCACGTGCACTTCTGCGTGCGGGACGTACGATCGAGCAGGTCGCACGCGAGACGGGGGTCGAGATCGGGGCGCTCCGTCTCATGAAGCAGATGACGCAAAGGGATTGACAAAACGAGAAAAGACCGTTATAATACCATTTGTTCGGGACGTAGCTCAGCTTGGTAGAGCGCTTCCTTGGGGTGGAAGAGGTCGTGAGTTCAAATCTCGTCGTTCCGACCATTTTCAGCATAGGAACCTCCGCGCAGCTTGCGTGGAGGTTTTTTCGCGTAAGGAGGAGGGCTTCTATGAATCTTATTGTCGATGTCGGTGTACTTCAGGTGCTGCTGCTCGCCGTCATGTTCCTCTCCATCATGGTGGAGATCAAGACAGGCGGCCTCGGTGTGGGCGTCCTGCTCGGCATTGTCGCGGCGGCGGTCTTCTGGGGCAGCCAATATACACGGGGACTCGTGGAACTCTATCACATAGCGGTCTTTCTTGCGGGCGTGCTCATGATTATCGTGGAGATCTTGCTGCCGACCGTGGGGCTGCTCGCGGGGCTCGGTGTTGCGGCAATGCTCTACAGCATTGTGCTCGCGCTCGGCGGGGACATCGGCGCACTCGCGGCGCTCGGGATCGCACTCGTGATCTCCGTCGTGCTCTTCATGCTTATCGTCTCGCGTCTGCCGTCGAGCAAACTGTGGAACAAGATCGTTCTGCAGAAGAGCTCGCGCACAGAGGAGGGCTATGTCAGCGCGGCGGAGCAGTCCGAACTTGTAGGGAAAACGGGCGAGGTGCTCACGGAGCTGCGTCCTTCGGGGACGGCACGCATTGACGGCCGCCCCGTGGATGTCATCTCGGAGGGCGCGTATATTCAAAAAGGGAAGCAGATTGTTGTCCTGTCCGTGAACGGCAGCCGCGTCGTCGTGCGCGAGGCATAGCTAGCCATCGGGCAGAAATACTAAGGAGGTACGTATGGGAACTCTGTTTGGAGGAGCATTCCTCATTGTCATCGTCATTCTTGCTGTATCCATCTTTCTGCACTTTGTGCCGCTCGGACTCTGGATATCCGCGATCTCGGCAAATGTCTCGGTCAGCATCATGTCTCTGATCGGCATGCGTCTGCGCCGCGTTCCGCCGAGCCGCATCGTACTCCCGCTCATCAAGGCGAATAAGGCGGGGCTGGATGTCAGCGTGAACCAGCTCGAGGCGCACTACCTTGCGGGCGGCAACGTGGATAAGGTGGTTGACGCGCTCATCGCGTCCCATCGTGCACAGATCGCGCTGCCGTTCGAGCGTGCGGCGGCGATCGATCTCGCGGGGCGCGATGTGCTTGACGCCGTGCAGATGAGCGTCAACCCGAAGGTCATTGAGACACCGATTGTCTCCGCTGTCGCGGCGAACGGAATCGAGCTCAAGATCAAGGCACGTGTCACCGTCCGCGCAAACATCGACCGTCTCGTCGGCGGTGCGGGCGAGCCGACGATTATCGCGCGTGTCGGTGAGGGCATTGTCACGACGGTCGGCTCTTCAGAGAACCATAAGGACGTGCTCGCAAATCCCGATGACATCTCCAAGACGGTGCTCGGCAAGGGGCTCGATGCGGGGACGGCATTCGAGATTCTCTCCATCGACATCGCGGATGTCGATGTCGGGCGCAACATCGGTGCGGAGCTTCAGACCGACCAGGCGGAGGCGGACAAGCGCATCGCGCAGGCCAAGGCGGAGGAGCGCCGTGCAATGGCGGTTGCACGCGAGCAGGAGATGAAGGCGTACACGCAGGAGATGGAGGCAAAGGTTGTCGAGGCGCAGGCGGAGGTACCGCACGCAATGGCGCAGGCGCTGCGCGAGGGTAAGCTCGGCGTGATGGACTACTATCAGCTGAACAACATCCAGTCCGACACCGATATGCGTCAGGCAATCAGCTCTGCGGGCAAGAGCGATGAGAAGCATCCAACACCGCCCGTAAAGTGAGGCGAAGTATATGGAATTCCTCATTGTCATTGCTGTTGCCATAGCACTTGCCGTCTTTGACGATCGCGTGCGCGGTAGAAAAAAAGTGCCGCCGCCGACGGTACCGCAGGATATCCCGCGGCCGAAGAAGCACACGGCACAAACGGGCAGCTTTGAGATTCCACCGTTGCGCGGCGCTCCCCGCGATGTACAGATCACTGTTGACGCGGAGGTGCTGCGCGCGCAGGAACTACGCGCGCGGTGGGAGGAGCAGCAGCGGGAGGCACTGCGCGCCAAACGCGCACGTGAGCGAGAGGAGCGCCTTGCTGCAGAGCAGATGGCTGCTGCCGCAGCCGTGCCGCATACGGGCGGACACGCGCATGCGCATGCGGCACTCTTGCCGCAGCTGACACCGGATACGATGAAGCAGGCGATCGTGCTTGCCGAGGTGCTCGGGAAGCCGCGCGCACTGCGCAGATTTCCAAGACGGTAAAAAATAGGAGCCCCTGCAGTCAACTGCAAGGGCTCCTATTTTCTGTAGTTATTTAATTTGATTCAGCAGCGCTGCAATCTCAGCAGCGCTTGTGTCGCCGTCCGTGCAGCTGATGATGGGCTGCGCCCCGAGCATGACGGTACGTCCGTCCGCGTAGGCGGCGGAGGCGGCGTGCCCGTTGCGGTAGGCGGCTGCAAGATTCCCCATGACGAAGTAGGCACGCTCTGCAGAGCTCATCCCGCCGGCGGGGGCAGGTGTCAGAAGGCGCTTCTTGTTCACATAGACATCGCCGTCATCGACTGTCACCTTGCCGCCGCTCATCTCCGTGAGTTTCTTCGCGTAATTGTCGCGGCGGGAGGAATTCGACGGATGATCGGCAGCGCCCGACATGATGTCAAACGCATTCGCGGAGTTGTTGCCCGAGAGGTCGATCACGCGCTGCCATACAGCAGCCGTTGCGCCTGGATTGTACGGAGAGCGTGAGATGTACTCAAATGCGAGGTTGTCCGCCTCCCACTCCATCGGCTTCGTGAGCCCCTGCCCGTTCCAGATATTTGCAGCGATCGCGCCGAGCACCGTACCCGTCGCGTTCGCGAGTATGGTAGGCCCGAGTGAGCGCTTCATGCCCTTGGCGGGGTGATCCTTCTGTCCGTGTCCCATTTCATGGGCGAGCACGACGGCGATCTCGTCCTCATTCGAGAGATAGCTGTAGAGCCCGACGTTGACACTCATATTGTGCCCAAGCGTGCAGAAGGCATTGAACCCCTCCTGCTGATTGATGAAATAATTGTATGGGCGGTCATAGACGGTCGCATCCATGGAGCCGATTGCCGCCGTGAGATTCGTAAAGATGCGGTCAAGCTGACTGTTCAGATCCCAGCGGTAATACACGCCGTATTTTTCCTGCAGTTCCTGAAAGAGTGCCTGACGTCCCTCTTCGGTCGTGTTGTAGTACTTGATCTGCTTGTTCATCTCGTCTGCCGCAGCCGCACCGCCGATGATTGCGCCGATGATCCTACCCGTATTTGCCTCAGCCGTGGCGGGCGGCACTGCAACGCCCGCTGTGATTGCCGCTGAGAGTGCGAGCGCAATCCCCTTGCGCATCCATTTTTTCTTGTTCATTTTCCTACTCCTTCCATGAAGCCGTGAACATATTATAAGCGATGAAATGCGGCTTCTTCCATGTAAAAGAGGTTATAAAGTGTCTGTGAAAATAAAATAAATCATTCAGTCGGCAAGTCTGGCAGACCGCACAGAATTCTTGACACTATAGAGAAAAAACATTAAAATGGATAGAAGTATTCTATAGGCATTTTTGCATTATGAAAAAGGAGGTGGCCGTTATTATTACTGAATTACTAACGGTAATTATTGCTGTCGCCGTTGGTGTTGCTGCGGGCTATGTTGCACGCAGACGCACGGCGGAGGCTCAGATAGGATCAGCCGAAGACGAAGCAAAGCGCATTGTCGAAGAAGCCGGAAAGAAGGCTGAGACAAAGCAGAAGGAAGCACTGCTCGAGGCGAAGGAGGAGATCCAGCGCCAGCGGCAGGAGTTCGAACGAGATACGAAGGAGCGCCGCAGCGAGATTCAGCGCCTTGAGCGCCGCACGATTCAGAAGGAGGAGAATCTCGACCGCAAGCTCGAATCCATCGAAAAGAAGGAAGAGGGGCTTGCCCGCAAGGAGGCACGCATCGACAAGACGCAGGCTGAGATTACAGCACTCTACGAGACCCAGAAGCAGGAGCTCGAGCGCGTCTCGGGGCTCTCGTCAGAGGAGGCTCGCACGATTCTCATGGCGGAGGCAGAGGAAGAGCTGAAGCATGAGAAGGCACGGAAGATCAAGGAGTACATCCAGCAGACAAAGGACGAGGCGGACAAGGCGGCACGCGAGATCCTGAGCGTGGCGATCCAGCGCTGCGCCGCTGATCATGTGGCGGAGACGACGGTCTCGGTTGTGGCTCTGCCGAACGACGAGATGAAGGGGCGCATCATCGGGCGTGAGGGGCGCAATATCCGCACCCTCGAGACGCTGACGGGCATCGACCTCATCATCGACGATACGCCGGAGGCGGTCATCCTCTCCGGATTCGACCCTGTGCGGCGCGAGGTTGCGCGCATTGCGCTCGAAAAGCTGATTCAGGACGGGCGTATTCATCCCGCACGCATCGAAGAGATGATCGAGAAGGCGCGACGTGAGGTCGATCAGCGCATCAAGGAGGCGGGGGAGCAGGCGACGTTCGAGACGGGCGTCCACGGCATCCATCCTGAGCTCGTGCGTCTCCTCGGACGCATGCGCTATCGGACGAGCTACGGGCAGAACGTGCTCGCACACTCCATCGAGGTCGCGCATCTCGCAGGTCTCATGGCGGCAGAGCTCGACTGTGATGTCATGCTCGCCAAGCGCGGCGGACTCCTGCACGACATCGGCAAGGCGGTCAGCCACGAGGTTGAGGGGCCTCATGTGACGGTCGGCGCCGATCTCGCGCGCAAGTACCGCGAGTCCAAGGAAGTCATCAACATCATTGCCTGCCATCATGGCGATGAGGAGGCGACGACGATCGAGGCGGTGCTCGTCGCTGCGGCGGATGCGGTCTCGGCAGCACGGCCGGGGGCACGCCGTGAGAGCCTCGAGTCCTACATCAAGCGACTCAAGGCGCTCGAGGAGATCGCCGAGTCGTTTGACGGCGTGGAGCGTTGCTTTGCAATTCAGGCAGGGCGCGAGATCCGCGTCATGGTGAAGCCGGACAAGGTAGATGATGCGGGCGCTGCCGTGCTCGTCCACGACATTGTAAAGAAGATCGAGGGCGATCTCGAATATCCGGGGCAGATCAAGGCGACGGTCATTCGTGAGACGCGCGTCGTCGACTATGCAAAGTAAACGGTCGCAGTCGATACGGAGAATCGAATCAGGGGGCACAAGCCCCCTCATTTCTCGGAGTTGCAGCATGGAGCAGCGACTCCCCAAGGAGGATATATGCAGCAGCTGACGTATATCGTTTCCGGTACCGCCGATGCCCAGTGCAAGGCGGAGCAGGCAAAGGAAAAGCTGGATCGGATTCCACATATTGAGTCTCTGCTCATCACCATTGCGGCACCGTACGAGATGCCGATGGCAAAGGCGCTCCGCATGCAGGGCGCTATACGCGAGCTGTTCCCCGATGCGCGGATCTTGGCGCATACCTGTGTGCTCAAGATGGCGGATCTGCGCCTTGATACGGACGGCGTCATGTTGACCTTTACGGCGTTTGAGGCGTCTCAGGTGGAATTTGTCACCGTGGAAGGAAATACTTCGGATACGGCGACGAAGGAGCACTTTGTGCACTTTGTCGGCGCGCGGCCGCATACGAAGGTCATTGAATTCTTTGTCGTCGGTCTGATGGATCAGATCAATGATTTGTTTGAGGGATTCTCTGCGATTGATGAGCGCATTGATGTATTCGGTGCGTTTGTCGATGCTGCCCCGATGGAGGCACACGGCTACATCATTGCGGATGGTGTGGCGATGCAGCTTGGCATGCTCGCAGTTGTGTTCCACGGGAAGACGCTGGATGTCCATGTGGTACGCAATTTCGGATGGAATTCGCTCGGACGCGAGATCGTTGCAACCCGCGTGGAGGGCTGTACGATCAAGGAACTGGATGGGGATGTACCGCTCAAGATCTATGAGCGCTATTTCGGCATCAAGGGCGATGGTGATTTCAGTTCGGATGCGGCGCTCTTTCCCCTCTGCTTCGAGGAGGAGGACGGCTCGATCTCGGCGCGTGTGCCGATCAAGATTGAGGAGGGCTCGGGCGAGCTGACCTTCGGCATTCCCATGGAGCAGGGGACGAAGTTCCGCCTTGCCTATGGCGACCCCTATGGGATTTTGTCGAAGGCTACGGAGAATTCGCGCGAGATGACCGCGTTCTCCCCGCAGGTGATCTTCGGAACCTCCTGTGTCGGGCACTATCTGCTGCTCGGCGACGACGTGGTGACAGAGATGACACCGTGCTCCGGATTCCCCGCCTCGACCGTGTTTGTCTTCGGCGAGGTGCGACGCGTGGGGCGGCGGATCTCAACGGCAAATCTGAACGTCCTGCTTGTCGGGATGAAGGAAGATCCGGGCTACGTCAAGAATATTAAGCTGCAGACGAAGCGCGTGGCGCATCTCTCCTACAATCGGAAGATGCTCGCGTTCATGTCGCATTTCATCCGTGTCTCTGAGGAGGAGCTCTTCACGGCGAATCAGCGGCTCAGTCATCTTGCGAGCCGCGATGCGCTGACGAATCTCCTCAATCGCCGTGAGATGGAGCGCCTGCTCAAGGCGGCGGTGGTGCGTTCTCAGGAGAATAAGACACCGCTTTCCGTCATCCTCATGGACATCGACCACTTCAAGGGGGTCAATGATACCTATGGGCATGATATGGGGGACAAGGTGATCCTGTCGGTTGCGGACGCGATCTCTCATACGATCCGCGGCTCGGATGCGGGCTGCCGCTGGGGCGGCGATGAGTTCTTCATCATCCTCGAGGGGGCACCGCTCTCGGTCGCAGGACGTGTCGGGGAGCGCATTCGCCGTACGGTGGAGTCCTCCGAGATGCCGTTTGCTCAAAATGTTACAGTGAGTGTCGGCGCGGCGACCTTTGATCCGGAGAAGGACAATGAACTGCAGCTCTTCAAGAATGCAGATGACGCGCTCTATCTGGCGAAGAAGGCGGGGCGCAATGCGGTCTACGCGCTCGGGCTCGGGCGCGTGAACAGTGTGAAATGAGGAATGCACGGGTGAAATCCTTATCAGTGCTTCCCAAGGGACGGCAGTAAGGGGGTTGATGCCATGTTTGATTTTCTGCGAAGATGTTTTTCAGGGCGCAGCGGTGGACGTACGAGAAGCGAGCAGGCACGCCCCGGTGTGCAGCTGCTCGCCTCCGTCCTCGTCTGTTTCCCTGAGATTGAAGCGGTTTCCTATGAGCCACGGCAGGAGCTGCTGACGATGGACTTCGTCGTACGTGCACGCCTTGATCCGTCAGAAATCGAGGATTTTGCCGCGTTTCTCGCCGAGAGCATTGAGACCTATTATGTGATCGAGGGCGGCGCGGCGAGTGAGATGGATTTTTCGTACGAGCAGCACGATGTGCTGACGATCCTCCACCTCTCACGGCGGATGGATGAGCTCTCGGAGCGGGAACTGAGCCTCACGGTTCAGCTCCTCACGGAGCGCTTTGGCGAGGCACTGCTCGTCGACCCACACGGCGCGGAGGCGCTTGACGCTGAGTTCCGCACCCTGCAGCATGAGACGCTGGAGCGCATGTTGATGGCGGTGCGCGAGATCCCGCTGCGTGACCGCTTGATCGGCATACGCGAGCGCGATCAGGTGGTTGTCTATAATCGGTAAAGAAGATGGGAGGCTGTGCCGTGCGCATTATGCTGGTCGGTGACGTGGTCGGACGTGCGGGACGGCGTGCTTTTCGCGCGATTACGCCGCGCCTCAGAGCGGAGCGCAGGATTGATGTAGTCATCGTCAACGGAGAGAATTCTGCAGGCGGCAAGGGGTTCACGCGCAAAGCTCTGGATGAGCTCTATGCGGGCGGTGCCGATATTGTGACTGCGGGCAATCACGTCTGGGACAAGAAAGATGTCTTCGCCTTTGTGGACGATGAGCCCTACCTCGTGCGTCCTGCGAACTATCCGGAGGGGACGCCGGGGCAGGGGTACTGCATCTTCCCGTTCAAGGCCGTGAACATCGCCGTAATGAATCTCTCAGGGCGCTCATTTATGCCCGCGCTCGACTGCCCCTTTCAAAAGGCGGACGACATTCTGGCGGAGATTAGGGGGCAGGCGGATGTCATCGTGCTCGACTTCCATGCGGAAACCACTTCGGAGAAGCTCGCGATGGGGCATTATTTAGATGGACGTGCAGATATCGTGGTCGGAACACATACGCATGTGCAGACGGCAGATGAGCAGATTCTGCCCGGCGGAACGGCATATATTACGGATCTCGGCATGGTCGGCGCGTGTGATTCCATCCTTGGCGTACGCAAGGAGATTGTGATTCAGAAATTCAGAACGGGGATGCCCGTACGCTTTGAGATGGCGGAGGGGGCGGCGGAGTATGCCGCTGTGATTGTGGACATCGAACCGAATGGGCGGCGTGCGCCGCTGATCGAGCGCATCTTGCTCCGCCAAGAGGACTGATCGAGGAGAATACTATGCCAAGCGATTTGCATATTCATACGACCTTCTCCGACGGCAAGGATACGCCAGAGGAGATCGTGGAGGCGGCAAAGGCTGCGGGGCTGCGTTATATCGCCATCACGGATCACGACAGTGTAGAGGGGGTCACGGCGCTCTATGAGAGCGGACATTATGCCTCCGGCAGTCTTCACATTATCCCCGGTGTAGGATTCAGCACGGGAGATGGACAGAACGAGATTCATATTTTAGGCTATAATATTGATATCTATGATGCCGGGCTTCAGGAAAAGCTCGAAGAGATCAGCGAGGCTCGCTGGACGCGCTTCACGGAGATTGTGGAGCGCCTGAAGGATATTGGCTATGAGATTGGTGAGACCGAGGTGCTGACGGACGAGGGGCTCTGCAAGGCGGTCGGGCGCTCTCATGTGGCACGTGTCCTCGTCAAAAAGGGCTACTTCGACTCGATACGCGCCTGCTTTGATCAGCTTCTAAAGCGTGGACGACCCGCCTATGTGCCCCATTTTTACCTCCCGATTGAGGAGATTGTCGCACTGATCAAGGGGGCAGGAGGTATCCCCGTGCTGGCCAATCCAAAGGCGATCGGGGATGAGGCTGCTGTGGAACGCATCGCTCAGCAGGGGATGGGCGGCATTGAGGCGTTCTATCCGTCGTATGACGTGCGGGACACGCAGCACTATCTGGATGTTGCACAGAAGTACGGGCTACTCGTATCCGGCGGCTCGGATTATCGCGGCTTTGCGGGACGAGAGCCGGACGCCGTTGGTAAGTTTACGATTGAAGACATCTACGCGGAGAATTTCTACCGTCCGCCGCAGCATATGTGAGCCTGTGAGAGGAGAAACACAATGGACGTTATCGCACTTGTCGGTCCAAGCGGCACCGGCAAAAGCCACCGCGCCCTGTGGGTCGCCCAGAAGAACGGTGCGGACGCCATCATCGATGATGGCATTCTGATCAAAGATGGAAAGGTTGTCGGTGGATATTCGGCGAAGAAGGAGAAGAATCGGATCATGGCAGTGCGCCGTGCCATCTTCGTCCTGCCGGGGCACGCCTCCGATGTGCGCCGCGCGATTGCCGAGACCCTGCCGCGGCGCATCCTCATCCTTGGAACGTCCGAGAACATGGTGCAGAAGATTGCAAAGGCGCTCAAAATCGGACCTGTCAGCAAGATCATCCGCATCGAGGACATTGCCTCAAAGAGGGACATGGAGCTCGCGCAGTATCACCGCCTCCGCAAAGGAGAGCACATCATTCCCGTGCCGACAATCGAGCTCAAGCCGCATTTCTCGGGGTATCTCATCGATCCGATCAAGAGTTTCTTCAAGACCTCCTCGTCGAAACGGCGCCGCCTGGGAGAGCGCTCCATTGTACGCCCCGTGTTCAGCTACTACGGCAAGCTCGTCATTGACGACTCGGTCATCAAGAGCATTATCCACATTGTTGCGGAGAAACTCGAGCATGTCTATCGTGTCGTCAGAACGCATGTGGAACATATCGTCAGCGGCGATGATGATCTGGGCATCACGGTTTCGCTCGAAGTGGTATTTGCCTATGGGTATGCGATTGCAGAGACCATGGAGACGCTGCGCAAAGACCTGCAGGAGGAGATCGAGCGCATGACGGGCATGGTTGTGCATGAAGTTGATATTCTCGTCAAGAGTCTCCACGTCGATGCGGCAGTTCCAGCACGCGCTTAGCCACTCCTTAAATTTTTACAGATACCTTCAAATCCGGACTTCATTTTTTTTGAGAAAAATGTTAGAATGAAAAGGATTTTTTTTAGGAATGTAGAAATAACTATATATCTGTTTTGTGTGCAGTTTTTTCCTGTGCGCATAAAATATGGGGAAAGGAACGTGACGTTTGATGCTTGAGCAGCTGGTAAACACTCCGACGATTGACATTGGCAGCCGTGCGATGGCGGCAGCATCCCTTCGGCATGAGGTGCTCAGCAATAACATTGCCAACGTGAACACACCGTACTTCAGGCGGAGTCATGTCCGCTTTGAAGACTTGCTGAAGCAAGAACTTGGGCTGGACGACAATCCTCTGATGAAGGTTGTGCGCACGCATGATCGGCATATGCCCATCGCCTTTCGCGGAAAGGCGCGTCCTGTGATCGAGCAGGATGCAACGACCAATATGCGTCTGGATGGGAACAACGTGGACATTGATATTGAGATGGCTGAGGTAGCAAAAAACCAGCTGTATTACAGCGCGCTGGCAACGGCGCTCGGCGGGCACATCAGCAAGCTGAAGAGCGTTATCAACAGCGGCCAGGGCAGCTGATGTAGGGAGGGCACGATATGGGAATGTTTTTGGGAATTGATGCAGCAGCTTCCGGTCTTACGGCAGAGCGGCTACGCATGGACGTGATCTCCAACAATATCGCAAATGCTAACACGACGCGCGCACAGGGCGGAGGTGCCTACCATCGCCGCTACGTGGTCTTCCAGCCGCGTGAGAAGGGGGCGGGCATAGGGTTTGAGTCCTTCCTTGCACGTGCTTCGAACCGTATGCGTCCCGGCGATGGCGTGCGTGCGGTTTCGATCGAAACGGATCGAACGCAGGGAACACTTGTCTATGAGCCGGGTCATCCCGATGCAAATGCGGAAGGCTATGTGGAGCGTCCAAATGTCAACATCGTCGCAGAGATGGTGGACATGATTTCGGCGTCCCGTGCCTACGAAGCGAATACAACGACAATTAATGCGGCAAAATCCATGGTGACCGCGGCGCTTCGCATTGGCGGAAATAGCTGATTACTGGGCACGTTTTAAGGGAGATCAATGTATATGGAAGTACAAGCACTGCAAATGACCCCCGTTACGATGCACGCAACCAGTCATCTGGGCGAGACCATCGAAAAAGAGCCGCCGAAGAGCTTCGGAACCTATCTGAAGGATGCCCTCTCCGAGGTCAATCAGCTCCAACTCGAATCAGACAAGCAGAACAAGCTGCTCGCGGCGGGCGAAATCTCGGATGTCTCTCAGGTCGTCGTGGCAGGGCAGAAGGCAGAGATTGCACTGCAGCTGACATTGCAGCTGCGCAATCGTGCTGTGGCTGCCTATCAGGAAATCATGCGGATGCAGGTATAAGGATTGCCTGTCGTTTTCGCACGCCTCGCAGGAGACGTTGCATAACCGTGATGACTTGAAGGGAAAGAGATTATGGGAGAGTGGAAAGAGCGCGGCCTTGCCTTGTGGAACCGCTTTGACAAGCGCCAGCGCTACATCATGCTCGGCTCGGCGCTCGCGATTCTCGTCCTCATCTTTGGTCTGAGCTTCTGGTACGGCAGCAAGCCCGATATGGTGCCGCTGTTTACGGATATGGAGACCAAGGATGCGGGTGAGGTCGCCAACCAGCTGCGCGAATCGAAGATCACCTACGAGGTACAGGAGAACAAGTCGGGCACGACGATTCTTGTGCCGACGACAAATGTCCACGAGGCACGTCTTAACCTTGCAACGCAGGGGCTTCCGCGTGGGAACAAGGGCTTTGAGATCTTCGATGACAGCAAGCTCGGCGTCACCGAGTTCCAGAACCGTGTCAACTACCTGCAGGCGTTGCAGGGCGAGCTGACGCGTACGATCGAACAGCTCGAGGCGGTTGAGAAGGCACGTGTTCATATTGTGCTGCCTGAGGACAGCCTCTATAAAAAAGAAGAGAAGCCTGCAACGGCTTCCATTATGCTACGCCTCAAGCCCAATGCGGAGCTGACGAAGAAGGAGATCAAGGGCATTGTCAACCTTGCAGCGCACAGCATCAAGGGGCTGACGCCCGAGAATATCACGATTGTCGATGATACAGGCAAGATCTTGAACGATCCCGACGATCAGGATGAGAAGTCCATCGGCGTTAAGACGCTCACCCAGCTCGATATGACGCGCAAGGTGCAGGACAACATCGAGAAGAAGGTGCAGTCCCTGCTCGACCAGACCCTTGGCGAGGGACGTGCCTTTGCACGCGTCAGCGTGGAACTTGACTTTGACGACCGCCTGACGGATCGTCAGACCTTCACACCTGTTGTGGACGACGCGGGCATTATTCGCAGTCAGCAGGATATCTCCGAGAGCTATGTCGGCAGTTCTACGAATCCAGGTGGCCCTGCGGGCGTGCAGAGCAACGTCCCCGGCTATGTCGAGCAGGAGACGAATGCGAATGCCGAGTATGAGAAAAAGGAATCCACAAAGAACTACGAGATCAACGAAGAGCGTCAGCACGTCATCGCCTCCCCGGGGTCAATTCGTCGTCTGACGGTCGCTGTTCTTGTCAATGACGATGTAACGCAGCCGCAGCAGGAGAGTATCCTGCGCACGGTGAGCAGCGCGGCCGGTATTAACCCGTCGCGCGGTGATACGATTTCCGTCGAGCCCCTACCATTCAGCACGGAGGCAGCAGAGCGCCGCGCCGCAGAGGAACAGGCGGAGAAGGATCGTCAGGATCGCATTTTCTATACGCAGGTTGCACTTGCCCTGCTCCTCATTGCCCTCATCGTCGGCGGCATCCTCATGTATCGCCGCAAGAAGCGTCTCGAGCGCGAGGCTGCCGAAGAGGCACAGCGTCTCGAAGAGGAGCGTATCGCAGAGGAGCGTGCCGCAGCGATTGCAGCGGGCGAGGTCGAGGAAGAAGACCTCTCCGAGGAGGAGCAGCAGCAGATGAACCAGAAACTCGCGCTGCTCGCACTCATCGACAGCAAGCCGGAAGAGGTTGCACTCCTCGTTAAGACGTGGCTTTCGGAGGAGGAGTAAGTATGCCGGATATGTATGGCAGCGGTGATCTGTCCAATCAGCAGAAAGCGGCGATCCTCTTCATCGCCATCGGCCCGGAGTACTCGGCAAAGCTCTTCCAGCATATGGATGACGATGAGATCGAGCATTTGACGCTCGAGATCGCAAATCAGAAGCAGGTCTCCGCCGCACTCAAGGCGGAGGTCATCGCCGAGTTCTACTCCATGTGCATGGCGCAGGACTACATCTCCTCGGGCGGTCTGCAGTATGCGCAGAACGTCCTGGAGAAGGCTCTCGGTCCCGACAAGGCGCTTGAGATCATCAATCGTCTCACGACGAGTCTGCAGGTGCGTCCCTTCGACTTCCTGCGCAAGACAGATCCTGCGCAGCTGCTTAACTTCATTCAGAACGAACATCCGCAGACCATCGCGCTCATCATGGCGTATCTCGATCCCGATCAGGCGGCCATCGTCCTTGGGGCGCTCCCACCGGAGTCGCAGGTCGAGGTCACGAAGCGCGTGGCTATGATGGACCGCACGTCGCCGGACTTCATCCGTGAGGTCGAGCGCGTGCTCGAGAGGAAACTGTCCTCGATGGTCACGCAGGACTTCACATCGGCGGGCGGCATCAAGGCAATCGTCGAGGTGCTCAACCGCGTCGACCGCACGACGGAGAAGGCGATTGTCGAGACCCTCGAGGTTGACAATCCCGAACTGGCCGAGGAGATCAAGAAGCTCATGTTCGTCTTCGAGGACATTGTCCAGATCGATGATCGTTCGCTGCAGCTTGTTTTGCGCCAGGTCGAGACGAAGGATCTCTCGCTTGCACTCAAGGCAACGCCACAGGAAGTTGCGGAGAAGGTATTCAAGAATATGTCGACCCGCGCTGCCGATATGCTGCGTGAGGAGATTGAGTTCATGGGGCCGGTCAAGATCCGCGATGTCGAGGAGGCGCAGCAGAAGGTTGTCGGCGTTATCCGCGCACTCGAGGACAAGGGCGAGATTGTGATTTCGCGTGGCAAGGGAGACGAGATGATTGTCTAGAGTTATCAAGGCAGCCGTCTGGGAAGAGAATCCCCATCTCATCGACGTGCCGCCCCCACCGCCACCGCCCCGTGAGGATGGTGAGGAGGAAGGGCTGAGCGAAGAGGCCGTTCAGAATCTGCTCGCGCGCATTGCAGAGCGTGAGCAGGCGATGGATGAGCGCGTCAAGGAGGCGGAGATCCACGTTGCAGTCCTTCGCGGGGAAGCCGAGGAGGAACGCGAGCGGCTTCTTAGTGAGGCGCAGACAAAGATCGAACAGGATCGCGAAAAGGCTCGTGCCAAGGGGCATGAGGAGGGCTTTGCTGCAGGTCGTGAGGCGGGGAAAGCCGCTGTGCGCGAGGAGATGGCAGAGCTTATCCGCCAGACCAACGCACAGGCGGAGAAGACCCTGCGCGATGCGCGTGATGCCATCCGTGACTATGTGGTGAATGCAGAGGAGGACATCGTATCGATCGCCATGACAGCGGTCGAGCGCGTCCTGCCGCAGCATTTCATCGACGTGCCCCAGATGGTTCTGCCCATTGTGCGCGATGCCATCCTGCGCGTCAAGGATCAGAAGGAGATCGTTGTTCACGTTCCTCCGCAGAGCTATGACTTCGTGTTGATGGCGCGCGATGAACTGCGCAGCATACTGACGGCAGGGGACTCGAATCTGACGATCACCTCCGACGATGGGCTGAAGCCTGGCGACTGCCTCGTGGAGACCCCGAACGGCAGCGTGGACGCGCGGCTTCAGACACAGATCGAACAGCTGAAAAAAGCTGTGCGGGAAGTTATGTTATGAATATGAGTGAAACGGGGGGGAATCCCCCATTTTCCATAGATATCCATAAATTTCGGGATGCCCTGCACGCCGCTTCCCCGATGAAGCTGACAGGCAAGGTGACTCAGATCATCGGGCTCGTCATCGAGTCGCAGGGGCCGACGGTCACCGTTGGGGAGCTCTGCTATGTGAGCTCGCATTTTGCGGGACTGCCGCCGATCCCGGCGGAGGTCGTGGGCTTCCGTGAGGGGAGCGTACTCCTCATGCCCGTCGGCGAGATGCAGGGCATCGGTCCCGGCTGTGAGGTCATCGCAACGGGACGCCGCCTGCGCGTGAAGGTGGGGCCGGAGCTGCTTGGGCGTGTGCTCGACGGTCTCGGCAACCCCATCGACGGCAAGGGACCGATCCTCGCAAAGGAAGAGTATCCGCTGCAGGCACCGCCACCGCCGCCGCTGACGCGCCCGCGTATTCACGACAACCTCTACGTCGGCGTGCGCGCGATCGACGGGCTGATTACGCTCGGCGACGGGCAGCGCATCGGCATCATGGCGGGGTCGGGCGTCGGCAAGTCCACGCTGCTCTCGATGGTCGCACGCAATACCGAGGCGGACATCAGCGTCATCACCCTCGTGGGTGAGCGCGGTCGCGAGGTGCGCGACTTCATCGAGCGCGACCTTGGCGAGGAGGGGCTGAAGCGCTCCGTTGTCGTCGTGGCGACCTCCGATCAGCCCGCGCTCGTCCGCATCAAGGGGGCGATGACGGGTACGGCGATCGCCGAGTATTTCCGCGATCAGGGTCACAAGGTCGTGCTTATGATGGACTCCGTCACGCGCTTTGCGATGGCACAGCGCGAGGTCGGACTCACGATCGGCGAGCCGCCCGCGACGCGTGGCTATACGCCGTCCGTCTTTGCCATGCTGCCCCGCCTCCTCGAGCGCGCGGGCACGAGCGAGAAGGGATCGATTACAGGCATCTATACCGTCCTCGTGGACGGCGATGATATGAATGAGCCGATTGCGGACGCTGTGCGCTCCATCCTCGACGGGCATATCGTGCTCTCACGGAGGATTGCGGCGCAGAACCACTTCCCCGCGATCGATGTGCTCGGCAGCGTCAGCCGCGTCATGTACGAGGTTGTCGACAAGAGCCATCTCGAGGCGGCGCAGGAGATGCGCCAGCTCATGGCGGTCTACAGCGAGGCGGAGGATCTCATCCACATCGGGGCATATGTCAAGGGCTCGAGCCCGAAGATTGACGCCGCAATCCAGCGGATTGACGGCATCAACGAATTCCTCTGTCAGGACATTTACGAAGTGACCTCCTACGAGGAGACGGAGCAGCGCCTGCTCTCCGCCGTGGGCAAGGCTGCGGCATCCGCAGCACCGAGCGCTGAGGCAGCATCATGAAAAAATTTCGATTTCAGCTCGAGACCCTGCTCAAGGTGACGCGCATGAAGAAGGAGGAGGCAGAGGTTGCCTTCGCCGAGGCTGTGCGCCGTCTCGAGGATGCCCGCGGCTATCAACGGCAGCTGCTTGAGGAGATGCATCAGGGGCAGCTCGACTACGAGAACCTCTCGAAAGAGGGCACGCGGATCAAGATCGGCACACTCATGAGCTTCAACCGCTTCTTTGGATGGAAGCGTCAGCAGATCGAGGATCAGCAGCAGGTGATCCTGCAGGCGAACGCCGAGCGGCAGAAGCGGCTCAAGGTGCTCATGGAGCAGATGAGTGCCCTCAAGAGCATCGAAAAACTGAAGGAAAAGCGCCTTGCAGAATACAAGGCGGAGGTCTTGCAGGAGGAGCAGAAGATGCTCGACGAGATCGGCCTGCAGCTGACCATGCGAAATAGGGAATTGGAGGAAGCAGTATGATGGATCTTTCGGGCGTCCAGCAGATACAGGCGCGCATTGCGGAGATTGAGGGACAGTTCTCCCTTCAGAATCAGCAGCTTCCGGGCATGGATTTTGCATCAAAGCTGCAGCAGGAGATCGACAAGAATGTCACGACTGCGGCAGGCAAGGCACATGCGGCGCAGCGCGTGCAGGAGAGCTCTGCCGCCCATCAGGCGACGGCCTCCGCGCAGGAGAACTTTGCCAATCCCGACCTTGCACGCATGATTCACACGGCGGCGACGAAATATGCCGTCGATCCGAAGCTCATCTCTGCAGTCGCGGAGGTCGAGTCCGGCGGCGATCAGAATGCCGTCTCGCCTGCGGGCGCGGTCGGCGTCATGCAGCTGATGCCAGAGACGGCTGCGGGGCTTGGCGTCAATCCCTACGATATGAAGAGCAATGTCGAGGGCGGTGCAAAGTATCTGCGCGAGATGCTCGACACCTTTGACGGCGACGTGAAGAAGGCAGTTGCCGCCTACAATGCGGGGCCAAATGCGGTGAAGGCCTACGGCGGCGTTCCGCCCTATGCAGAGACGCAGAACTACGTGTCGAGCGTTCTGGACATCTATCGCTGAGCGAATAAATCGTGTATAATAAGGGGAAGAGAAAGAGGGCAGGGATTCCATGCGGAAGAAATTGAAGATCCTATTCATACTGATCTTACTCCTCGTACTGATCGCGGGCGGCTTCGCGCTCGGCGTCTATCTCCGGCTCTTTGATACGCAGGCGCTCAATGAGGAGTACGGCCTGCACGAACTGCCCATCATCGGCGAGTACTTTGTCCCGCCGGCAGGTAGGGATCATGCGGCTGCACCTGCGGAGACCGCAGCACCTGCTCCTGCGGGAGCTGCCGCCGCTGCCGCGTCGAAAAAGGCTCCCGAGACTGTGAAGATCACGAAAGAGGAGATCGAAAAGCAGCAGAAGGAACGCGAGGCGGCGGAGAAGAAGCGCGTGACAAAGCTTGCGCGTCTTTACAACGATATGAAGGCGGCGGATGCGGCAAAGGTCATGGAGAGTCTTGATATCGATCTCTGCATTGCGATCCTCCAGCGCATGGACGAGGGGAATGCAGCTAAGGTCATGGCAGCATTCGAGCCCGAGCGCGCCGCCCAGATCACGCAGATCATCTATGAGGGTGTGCCGCAGCGTACAAAGAATGCGCGCAATGCAGCTGCCGCAGCCGTGCCCGGTGTGGAGCAGGGCGAGGAAGCAGAGCCACAGCAATAGGGAATTGGGAAATACAACATAGGATGGAGAGAACCTGCGAAGTTGCCTTTCAGCTGCTTCGCAGGTTTTTATCCGTTTGATATTGGGGGGATACTCTTGCACCGTATATTTTTACTGCTTACTGTCGTGCTTGTCGCTGTCCTTGGGGTCACCTTCGCTGCGCATTCTGCGGAGGCGGCGTTCAGTGACCGTGCGAAGGACCTGACGAAGATTGCGGGCGTTCGCATCGGAAAGACGGATGGGAATGTCCGCATCGTCATCGATGCCGACCGCCCCGTCTCCTACAAGCAGTCTGTGCTGTCGAATCCGACGCGCATTGTGCTGGACATCCAGAATGCGTGGATTGCGCCCGAGGCGAAGAAGAATATCTCCGTAGACTCCTCCCTCGTCTCCGCCGTGCGCGTAGCGCAGTTCGACGCGACAACAGTGCGCATTGTCGTGGAAACCTCAGTGGACAAGGGGGGGTGGAAAATCTTCTCCCTCAACGAGGGGAAACCACGCATCGTCATGGACTTTGGCGCAGCGCCCTCCCCGAAGCCTGCGAAAAAGCCCGAACAGGAGACGGAGAAGCCCGTACCCGCACCGCCGTCACAGACGGATGAGGACGAAGAGGACACGCGGGATCAGATTGACCGCGATCTGGATGCCATTACAGGGATGAAGGGGCGTAAGATCGCCATCGACCCAGGGCACGGCGGCAGTGACTCGGGCGCGATCGGCCCGACGGGCATCATGGAGAAGTCTGTAACCCTGCGTGTCAGCCGCGAGCTCAAGCGCCTCCTCGAAGCGGAGGGGGCGACGGTCATCCTTACGCGTACGGGCGATACGGAGGTCTCGTCCAAGGGGGCAAATGCCACCTCTGTTGAGGAACTCGAGGCGCGCTGTGAGATTGCGAACCGTGCAAATGCGGACATCTTCCTTTCGATTCATGCCGATGCCTTCACAAATCGCGAGGTGAAGGGGACGACGGCGTATTACTACACGAAGGGGACGAAGCAGTCAAAACAACTCGCCGACAGCGTGCGTACAGCACTGATCGATGCCATCGGTACCGTTGACCGAGGGACGCAGTCGTGTAATTTCTATGTGGTGAAACATACGGACATGCCCGCAATTCTTGTGGAGATCTCCTTTATCTCGAATCCGGATGAGGAGAAGATGATGAACAGCGAGACGGGCATCAAGAAGATTGCACAGGGCATTGCGGACGGGATTGCTGATTACTTTGGATGATATTTAGGAGAGGAGGGAGCATTTGCAGGAAGTTCACGGCTATCCGGCGCGTGCGCGCCAGTTCTTCATCGTGCTCCTTCCGATCCTCATCACGCAGATCTCCCTCATGGCGCCGGGCTTCTTCAACACGGTCATGGCGGGACATATCAGCAAGGAAGATCTTGCAGGGATTGCTGTCGGCGCGAGCATCTTCTTTCCCGTGTTCGGGGCTTTTATGGGACTCGTCTCGGGGCTGACTCCCGTCATTGCACAGCATTATGGTGCGGGGCAGACACGCGAGATTCGGCGCGTCGTCCAGCAGAGCTTCTACTGGGCGACGCTTCTTGCTGTGTTCCTGCTTGTGTGCGGTGTGCTGACGGTTCCAGCGCTCGTGCACGCGCTGCATCTTGAGCCCGTGGTCGAGCGTATTACGATGGAGTATCTGTCCTACATCGCCCTCGGACTTATTCCTGTTGCGCCCGCGATCGTTCTGCGCAACTTCATCGATGCGCACGGGCGGACGCGTCTCACAATGTATATCACGATGACGACGATTCCGATCAACATCGTTCTCAACTATATCTTTATGTACGGCGCGTGCGGGATTGAGCCGCTCGGCGGACCCGGCGCGGGGCTTGGTGCGGCGCTGAGCTACGGCGTTTTTCTCGTGCTGAACAGCATTGTCGTCCTCCGGATCAAACAGTTTGCACGCTATCATGTATTTGCACGTCTGCCGCGTCCAATTCTCGGTGACTGGTGGGTGCTGCTCAAGATCTGCATCCCGATTGGACTCACGGTGTTCTGCGAGCAGAGCATCTTTGGCGCAGTTGGTATCCTCATGGCGGCATACGGGACGACTGTGGTTGCTGCACATCAGGCGGCGATGAACTTCACCACGATTGTCTATATGCTGCCACTCTCGGTCTCCATGGCAATCACGATCCTCGTGGGCTTCGAGGTCGGCGGCGGACGTGAGAACGGCGCGCGCGCCTACATCCGTCTCAGCCGCGTGCTCACACTCGTCTTCGTCGGCGTGATTGCCCTCGGGCTTGCAGCGATGCGCGACTCCGTGGCGGCGCTCTATACGACGAACCCGGAGGTGCAGGAACTCCTGCGCGTCTTCCTTCTCTATGCACTCGTCATGCAGTTCTGTGACTGCGTGAATGCACCTCTGCAGGGGGCGCTGCGCGGCTACAAGGATGTCACGGTCACGTTCTGGCTCGCCGTGCTCTCGTTCTGGGGCATCGGTCTGCCGAGCGGCTACGTGCTCGCGGGCTGGACGGAGCTCGGCCCCTTCGGCTACTGGGCGGGGCTGAACGGCGGCATCATCGTCGGCGCAGTCATGCTCATGATCCGCCTGCGCATCATCGAGGATCGCATGCGGCGCGCGAAGATGCAGTCTGCATGATGCGCTGTGACGTATGCAATGTATACAGTGCAAATGCCACCTGTCCGTGAAAAAAATCCTATTGAATTTCCTGTAAAACGTGGTATGATGTACCCCATGAGGGGAAAATTACTCATATCACATTTCGAGCAGTGAAAAAATATTTAACTATGTGATTTTTTTCACTATTAAACAAAGGAGTGGGGTTAATATGGCAGATCAAAAACACATTGTCATCGTCGGCGCCGGGTTCGGAGGCGTGACTCTTGCCAAGGAACTCGCGAAGGAAAATGTGCGGGTCACACTCGTGGATCGGCACAACTATCATCTCTTTCAGCCGCTCCTCTATCAGGTGAGTACGGCTGTCCTCTCCGCGTCGGAGATTGCCTATCCCACGCGCCAGTTTTTCAAGAACAACAAGAATGTGAATTTCTATATGTCCAAGGCGCTCGATATCGATCAGGAGCGCCGCGTGCTTATCACGAAGCACGGCGAGATTTCCTATGACTACCTCGTGCTTGCGGCGGGCGCGACAACGAATTTCTTCGGAAATGAGAGCGTTGCACGCAATTCCTATGCAATGAAGACGCTGCAGGAGGCGATTGCGCTGCGCGGGCACATCATCCATGAATTCGAGCGCGCTGCGCGCAAGTGCGGCCCCGATCAGTGGGAGGCGCGTCAGCGCCATCTGAACTTCGTCATCGTCGGCGGCGGCGCGACGGGCATCGAGATGGCGGGCGCACTGATGGAGCTCATCGACATCTTCAAGAAGGAGTTCCATACGATTGACTTCAAGGAGGTTCACGTCACCCTCCTCGAGGCGATGGGCTCCGTCCTGCCGATGGTGCCGCCCGATCTGCAGCAGCATACAATCGACGTACTGCGCAAGAAGGGCGTCGACGTGCGCCTCAATACGGCGGTCACGGAGTATGACGGCAACGATCTGAAGCTGAACAATGGCGAAGTCATCCCGACGAAGACTGTCATCTGGGCGGCAGGCGTGCGCGCGCAGGACTTCATCAAGGACTGCGGCGCAGAGGTGGATCGCGCGGGGCGCGTCATCGTGGAGGAAAATCTGCTCGTAAAGGGCAGTGACCGCATCTTTGCGATCGGCGACTGTGCGAACTTCCAGCACGGCGGTCTCGAGCGTCCGCTCCCGACGGTCGCACCCGTAGCGACGCAGGAGGCAATGCAGGTCAAGAAGAACATTATGGCGCTGATCGCGGGTAAGACACCGGATCAGTTGGAGAAGTTCGTCTATCATGACCTCGGCGCCATGGCGACGATCGGCCGAGGCGAGGCGGTCATGAATGGCCCCATGCCCGGGCTCGGCTTCATGCTCAAGGCGAAGGGATTCTTTGCGTGGTTCGCGTGGATGCTCGTCCATCTCGTCCGTCTCGCGGGACGCTATGCGGACTTTACGGTCTCGATCAAGTGGATCTGGAATTTCTTCTTCGGCACGCGTCTCGCGCGTATCATCCACAGCAAGCTGGAGTAAATGCTTGCACGACGCGCTGTTTTATGCTATACTTGCGCGGTAATGAACGCAGGGCGTTTGTTTCCATGACTCGTTCTCGGCAAGACATGCCGAGTTCAACCAAGCGTGCACAAGCGCGCTTGTATCCGGCAAAAAGAAACGAGGTGTATTTACATGAAAGAGGGCATTAATCCCGAGTTCTTCGAGGCGACGGTGACGTGCGGCTGCGGCAATACGTTCACGACGGGCTCGACGAAGCAGGATCTGCGCATCGATGTCTGTTCGAAGTGCCATCCGTTCTTCACGGGGCGTCAGCGTGACGTTCAGGCGGGCGGGCGCATCGAGAAGTTCCAGAAGCGCTACGCACGGAAGTAGTGACCATGGTGAGGTGCTGTGCGCCTTGCCTGTTTACTGCACGACAACAGGGAGGGGCTATTGCACGAGAGATCGTGTGATAGTCTCTTTTTTGATACTGTAAAGGAAAACTATGCCAAAGAAAATTACCGACCTCGCAGTCGGCGGACAGGCGGTCATCGAGGGGGTCATGATGCGCGACGCGGCAAAGACCGCGACTGCTGTGCGACTTCCGAATGGTGAAATCGCCGTGGAGACGCACCCCGTCACCTCGATCCGTGACCGCTATCCGATCCTCAACCTGCCGCTCATTCGCGGCTCCGTCATCATGGTGGAATCCCTCGTCATCGGCATGCGCGCCCTCTCATTCTCCGCACAGGCGGCTGGCGAGGAGGAGGAGAAGATGACGACGAAGGAGATCGCCATGACCATCCTCTTCGCGCTCGTCCTCGCGAGCGTGCTCTTCATCGTCATCCCGACGGGCGCGGCGCATCTCGCGGCGGCGTACACGGACGACCCTGTCGTATTCAACCTCATCGAGGGCGGTATTCGCCTGCTCGTATTCCTCCTCTACATCTGGGGCATCTCGTTTATGGGCGGGATTCGTCGTGTGTTCCAGTACCACGGTGCGGAGCACAAGACCATCCACTGCTACGAGTCGGGCGAGGCGTTGACCGTGGAGAACGTGCAGAAATTCCCGCGCCTGCATCCGCGCTGCGGCACAAACTTCCTCCTCATTGTCATGGTTGTTGCCATCGTCTTTCACGTGTTCTTTGGCTGGCCTGACCTCTGGCTGCGCATCCTGAGCCGCCTCGCCGTCCTGCCCGTGGTCGCGGGCGTCTCCTACGAGATCATCCGCTTTGCGGGGCGCAGCGAAAACCGCATTGTCCACATTTTGATTACGCCCGGACTGTGGCTGCAATATCTGACGACGCGCCCGCCCGCCGATGAGATGGTCGAGGTCGCAATCGAGTCGCTGAAGGCAGTGCTGCCGCCCGAAGACATCCCCGAAGGCAGTGGGAACTACCGAAAGGAAGTAACGTGTTAAGCAAACTGAACGCCGTTGCGGATAAATATCATGAACTCGAGGCGCTCCTGAGCGACCCCGCCGTGATGGCAGATATGGCAAAATGGCAGCGCTATACGCGCGAGCACGCGGCGCTCACGCCGATTGTGGAGGCGTATGACGCCTATCGGGCAGCGCTCGCGACCATAGAAGAGGACAGGGAAATGCTCTCCGAAGCCGATGCCGAGATGAAGGAGATGCTCACAGAGGAGATTGCCGAGGCAGAAGCGGAACGTGACCGACTTGCCGAGCAACTGCCGATCCTCCTTCTGCCGCGCGACCCGAACGACGACAAGAACGTCATCGTCGAGATTCGCGGCGGCGTCGGCGGGGAGGAGGCGGCACTCTTTGCGGCAAGCCTCTTCCGCATGTATGCGCGCTATGCCGAGCGGCAGGGCTGGCGGACGGAGATCCTCTCCAGCAATCCGACGGAGATCGGCGGATTTAAGGAAATCTCGTTTCTCGTCAATGGCGTAGGAGCATACAGCCGTCTGAAATACGAGAGCGGCACACACCGCGTGCAGCGCATCCCCGTCACGGAGTCGGGCGGGCGCATCCACACATCGGCGGTTACAGTCGCCGTCCTGCCCGAGGCGGAGGAGGTCGAGGTGACGATCGACGCAAACGATCTACGCATCGACACCTACTGCGCCTCGGGAGCGGGCGGACAGTACGTCAACCGCACGGAGACGGCAATTCGCATCACACACATCCCGACGGGCATCGTCGTGCAGTGTCAGGACGAGAAGTCGCAGCTCAAGAACCGCGAGAAGGCGATGAAGGTGCTGCGCGCGCGTCTCTACGACCGCGCACAGCAGGAGCAGGCAGACGCCGTTGCCGCAGATCGGCGCAGTCAGGTCGGCTCGGGCGATCGCAGCGAGCGCATCCGCACATATAACTTCCCGCAGGGGCGCGTGACCGATCATCGCATCGGGCTGACACTCTACAAGATCGATGCCGTGCTCGACGGTGAGCTGGATGAAATCCTTGCGGGGCTCATCACGGCAGATCAGGCAGAGCGGCTGAAACAGGTGAACTGATGGCGGATTCTGTTTGGACGATTGCGCGGCTCCTCACGTGGACGACGGATTTCTTTCGAGAGCACGGCATCGAGAATCCGCGCCTTGATGCGGAGGTCTTGCTCGGCGCGGTGCTCGGCAAGGATCGGATGTACCTCTATGTGCATTTCGACGAGCCGCTCGAACCTGTGGAGCTTGCCGCCTTTCGCTCGCATGTGAAGGAGCGGGCGGCGCATGTGCCGCTCGCCTATGTGCTCGGCACGCGTGAGTTTATGGGGCTGGACTTTTGCGTGACGCGTGATACGCTCATCCCGCGCCCCGATACGGAACTGCTCGTGCAGTGTGCCGTGGACTTCCTGCGTGCGCGGACGGTAGCAGGGGGCGATGAACTCTCTATCGCGGACATTGGCACGGGGACGGGGGCGATTGCGCTCTCCGTCCTGCACTATACGGAGGGAACGCGCGCGGATGCTGTCGACATCTCGCCCGCAGCGGCAGAGGTTGCGCGGGAGAATGCGGCGCGGCTCGGGCTTGCGGAGCGCATCGAGGTGTATGTGGGTGATCTCACTGCGCCGCTCGCGGGGCGGAGCTATGACGTGATTCTTTCGAATCCACCGTATATCCCGACGGCGGATATTGCGACCCTCATGCCCGAGGTGCGTAGCTATGAGCCGCACCTCGCGCTCGACGGCGGGCGCGATGGGCTGACGATCTATCGCCGCCTCGCGGCGGATGCGCCCGCACTTCTGCGGGACGGCGGTATGCTCGCCGTCGAGGTCGGCATTGATGAGGCACGCGATGTGGCGCACCTGATGGCGGCGCATCCGCGCATTGTGTGCACGGAGATTAAAAAGGATCTTGGCGGCATCGAGCGGGTCGTTGTGGGATATACCGAATAAAAACGACACGATCCTTTACGTTCGTAGCGAGAAAGTGCATCGCAGCCGTGCGATGCTCCTAAGCAAACCCTAGTGGAGCAAGCGGAAACGAGGGAACGTTCTGCCCCCTGCGGATTTCTTTCGTTCAAGCGAAGCGCGTTTAAGAAGTCCGCAGGTATTTAGGCAGATAAGTGCCCGACCGCTTGCGTAACGAGGCGTTTGCGTGGAGTTCGCACGGCAAAGAGCTTTAGAATCACATCTCAAAGGAGGGATCACATGGATACGGAGATTCTGCGTCCCATCTCGGACGCCGATTTCGAGCGTGTCGCCGCGCTGATTCGCAGCGGTGCGCTCGTTGCGTTTCCGACGGAGACGGTCTACGGACTCGGTGCGAACGGATTGGACGCGGCGGCGTGCGCACGGATCTATGAGGCGAAAGGGCGCCCCTCCGACAATCCGCTCATCCTCCATATCGCTGATCTCGCGATGGCACACGACGTTGCCTCTGAGGTTCCGTCGCTTGCGGCGCATCTCCTCACGGCGTTTGCACCGGGACCTCTCACCGTCATCCTGCCGAAAGCGCCGCATATCCCCGATATCGTGACGGGCGGGCTCTCGACCGTCGGTGTGCGCTGTCCAGACCACGATATAGCGCGACGCCTCATCCGCGCAGCGGGCGTGCCGATTGCCGCGCCGTCCGCGAATACCTCGGGGCGTCCGAGTCCCACGACGGCGGCGATGGTCTATGCGGATATGGCGGGACGCATCCCGCTCATCCTCGACGGCGGAAGCTGCCGCTTGGGCGTGGAGTCCACGATTGTCGACTGTACGGAAGAGGGTGTCGTCACGATTCTGCGCCCCGGAGCCATCACGCGCGAGATGATGGTGGCAGAGCTGCCGCACGCAGATGTCCGCATGGATACGGCGCTCATGGCAGAGGACGAAGCACCGCGCGCCCCCGGCATGAAGTACACGCACTACGCGCCGCGCGTCCCTCTCACTGTCTACGTGGGCGCGGGGGCTGATGTCACCGCAGCGCTGCGCGAGGAGTTCCTGCGGCGCACGGCTGCGGGCGAATGTCCCGCGTTGATTGCCAGCAATGAGACCATAACGGTGCTCTCCGATCTTGTCCCCGCAAAGCGTACCTATAACTGTGGGGCGCGCGGCAATCACAGCGCACTTGCATCCTGTCTCTACGACGCACTCCGCCATTTTGACGATATGCCTGTCACCTCCCTCCTCGCCGAGGGGGCGGCGGCGGTCGGACTGGGGGCTGCCATTATGAACCGCCTGCGCAAGGCAAGCGGCGGACGTATTATATCTATCTGATCTTGGGTAACTAAGTGTTTGCTCCACGCAAACACTTAGTTACGCAAGCGGTCGTGCGCTTATCTGCCTAAATACCTGCGGACTTCTTA
>NZ_KB290947.1:0-93316 GCF_000318175.2 Selenomonas sp. oral taxon 138 str. F0429 | reverse complement strand
CTTGAACGAAAGAAATCCGCAGGGGGCAGAACGCCCCCTTTTCTCCGCTTGCTCTACTAGGGTTTGCTTAGGAGCATCGCACGGAATTGTTTCCGACGTTCTGCAACTCACAAATACCTATACACGCAAAAAACCGACAGCCGCTCTATTTCGAGCAAGCTGTCGGCTACATAACAACGAACATAAAAGTTAAACACGTCCTTATTCAGTTGTTTGGGCTCGCGTAAACCGCGTGTTCACGCGACTGTGTATTGTACGTTCAGCTGAAACCGTTTTGGAGATCTCAATATCATCCAAATTTGCGCGCTTGGTTTTCGAAAAACGAATCGTACAGGGAAATATGTCACACCCCAACCGTTGGGGCTGACTGCGCCGGAGCCATTCCTTGCTGACACAATGCCATATGAGGTCAACGACCTGCGTTGCCTCGCCTCTTCTTCAAAGATGCATTCCCATCAGGGGGCATGGTCACTGCGCTGAATGAAATGTGTCAATAGACATTCTCCTTTCCTCATTATACACGTTTCTAGGAGATATATCTCTTTCCTTGCATTTATCATATCATAAATCGGACTGTCATGCAATAGTTTTTTAGGGGGCATCATATCCCTGCTCCTGAGACTGCTATCGGAGAAATCAAAGTGCTTTCAATCATCATGGACTTCATCTTCCCGCCGCGCTGTCCGAACTGCTCCGCCTACGTCGAGCGCAGGGGGACTTTTTGTGCGCCCTGCATGCGCCGCCTCAGCACGGTGCATGCACTCGCGCACGCGGCGGAGATGATGGCGTATCTCGACGGAATCTGGGCGTTTGCCCACTATCGCGAGGCGGTGCGCGACCTCCTGCGCGCACTGAAATATCAGAAGCAGCGCTCCGCGCTCCCGGCACTCCATACGCTCCTCGTGGCGGGCGAGGACGTCCTTGATGATCTGCCGCGCCCGCTCGTTGCCGTGCCCGTGCCGCTTGCGCCAAAGCGGCAGCGCAAACGCGGCTTCAATCAGGCGGAGGAGATCTTTGCACCGTGGCTTGCAGCACATGGCATCGCACTCCGCCCCCTGCTCGTCCGCACGCGTGAGACGGCACCGCTCTACGAGCACACGCGCACGGAGCGGCAGCGGGAACTCAGAGGGGCGTTTGCCCTTGCGGCGGATGCAGATGCTGCGGGCAGAGATATTCTGCTTGTAGATGATATCATGACATCGGGTGCAACGCTGACGGAATGTGCGCGTACACTGAAACGTGCGGGGGCACGCCGCGTCTATGCCTTTGTTCTGGCGAGTGAGCATCTGTGATGTATGTCATAGGAAGCGTGGCAATTTGCTTGTAAAAAATACGGAAAAGTCCTATAATGAAAGAGTGTTATTATAGGGGGATTCCATCGAAAGTACCGATATGAGTCCCTTATAGGGGCGGATGATCGGTACTTTTGTTGTTTAGGAGGGGTTCTATTGCAGATGAATGGTGCACGCGCTCTCTTGGAGAGCTTGAAGGCGGAGGGCGTCGAGGTTGTGTTCGGCTATCCGGGCGGGGCAGTCCTCACGCTCTACGATGAAGTATATAAGATGAATTTTCCGCATGTCCTGACGCGCCACGAGCAGGGGGCAGCGCACGCGGCGGACGGCTATGCCAGAGCGTCGGGCAAGGTCGGCGTCGCCTTTGCGACCTCGGGACCGGGCGCGACAAATCTCGTGACGGGCATCGCGACGGCGCATATGGACTCCGTACCGATGGTCTGTATCACGGGACAGGTGGCGAATCCGTACATCGGCAAGGATTCCTTTCAGGAGGCGGATATTGTCGGCATCACGACGCCGATCACGAAGCACAACTATCTCGTAAAAGATGTGAACGACATCCCGCGCGTCGTGAAGGAAGCGTTCTACATCGCGCGAACGGGGCGCCCCGGCGTGGTTGTCATCGATGTGGCAAAGGATGTATTTGACACGCCGATCGACTATGAATATCCTGATGCCGCCATCCTACACGGCTATACGGGGGATGTCCCCTTTGATATGGAGGCGGTGCATGCGGCTGTGGAGGCACTTGCCTCTGCTCGTCAGCCGCTACTCTTCGTCGGCGGCGGCGTCGTGCTTTCGGATACGTCGGACTACGTGCGCGAGCTCATTGCGCTCACGGGGATGCCCTCCGTGGCGACCCTCATGGGAATCGGCGGCGTTGCAGCTGAGACCGAGGGCTATACGGGCATGGCGGGCATGCACGGTGCCTATGCCTCGAATATGGCGATTCAGGAGTGCGATCTCCTGCTTGCGCTCGGCACGCGCTTCAGCGACCGCGTGACGGGGAATACGGCGGCGTTTGCACCGAAGGCAAAAATTGTGCACTTCGACATCGACCCCGCAGAGCTGAACAAGAATGTGCGCGCGGACATCCCTGTCATTGGCGATTTACGCGAGACGCTGCCCGCGTTTGTGGATGCCGTGCGCGCGGTGCAGGAGGAGCTCAGCGTTCGCTACCGTCCGTGGCGCGGCGAGGTGCTCTCAATGGAGCGCGCCCATCCGCTCGGATGGAAGGCGTCGGAGGACATCCGCCCCGAGGAGCTCATCAGCCGCGTGCGTGAGCTTGTCGATGCGGATGCAATCTGTGTCACGGATGTGGGACAGCATCAGATGTGGGCGGCGCAGTTCTTTGGCTGTCACGACCCGCGTCGCTTTCTCACCTCGGGCGGACTCGGCACGATGGGCTACGGTCTGCCGGCAGCGATTGGTGCGAAACTCGCTTGTCCAGACAAGGAGGTTGTCCTCATTACGGGCGATGGCAGCATCATGATGAACTGTCAGGAACTTGCGACGATGGCGGACAACGACATCGATGTGAAGATTGTCATTGTGCACAACTCAATCCTCGGCATGGTCGGACAGTGGCAGCGCCTCTTTTACAGCCATCATTACTCCGCCTCGGAGCTCAAGGGCAAGACGGATTTTGTAAAGCTCGCTGAGGCAATGGGGGTCGCGGGCTGCCGTATCGAAACGCGGGAAGAGTTTGCGGAGGTGCTGCCGCAGGTTCTGCGCGCCAAGGGTGCGCGTCTCATCGATGTGATCGTACCCGAGGAGGCGGATGTCGTACCGATGGTGCCGGGCGGCAAGCGACTCGATCAGATGGTGCTCGGAGGGAGATAAGATGGATAAGTATTTGCTCGCCGTGCTCGTCGATAACAAGCCCGGCGTCCTCACGCATATCGCGGGGCTCATCAGCCGCCGCGCGTTCAACATCGAGAGCATCTCCGCCGGCTATACGGAGGAGGCGGATGTCACGCGCATCAACATCGTCGTCTCCGTTGCGTCGGAGAACGAACTGCGGCAGGTCGTTACACAGCTCTCGAAGCTGATCGACGTGGTGAAGATCGTCAACCTCACGCAGTTCGAGTCCATCACGCGCGAGCTGGTGCTCATCAAGGTACACGCGACGAAGGAGAACCGTGCGGAGATCATCGACGTGGTGAACATCTTCCGCGCGCGCATCGTGGATGTTGGCGTGGAGAATGTCGTCATTGAGCTGACAGGCGATGCAAAGAAGATCGATGCCCTCTCGGAACTGCTGTCCGACTACGGCATCATCGAGATCGCACGGACAGGGGCGATTGCGCTTTCGCGCGGCTCTGTGCCCGTCAAGCAGATGTAGTTTTTCGGTAGAGAAGGAGCGGTTTGACATGAATCTCAGGAAATGGGGGCTTCTGCTCCTGCCTGTAGCGTGCCTTTCGCTGACAGGCTGCGGACTGACGGGGGCGAGTTCGGATCGCGTCGTCTATGCAAACTACGACGATGCGGATGGTTTCTGTGCACAGATCAAAGATGCATTTGCAAACAAGGCAAAGGCGGACGGCATCGAGGTCGAGTTCCTCGACGCGAAGAACGACGGAAATATGCAGATTGACCAGCTGAACGAGGCGATTGGCAGGGGTGCGGGGGCGATTGTCCTGCTTGCAGCGGACGGCTCCAGCATCGTCAAGACCATCGAAAAGGCGAACGATGCGGGCATCCCGATCATCACGGTCAACCGCAGCGTTGCGGGCGGCAAGGTGCTCCGTGCCTACTCCGACGATGTGGAGGCAGGGCGTATGCAGGGGGAGTACATGGCCTCGCATCTGCCACCGAACGCGAAGATCGTGTATTTGCAGGGCGATGGGATGCAGAGCAGTGCCGTCGGCCGCTGGGATGGGTTCAAGGCAGCGTGCCTGGACAAGCGCCCCGACATTCAGCTGCTCTCGTTCGTGGATGCAGGATGGAGCAAGGCAGAGGCACTCAAGACCATGATGCTCTGGATGAATATGTTCCCCGAGATCAACGGCGTCGTTGCAGGAAACGATGAGATGGCACTTGGTGCAATTGCCGCGCTCAAGGGGGCAAACCGCCTCAGTGGATGCCTTGTCTCTGCGGTCGATGCCACTCCTGCGGGTCTCGCAGCAGTCGAGGCGGGAGAGATGGCGCAGACCATCAAGCAGGATGCAAAGGCGCAGGGTGAGGGGGCACTCACACTCGTAGAGGGCTTCCTTAAGGGAAATCCGCCCTCGGGTGACCTCGCCATACCGTTTACATCCATAACAGCGGACAATCTCGCGCAGGCGAAGTGAGGAGGGGAGTGCCA
The DNA here is from genome assembly GCF_000318175.2 of Selenomonas sp. oral taxon 138 str. F0429. Classification (NCBI taxonomy): domain Bacteria; kingdom Bacillati; phylum Bacillota; class Negativicutes; order Selenomonadales; family Selenomonadaceae; genus Selenomonas; species Selenomonas sp. oral taxon 138. Next base: position 88,714 of record NZ_KB290947.1, on the reverse strand, counting down.
TGAATTTACCATTCATCTCTGCGGAGGCAATGAAGGACTATGCCGTGCGGACAAAGGTGTTCATCCTGTCCGTATTCCTCTTGGCAGCCATCCTCGTTGTCGCGGTCGTCGGCATCTACTCGAACCATCAGGCTCAGCGGTCACTTGACGATATGTATCACCATAACCTCATGTCGACGCAGTATCTGAACGATGCAAATACGCGCTTGCGGAAAATCAGCGTCAACGTTCCGTACATCCTGCAGGAGAACATCACAGCGGATAACCGTAAGATTCTCGTGGATGATGTACTCGGCAATCTTGCGGTGATCCGCCACGATATGGAGGAACTGAAGGAGATCGATACGAGCGATCGCGCACAGGCGACGATCGCGGAACTGGAAAAGAATCTGAGCGTCGCGACGGACAAGGTCGGCGCGGTCAACAATATGGGGACGACACCCGAGGATCGTGTCGCGATCTTTGACAATCTCGCTTCGCTCACTGTCATCTCAAGCAATATGGCGGTGCTCACGCCTGACAACGTATTCCAGGGGAAGCAGCTCTTTGAGGCGAACAATGTACGCTATGAGCGTACGGTCTATAGCTTTGCCATCATCATCGTCATTGCAGTAGGTTTTGGCATCCTCGTGTCGCGGCGCATTGCAGATAATATCTCCGATCCGCTCGTTGCCTCCATCGGACATCTGAGTGCTGTCGCGTCCGGAGACCTTTCGCGTGAGATTCCGCGCGAACTCTCTGACCGTGCGGATGAAATCGGTACGGTCGTCAAGGCACTCGGAAAGATGCAGGGCTTTATGAAGCAGGTGCACGAGGAGGCGGAGCAGACCGATGCGATGGTTGCCGAGCTTGAGGAGATGCTGCAGGGGCTCAACAATGACACGCAGGACATGTCTGCCGTGACCGAGGAGATGTCTGCAGGCATGGAGGAGACAGCGGCGTCCACCTCCAGCGTCCAGCATCTCAGCGAGGGGCTCAGCGAGGGGATCAAGGGCGCGGCGGATGCAGCGCATGCCAGCGAGGCGTATACGCGTGAGGTGGAGCAGCGCGCTGCCGATCTCCAGACGAGCATGGAGCAGTCGCGCCTGAACACACGGCAGATCTACGGCGGCACGAAGGCCTCAGTGGCAGAGGCCATCGAGTCCGCGAAGGTCGTCGAGCAGATCGACCAGCTCACACTCGAGATTTCCGAAATCGCCGAGCAGACGAACCTCCTAGCGCTCAACGCGAGCATTGAGGCGGCGCGTGCGGGCGAGCAGGGACGTGGCTTTGCCGTGGTCGCGGGCGAGGTCGGCAAGCTCGCCGAGCAGTCGCGCGGCACGGCAGAGAAGATCAAGGGGCTCACGGGGCAGGTCACGGGCTCCGTGCAGGCACTCTCAAGCGGAACTTACAAGCTGCTTAGCTTCATTGACGAGAATGTTCGCAGCGACTACGACCTCATGGACAAGACGGCTGAGCAGTATAAGGGGGACGCAGAGTATTTCCGGAAGACAGCGGAGGTGACGACCTCGCGCTCGCGGAAGCTGCTCGACTCCGTCAGCGAGATGAACGCGGCGATGGAGGGCATCCGCAACGCGACCCACGAGGGCGCGGAGGGCAACACACGCATTGCGGAGAAGGTCGTCAGCATGGCGGCCGAGTACGAGAATATCCTTGCCAAGATTCAGAGCTTCAAGGAGGGGACGGCACGCCTCAAGAACCTTGTGGCGGCGTTCAAAGAATAAGATTTCACGACAAACAACAAAGAGCTTTTCGCGGCTCTTTGTTGTTTTTTTGACTTTTTTACAAAAAACTATTGACTTTTTGACTTAAAACCTTTACTATAGACATCGTAAGTTAGCACTCAGCAAATGAGAGTGCTAACACGATGAAAAATTGTTATGAAAACTAGGAGGCAGATACCATGATTAAGCCACTGGGCGAACGTGTTGTCATTGAAGTCGCGGAGAGCGATGTCACGACGGCGAGCGGCATTGTGCTCCCCGACACGGCGAAGGAAAAGCCGCAGAAGGGCAAGGTCGTTGCCGTTGGCACAGGCAAGCTGCTCGATAACGGACAGCGTGCAGAGATGGAGGTCAAGGTCGGCGACGGCGTTGTCTTCTCAAAGTACTCGGGCTCCGAGATCAAGGTGGACGACAAGGATTACCTCATCGTTCGTGAGAGCGATATTCTGGCGATTCTGTAATAGATAAATTTTGGAGGCAGTATAAATGGCAAAGCAGATTCTGTTTGACGAAGAGGCACGCCGCGCACTTGGCCGTGGTGTGGATGCACTTGCAAACGCGGTCAAGGTCACGCTCGGCCCCAAGGGACGCAACGTCGTGCTCGACAAGAAGTATGGCGCGCCGACGATCACGAATGACGGTGTGACGATTGCACGCGACATCGAGCTCGAGGATCCGTTCGAGAACATGGGCGCACAGCTCGTGAAGGAAGTTGCGACGAAGACGAACGACATCGCGGGCGACGGCACGACGACGGCGACCCTCCTCGCACAGGCGATGATTCAGGAAGGCATGCGCAACGTCGTTGCGGGCGCAAACCCGATGATCGTCAAGAAGGGCATCGAGACGGCTGTCAAGACGCTCGTCGAGGAGATCAAGAGCAAGGCGCAGAAGGTTGAGACAAAGGCGAAGATTGCACAGGTTGCGGCAATCTCCTCCGGCGACACCGAGGTCGGCGACCTCATCGCAGAGGCAATGGAGAAGGTTGGCAAGGATGGCGTCATCACAGTCGAGGAGTCCAAGTCCATGGACACGAACCTCTCGGTTGTCGAGGGCATGCAGTTCGATCGTGGCTACATCTCCCCGTACATGGTGACGGACACGGAGAAGATGGAAGCCGTCATGGACGATCCGTACGTACTCATCACGGATCGCAAGATTTCGTCCGTTGCGGACATCCTGCCGGTGCTCGAGCAGGTCGTAAAGCAGGGCAAGCAGATCGTCATCATCGCTGAGGATCTCGACGGTGAGGCACTCGCAACGATCGTTGTCAACAAGCTGCGCGGCACGTTCAAGGCGCTCGCAGTCAAGGCTCCGGGCTTCGGCGACCGCCGCAAGGCAATGCTCGAGGACATCGCAATCCTCACGGGCGGCACGGTCATCAGCGAGGAGATCGGCCGCAAGCTCGACAGCGTGACGCTCGAGGATCTCGGCCGTGCACGTCAGGTTCGTTCCTCCAAGGAGGAGACGACCATTGTCGACGGGGCAGGCGACAAGGCACAGATTGCGGCGCGTGTCGATCAGCTCAAGAAGCAGATTGCAGAGACGACGTCCGACTTCGACCGTGAGAAGCTGCAGGAGCGCCTCGCAAAGCTCTCCGGCGGCGTAGCTGTCGTTGAAATCGGTGCGGCAACGGAAGTCGAGATGAAGGACAAGAAGTACCGCGTCGAGGATGCGCTCAATGCAACGCGTGCAGCGGTTGAAGAGGGCATTGTTGCGGGCGGCGGCACGACGTTCATTGACATCCTCCCGGCACTCGACAAGATCCAGGCAGAGGGCGATGTGAAGGTCGGCGTTGAGATCGTCAAGCGCGCAATCGAGGCTCCTGTTCGTCAGATTGCGGAGAATGCAGGCCTTGAGGGCTCCGTTGTCGTCGACAGCGTGAAGAAGGCAGGCGATGGTGTTGGCTTCAACGCACTTGAGAACACCTATGTTGACATGATCGGCGCGGGCATCGTGGATCCTGCGAAGGTTACGCGCTCCGCACTCCAGAACGCAGCGTCGATCGCGGCGATGGTGCTCACGACCGAGACGCTCGTCACGGACAAGCCGGAGCCTGAAGCTCCGATGCCGGCAGGTGCGCCGGGCATGGGCGGTATGGGCGGCATGATGTAAGCCCTCCGCGCAGCGGTCTGATGTAAATACGAAAAGGTACGTTTCTTTACAAATGGAAACGTGCCTTTTTTTTGCGATAATGTTTACGCAAATTCAGTGAAAGTGATATTGTATGAATAGAAATGCGGTGCTATACTAAGTTCAGCACACAGCTGTAGATGTTCCACCGATGGGTGGGCGAAAGGAGTTTCGCAATGCTGAATATGGACAAGAAACTCGCCAAGCGCGAGGAAGAGGGCAAGATCATCCGTGCCGGCATCGTCGGCGCAGGTCAGATGGGGCGCGGTATGGTCACACAGATGGCGCTCATGAAGGGGATCATGCCCGCCATCGTCTCGGATATCAAGTTTGAAAACGTCATCAACGCCTTCCACTATGCGGGCATCAGCGACGAGGATATTGCCGTTGCAAAGACGCTCGAAGAGGCGAACCGCTACATGGAGCAGGGCAAATACGTCGCGACGGAGAACTCGGACTTCATCTCGCATGCGAACCTCGTTGAGGTCGCCATCGACGTGACGGGCGTGCCCGAGGTCGGCGTCAAGATCGCAATCGATGCGATGAACAACAAGAAACACGTCGTCATGATGGATGTCGAGACGGACGTCGTCATCGGCAGCTACCTCAAGAAGCTCGGCGACAAGAACGGCGTCATCTACACGGGCTCGGCGGGCGATGAGCCGGGTGCTGTCATGGAGCTTTTCTCCTTTGCGCGTGCGATGGGGATGGAAGTCGTGGTCATGGGCAAAGGCAAGAACAACAAGCTCGACTACGATTGCAACCCCGACACCGTACTCGAAGAGGCAACGCGCCGCAAGATGAGCCCGCGCATGCTCACCTCGTTCAAGGACGGCACGAAGACCATGGTCGAGATGACCGCCATGTCAAATGCGACCGGCTTCGTCCCCGATGTGATCGGCGGCCACGGCCCTGCGGCCTCGCCGAAGGATCGCTGCGCCGAACTCAACGAGATCTTCAAGCTCAAGAAGGACGGCGGTATCCTCAGTAAGCATGGCGTCGTTGAGTATGTCAACGGCATTGCGCCCGGCGTCTTTGTTACCGTGACCACGAAGAACGAAGAGATCGCGTATCAGATGGGCTATCACAGCATGGGCCCCGGCCCCCTCTGGACGCTCTACCGCCCCTATCACCTCTGCAACCTCGAGACGCCGCTCACCGTTGCGAGTATTGTCATCGACGGCGAGCCGACCATCATCCCGCTCGACGGCCCTGTCAGCGAGTGCATTACCGTCGCCAAGCGCGACCTCAAGGCGGGTGAGACCATCGACGGCATTGGCGGCTACACAACCTATGGCTCGATTGCAACCGCGCAGGAGACCTATGAAAAGGGGTACGTCGTCTATGCGCTTGTCAACAAGAACACGCGCATGAAATGCGATGTCAAGAAGGGCACCCTCCTCACCCTCGACATGGTTGACCTCGACACCTCGACGCAGCTCTATCAGGTACGCAAAGAGCAGGACAAGATGTATAACAACGGTTATGCGCTGAAGTAACTCATCGCCGGTATAACGAAAAATCCCTGCGGCATTGCTGCGGGGATTTTTTCGCTGTCTGGTTTTGTGCCTACTCAGAATGTCATGTGTACGCCGCCGCGCCAGATGCGGCCATCGTAGGCGAGCGCGTCGCTCTCCTTGTCGAAGATGTTGTCAATACCGAGGTAGGCGCTGAACTGCTCGTTGAACTTCTTGGTAACAACGAAGTTCGTCAGTGCGAGAGCCGCGTCCTTATAAACGGTGTGCGCAGCCCTGCCTCTGCCGACCTGCTCCGCATAGCGGTAGCCTGAGATCCAGTCCTGCCAGAGTGTTGCGTTCCAGCCATGACGCGGGTCATCGTAGCTGAGCTGGAGGCTCGCCTTGTGGCGGGCGCGTCCCATTAGGCGCGTGTTAGTCTTATCGTCCTGTGCGTCGAGGTAGGTATAGAGCCCACGCAGGGCGAAGCCGCTGCCGAGATCCTGTTTCGCCTCAAGCTCGACACCCTGTATCGTGGCGCTGTCGATGTTCTGATATGTACCAGTTGAGAGGATAGTAGGCGGCGGAGGACCGGGGATGACGGTGTTGACTACATTGACGTTGATCAAGTCTTCCACTTTGTTGTGGAAGTACGTGAGCTTACCGAAGGTCTTGCCGCGCTCGCCCTCGATTCCAAGGTCGAAGTTCAGCGCCTTTTCGGGCTTCAGATCGGGATTTCCAACAATATGGACATTCACCCGCGCAGCAGGTGTATGCCGCCAGTCAAAGTAGAGTTCGCTTGCCGTCGGAGCGCGGTAGGCAGTGCCAACATTCGCCTTGAAGCGCAGTCCTTTGCTCATTTTGTAAGTTGTGCCGAGCTTACCCGTCACCTCGCTGCCGAATACGTCGCTGTGATCCCAGCGGACAGACGGGATGATCGTCCAGCGCGGGCTGGCGAGCCACTCATCCTGCACATAAAGTGCGGCAAAATCCATCGAGCTGTCGCCAAGTTGATTGGTCACACCTTCAAGCGTCGTTGTCTTGGAGCCTCTGATGCGCGTGCTCTCGTAGTCCTCCTTGCGGTATTCGCCGCCGACGGTCAGCAGATGATCCTTTGCGATCTGCATGGAGCGTCTGCCGTCGAAGATCAGGGAGTTGTACGTCATATCGTCAAAGCTGTGGAGGCTGCCGTTGGTGCGGCTTCTTGTTCGCTGATTCTTGTCAAAATAGGTATAGTACACTTGCATCTCATAGTCGCCGCGGCTGTCGCGTCCCGAATACTTTGCGCCCGTCGAGATGCGGTCATGGTCGTAGGTTGTTTTCTGCGTGGCGGAGTCCTTCATGTCGAGATCTTCCTTCAGATAGTCGAAGAAGACATCGAGCCACTTGTCCCTTGCCACGTCCATACGGCCGTCGATGTTGAAGAAATACTTCTTGCCGTATATATTACTGATCGTGTCGGTACCGCGCTCGCGCACGCCCGTGCGCTTGAAGCTCGTGCTGAACGCCCATTTGCCGACCTTGCCGGAGTCGAGACGGAGACCTTCATTGTTCTGGCGCGTCGTCCAATCGAGGGTAACAGAGGTCTGCGCCTCGGCGGGGCGCTTCCGTATGACGTTGATGACGCCGCCGAGCGCCTCCGAGCCGTAGAGGGAGCTGACCGCGCCGCGCACAATCTCGATCCGTTCCACGTCGTCCATGTTGACGCGTTGCAGCTCATAGTAGTTCATCGTCTCGCTCGTATTCTCCGTACGGACGCGACGTCCATCGATGAGGATGAGCGTCTGATTTGTATTCATGCCGCGGATGGCGGAGCGGTTGCCGACCATCGTGTTTTCCTGCAGATCAATGCCGAGGGCGAGTTTGAGCGCCTGTACAAGGTTTTCCGCGCCCATCTTGTCGATGTCCGCGCGCGTGATGACCTCGACGGCGCTTGGTGTCTCCTTGATCTCCTGCTCCGTGCGGGATGCAGTAACGATAATCTCATCTGTTCGCACGTTCGTATTGGATGCACTTTCTGCAGCATAGGCGGGAACAGACATCGCGCCGAGGACGGCGGCGGTCAGAAGGAGTCTTTTCTTTGTGTGTCTGTGTAACATCTTTTCATCTCCGATCACTGTATATCAAAACTGTCTGCACCGAGTTCCATGTGCGAAACAGCGGCGCAGGCCCTGCTTTTCGTTCTGCTCTCCTATGAGTGTGTGCTGTTTTCCTGTGGATTCCTCCTTTCACTGTGATGCAGGATACATGATGTCTGCGAGCGTTTGGAGTGCATCCGCAGCGCGGATACCCGGGTTCACCGCAAAGAGATCATACGGCAGTACGTAGACGCGGCCGTTCTTCACTGCATCGACATCGGCCCATGCCTCGCTTTCCTGCAGATCGCGTCGCATCTTCGGTTCGAGGGTCTCTGCAGGACCATGTACGATAACGAAGATGACGGCTGGATTCTCGCGTGCGACGAACTCCATGGAGAGCGGCAGGTAGGCGCCGTCTCCGTCCGCGTGATCGGCAATATTGCCGCCGCCTAGCATCTCGATCAGACCGCCGGTAAAGCACTTTGACGTGCCCATGTTAAAACTGTCGGGCGCCCCGAAGACGAGGAGATTCTTCGGCGGCATACGCCCTTCGGTTTTTTTCTTTACGGAATCGAGCTTTTGCTGAATCGCTGCAATTTGTGTCTGGGCATTCTCTTCGTGTCCTGAGAGCTTGCCATATAGCTCGAGTGCGCCGAACAGTGAGGGGACGTCATCGAGCGCTCGAATGTAGAGCGGTACGCCTGCATTGCTAAGTGTTTCGACGAGTCCCGTGTGAAATGGTACATTCGTACCAATGACAAGATCCGGATGCAGCGCGAGGATCTTTTCGATATCGGGCTGATGTATGATGCCGACCTCTTCTGCGTCAGCTGTCTTTTCCTTTACCGTTTCGGAGAATACCTGTGAGGTCGGCTTCCCAACAATGTTTTCGGCACCGCCTGCTGCGACGTAGAGGTCGAGGTTTGAGGGATTGAGGATGACGACGCGTTGAGGATGCGCCGGGAGTGTGACTGAGCGTCCTGTACTGTCGGTTACCGTGAGCTCCGTTTCTTCCGGTGGCGCCTGCTCGTGCGGCCAGAGAAGGAAGAGGGCTGCCGACGCAAGACAGAGAATCGCTGCAATGATACCGAATTTTCGCATAGGAACCTCCGTGATGTATAGGTGATTATGTGTGTGAGGGAGCGCTTTGCTCATGCGCAAGATCCTTTGCAACACGCTCCGGCAGGCAGAGCTTCGTCTGACGCCCTGCAATCTCGATATCGCTGACGCGGCTCTCCACACCGTAAAGACCACGCACGAGTTCGCGTGTGAATACGGCGTTCGGCGACCCGTCTGCGAGAATCTCTCCGGCGCAGACGGCAATGAGCCGCTGCGCGCTGCGTACGGCCTGGTTGAGATCGTGCAGCACCATGACAACGGTGAGGCCGAGCGCATCGTGAAGCTCTTCCACGAGCTCCATGAGAGCGAGCTGGTGACGGATGTCGAGATACGTCGTCGGCTCGTCGAGGAGCAGTGCCTCCGGCTGTTGGGCAAGCGCCATCGCAAGGCGTGCCCGCTGACGCTCACCGCCGGAGAGGGCGCGGATCGGGCGCATGGCAAAGGACTCCATTCCAGTTCGCATCAGTGCCTCACGACAGATATCTCCGTCCTCTTTTGAAAACGTATCCCAGAACTTTCGATGCGGCAGCCGTCCCATGTGAACGAGTTCGAGCACCGTGATGTCGTCCGGGGGATCTGCACTTTGTGGAAGAAAGGCAATCCTCTGTGCGACCTCCCGCTCCGTTCTGCTCCAGATATCCGTGCCGAGGAATTCGACCACTCCACTGCGCGGTTTCAAGAGCCGGGCAAGTGCCTTGAGGAGCGTCGATTTGCCTGAGCCGTTCGGCCCGATGATGGCGGCGATCTCCGCGCGCCGAATGGAAATGTCGACGGCGTGAATGATCTCAGTACTGCCGTAGCTAACGGAAAGATCGTGTGTGCGCAGCAGTTCCTCCATGTCGTCACTCCCTTCTCATGCCCTTCTTGAGCAGGTAGAGAAAGAAGGGGGCACCCAAAAAGGACATGAATACGCCGACGGGGACTTCGATCGGAGCAAATGCGACGCGCGCTGCAGCGTCTGCACCTGTCACCAGCGCCGCGCCCCAGACCGCTGAGGCGGGGAGCAGCCAGTCGAAATCAGAGCCGGTCAGCAGACGTACCATATGCGGTACGACGAGACCGACAAAGCCAAGCATGCCGGCGGCGCTCACGGCAGACGCGGCAAGCAGCGCAGCGAGCAGGAGGAGGATGAGTCGGGCACGCGCGACATTTACACCGAGGCTGCGCGCCGTCTCTTCTCCGAGCTGCAGGGCATTCAGCCAGCGGCTGCCGAGCAGCGCTCCTGCGATTCCTACGAGTGTGTAGGGGAGCACCATTTCGGCATGGCTCCAGCTGCGTCCGGCAAAGCCTCCCGCCATCCAGTTCACGGTACCCTGTATGCGGTCGGAGTAGAACACCATCAGTGCCGTCATCGCCCCACCAAAAAATGCGGCAATGGCAACCCCTGCGAGTACCATGCGTATCGGATGTACGCCGTTCTCCCAGGAGAGGGCAAAGACGAACGCTACAGCGATCATTGCACCAACGAATGCGCCGAGCGGAACGAACTTCGTCTCAGCCGGGAGCAAAATCATGATGCACATGGCAGCAAGTCCTGCGCCTGCTGAGACACCAATGATACCAGGGTCAGCGAGCGGATTTTTCAGAATACCCTGTAGGATGCAGCCCGCCAGTGCAAGATTGATGCCCGTTAAAGCACCCGTGATGATGCGTGGCAGGCGAATATGCCAGAGAATACGGTAATCCTCAGGCGTTCCGTTTCCCAGCAGCGTCGGCAGAATATCATGAGGCGCAACCCTGACCGCACCCGATGAGGCGCTCGCAATCAGGGCAAGTATGAGTATGAAAAGGCCGATCCCGAGAGCCAGTCGCCGGCGAAACGCACGCGGGTGCGTGTCCGTGCAGGAGTTTCGTTCCAACACTTCCATAAAACACTCCATTCAAATATGATATAGATAATTGTTATCAATAATGAGGTAAAATAAAAAGGGAATACATCCCTCTATGATTATGCAGCAATGCGTTTATTGCAGAAATTTCCTTCTGTAATGATTCCATCATTTTCTCGTTGGTAGAATACATTATTGTGTGAATCTTGTCAACTTAAAAAATCAGATAAAAAAGGGATTACCGTATGAGGAAATTTTACATCCTCATACGGTAATCCCTTTGAATGAGTTTATTCGCCCATCACGACAATCGTGCATTTTCGCGTGCGGGCACGCGTGCGGTCGAAGTCGACGAAGTAGCAGTAGCCCGTTGTGCCGACGGCGAGCTTGCCATCCGCAACCTCGAATGTCTCCGAGGAGCCGATGAGGGTCGCCTTGAGATGCGCATCGCAGTTCCAGAGCGCCGTGCGGTCACCGGCAGGGAGGTATGCTTCGGCATCCGGCCAACTCTCGACGGCGCGGTAGTGCTCTTCGCCCGGATACTGGTACTGGTTCCAGCCCGTCTGGTTCGGGATGAGCTTCTCGAGGACGGCGTTCAGATCGTTCTGCAGGAACTCCGTGCCCGTCTCGTCTACATCGTGCACGAACTCCTCGAAGAAGACGGCGCAGGTGGTATGCGGTGAAATGACGGTTGCAATGCCCTCCTGTATGCCACTCTCGGCGATGGCGGAACGCAGCTCCTCCGTGATGTTGATAAAGGTCGGCGTATTTCCGTGAGATGTGAGCGACAGTTTTTTCTTGAATACAGCCATTTGATCTCTCCTCCGCGCCTATGCCGCACTGTCCTGTGACTCACGCACCTCGGCGGCGCGTACAATGGCCTCTGCCATCTCAAGAATCCGCTTTGCCGGATCGGGGGCGCTGAGGATGCCGCTCGTTGCACCGCTGCCGTCTGCACCGAGGCGTACGACACGATAGACATCGTCCGCCGTCGTGATGCCCGAGGCGATCATGATGCCGATGCCGGGGTCGATCGTGCGGATCTTCGCAACGATGGCGGTTGTGTAGCTGTCGTCTGCTGTCTTGCCCGTACCGATAAGGTCGGTCGGCTCGCAGAGGAGGATGTCGGGGCGGAATGCGGCGATTGCCGTGCCCTCGGCGAGGGAATCCGCGCAGGCAATCGTCTCGATGCCGAGCTCGCGCGCACGCGCAATCGTCTTGGCGAGCTCTGCCATCGTCATCGGGTTCTCCGCGTGGTTGAGGAAGGTCGCACGTGCGCCTGCCTCATAGATCGCCTCGGGGAGAAGATGTCCCATGCCGCGGCCGGGTCGCAGGCTCTCCATCGCCTGTGCCGTGACGATGATCGCCTCCGTGTTCTCACGAATGTAGCGGATGTCGGAGAACGGGCAGGTGAAGTAGATCTTCAGACCCGTCTCTTTGGCGGCATGATCGGCAGCGTGCGCGAGTGCGAGCGACTCCTTGCCGTAGAGATAGGACTTCGGGTTGACAACGAGGAATGGGGCAAGACTGCTCTTCATGATGCTGACCTCCTGTATGAGATAAATGATTACCATTGGTTAATAAAATGTTACCACAGGTAAAATACACTTGCAAGGGAATTTTTGTTGACAAAAGGACAAGTAATTCTATACTATAACAAAGGTAAAAGAGGAGGGCTGTTCATGACGGGCAAAAAACGCGAGCGTCTGCACGAGAAGATTCGCGATGCGATGGAGCGGCAGTTTGCCGACCTTGCGTATTTCTCTCCGATTCCGGGCGAGCGGGAGCTGTGTCAGATGCTCGGTGTGAGCCGTCCGACCGTGCGCAAGGCGCTCGAGCTGCTCGAGGCGGAGAACAAGATTGTGCGCATGCAGGGGCGCGGCTCGTTCTACACGGGGGAGAAGATCCCCGTGGATTACTCCGAGGCGGCAGAGCGCGGCTTCGGGTTGGCGCAGATGTTCTCGGCGGAGGGGCGCGTGACACGCAGCACAGTTCTGCAGCAGGTGGTCGAGCCCGCGCGCGGAAACCTCGCGGCGATGCTCAGCCTCACCGAGGGGACGCTCGTCTTTCATCTCAAGCGTCTGCGCTATGTGGACGAGAAGATCTATGCGGTCACAGACGACTATATCCCGCTTGCGTTCTGCCCTGAACTCGTGCACACGGATTTCACGGCGCATGGGCTGCTGCGTACACTTGCGGCACATGATGTCCACCCCTTTGCGGAGGACAAAACAATCGAGGTGATCCGCGCGACGCCCGAAATCGCGCTCTACCTAGAGGTGGAGGAGCAGGCGCCGATCTTCGTCACGCGCATATTGACAACAGATCGCGAGGGGCAAATCATCCAGTATGCAACCTCGAAGGCGGATGCGTTCCGCAGCCGATTCCGTGTGCGTTCGACAAAGAATTAACCACTGGTAAATAAAACGATTGACAAATGGACTCCTCTGAAATATGATAAGCACGAAATCAATGTGTTTTCAGAAAAGGAGGAGTCATTATGTTGGTCGATGGAAAATCCGTGCTTGATGCGGCAAAGGTAGGGCACTACGGTATTGTTGCGCCCGATTTTCTCACGCTGAACGCGGCGCGCGTCTTTGCGCAGACGGCGGACGCGCTCAGGACGCCGATCCTCCTCTCCTTTGCGCAGGGGCATGCGGGGCTGATCTCCCTCGAGGAGGCGGCTCTCGTCGGCAAGTACTGGGCGGAGAAGGTGGCAACCCCGATCGTTCTGCATCTCGATCACGGGCAGGATTTTGACTTCCTGCACCGCGCGATCGAGCTTGGGTTCACCTCCGTTATGCTCGATGCCTCGATGAAGGATATGGATGAGAACATCCGCCTGACGAAGGAGGTTGTCGCGTACGCGCATACGCAGGGCGTCAGTGTCGAGGCGGAGATCGGCCATGTCGGCGGCGCATCCGAGGGCGTTGAGGGCGAGACCTCCGAGAGCGTCTATACGACGGTGGAGGAGGCGGTGGCCTTTGTCGAGGCGACGGGTGTGGACTCGCTCGCCGTCTCGGTCGGCACATCGCACGGCGTCTACAAGAGCAATAAAACGCCGGAGCTGAACTTCGAGCGCTTGCGCGCACTTTCTGCCGCCGTACCCGTGCCGCTCGTTCTGCATGGCGGATCGGGCACGGGGGATGAGAATCTGCGGCGCGCCGTGCGCGACGGCATCACGAAGCTGAACGTCTATACGGACTTCCTCGTAGGTGCAATGGCGGAGATCAAGGCGGCGCATACGGATTCTCTCATCGAGACGCAGAAGGCGGCGGACGAGGGGATGCGCAAGGTGCTCACGCACTACATCAACCTCATTTCAAAAATAGCATAAACGGATACACGGAGCTGTCGCAATGCGGCAGCTTCTTTATATGCTGAACAAATGACAAATGATGGCGGCACAGCAAGATACATTTACAAAAATTCAACCAAGAATTTATTGTAAAAATATGTTTTATATGGTATAATTCAAATCGTTTCCATAGCAGAGTAGAGAGGAGGTAATTCCTTGCAGACAGAGATGCTCCTCGGCGGATTGTTCCTGCTCTTCGTCATTCAGGTTGTCGGCACACATCTGCAGGTCAAGGAGTATAAACACGCCGTGCGCGAGATGCACAAGCTCGGCAATGTCGGTATCGGTGCGCGCAGGCGCAAACTCGGCCCGTCGAACATTGTCGTGATTGCGTGCAATTCCGACGGCGTGATTCTGGACGGGCGGATCATGCAGGGGATGACCATCCTCAGCCGCTTTCGTCCGATGGCGGACATCGTCGGGCGGACGATCTACGACCTGCATGCGGAGTATGCGGCGCTGCCCGAGAAGCGGCGTGCGCACTACAAGGGGCATATGCAGGCGCTCGATGCCCTGATGATACGGCTGCACAATGAAGGAAAGCATGCGCCCGTATAGTTTTGTGTTTTGTTTTTGTGTTTTGTAAGACCCCGCATGAAGAGGGGATTTTATCACATAGGAGGAAAACGAATGCATCAATCAGTCAAGATTGTCGCCGGAAAGGGCGGATGGGGCGGACCTCTCGTACTCGTTCCGACGGAGGCGCGCAGCAAGATCGTCAGCGTGACGGGCGGCGGCATTCACCCGCTCGCGGCAAAGATTGCAGAGATGACGGGCTGCACGGCGGTCGACGGGTTCTCGACGGGGGTGCCGGATGAGGAGATCCTGCTCGCTGTTGTGGACTGCGGCGGTACGGCACGCTGCGGTGTCTATCCGAAGAAGGGCATCCTGACGGCGAATGTGCTGCCCGTCGGCAAGACAGGGCCGCTTGCGCAGTTCATCACGAAGGAGCTCTACGTGTCGGCGGTCGATCTCTCCTGCCTCTCCTATGCGGATGAGGCGGAGAGTGCAGCAGCAGCGGAAGCTGCGCCCGCACATGCACCGAAGAGTAAGGATCAGGCAAAGGCGGAGATCGCTGCAATGCAGGCGGGGCGTGAAAAGAATTTCGTCACGCGCCTCGGTATTGCGATCGGCGGCGTCGTCAACAAGTTCTACGCCGCAGGGCGTGAGACGATCGACATCACGGTCAAGAGTATCCTGCCGTTCATGGCGTTCGTCTCCATGATCCTCGGCATCATCTCTGTGTCGGGGCTCGGCAATGTCATTGCGAATACGATCTCGCCGCTTGCGAGTTCGCTGCCGGGCATGCTCGTCATCTCGCTCATCTGTGCGATTCCGTTCATCTCTCCTGTGCTCGGCCCCGGCGCCGTCATTGCACAGGTTGTCGGTACGCTGCTCGGCGCGCAGATCGGCATGGGGAACATACCGCCGCAGTATGCGCTGCCCGCGCTCTTTGCGATCAACGCACAGGTCGGCGCAGACTTCGTTCCCGTCGGTCTCAGTCTCGGTGAGGCAGACCCCGAGACGATTGAGCTCGGTGTTCCCGCCGTCCTCTACTCGCGCGTCATTACAGGCCCCTTGGCAGTGCTGATCGCCTACGCAGCAAGCATTGGGCTTTACTAATCGGGAGGGATATAGTATTATGGAACTGATAGCAGCAGCGGCAAACGGCTTTATGGATCTCTTCCGCGCAGGTGCGGCGACATTTACCTCGTGGGTCACGGGGATCATCCCCCTGCTCGTCATCATGATGACGGCAGTCAACTCGCTCATCAAACTCATCGGAGAGGATCGCGTGAACGGCGTGGCACAGCGTGCAACGCAGAACATCATCACGCGCTATACCGTCCTCCCCGTGCTCGCCGTCCTCTTCCTCGGCAATCCGATGTGCTACACGTTCGGCAATTTTGTCGATCAGAAGTATAAGCCCGCCTACTATGACGCAGCGGTCAGCTTCGTCCATCCCGTGACGGGACTCTTCCCCCATGCGAACGGCGGAGAGCTCTTCGTCTACATGGGCATTGCAGCGGGCATTACGACGCTCGGGCTGCCGCTCGGCGATCTCGCCGTCCGCTACTTCCTCGTCGGCATTGTCGTCATCCTGATTCGCGGCATTGTCACGGAGAAGATCTATCTCTACATGAAGAGCCGCGAGGCAAAACAGGCATAGGAAACGCAGCCCCTCGCTCCATATCCCGGAGCAGCGCGTTTTCGTCAGACAGGAGGATGCAGCATGAAGTATTATTGCGAAATCACAAGCTGGGGCGAGGAGTCCCTTCTCTTTCTCGATGATCCAAACGCCAATTTTATCATTATCTTCAACAACAATGCCCCGGCGGAGCTCGCCGAGTTCTCTGTTCTGCACACGCCTGCAAACTACAACGAGGATCCCGCCGTCGGTGATACGATGATCGTCTGCGACAAGGCATTTACGATCACGGCGATCGGTGACGAGGCGCTCCACACGCTGAAGGAACTCGGGCACTGCACGCTCTCGTTCAACGGCGGTACAACACCGGAGCGCCCGGGCTGCATCATGCTGGAAGGCGATGTGCCGCTCACGAAGGATGATGTCAAGATGGGGGCAAGCATCGAAGTACATTGAGTGTAATTTATGGGGAGCTGTCGCAGCAGCGGTAGCTCCCTTTTTCGGCAAAGTTATAGAAAATATGTCAATAAAGAATACAAAAGATAGAATGTGTTCCGAAGGTCATGAGAGGTTTTCCCGATGAAGAAAATTGTTGACGATGTGCGCCTCATCTTCAAATGCTGCAGTCTCTACTATCAGGACGGGCTGGGGCAGAAGGAGATCTGCGAGGCGCTCGGCATCTCGCGTCCGACGGTCTCGCGCATGCTCACCATCGGTAAGGAGCGCGGCATTGTCCGCATCGAGATCCAGAATCCGGACAATATCGCATATGGGAAGATGGAGCGCGCGCTGGAGAAAAAATACAACCTCCAGGAGGTCATTATCGTTCCGTCCAGTCCGATCTCGGACGGGCAGTACCCCATCAACTCCGAGATCGGCAGCGCGACGCTCGAGTATCTCTCCCGCGTCCTCATGGACGGCTACCTCGTCGGCATTACGATGGGGCTCGCGATCCAGAATGTCGTGCGCTCGGATTATTTCATCCGCAGCCCGATCAAGGCGACGTTTGTCCCGCTTGTTGGCGGTGTGGCGGAGAGCCGGCTCGACATCCACTCGAACTACCTTGCGCAGGAGTTCGCCGACCGCTTCGTCGGGGACTGCGTGCAGTTCTTCGCGCCTGCAGTGTTCTCGCGGCGGGAGGTGCTCGAGGGATTTCTGGAGGAGAAGACGATCCGCAATGTGATCCGCCTCTATTCGCGTCTCGATCTCGTGCTTATGGGCATTGGGATTCCCTCGACGGAGCACTCGACGATCCTGCAGACAGGCTATGTCGACCGCGCAATCCTCGATGAGTTCACGGCACGCGGGGCGGTAGGGGACATTGCGCTGCGTTATTTTGATGCCGATGGCGACACTACGCCGTTTACGGATTTCAACGAGCGCGTGGCGGGCATCCCTCTCGATACGCTGAAGAAGATTCCGCGCCGCGTTGGTGTGGCAGGCGGGCGCGCAAAGAAAGACGCCGTGCTCGGCGCAATTCGCGGCGGCTTCATCAACGTGCTCATCACGGACATCGACTGCGCGGAGAACCTTGTTTAATGCAGTTGTAAAAAATAAAATATATGGTACAATGCAGATGATTTCTTTCGGATGGGTGAGGTGCATATCTGCATGAACGATGAGAAAAATCTTGCGTGGCCGGTCTATCTCGTGCTGCTCGGCCTCATATCCTTTCAGATCCTCTTCGGGATCGGCGGGACGGCACTGCTCGATCCCGATGAGCCTGTCTATGCGGAGACGGCAAAGGAGATGATCCGCTTCGGCGACTACCTCTCGCCGCGGATCTACAATGAGTTCTGGTATGATAAGCCGCCGATCTTCTACTGGCTCGTCGTGGCGTCTCTGAAGATCTTCGGCGGATTCAGCGAGCTCGCGGCGCGCATCCCTGCCGCGCTCATGGCGATCGGCTCCATCCTCATGACGGCGCTCGCATCTGCACGGCTCTTTGGTGCGCGCACGGGCTTCTGGTCGGGGATCGTCATGGGGACGAGCATCATCCTCATGTATATGGGCAAGGCATCCGTGACGGACTCTACGCTCCTCTTCTTCATGACGGCGGCGCTCTTCTCGTTCATCCATCGACAGTACTGGCTCATGTACCTCGCCTGCGGGCTTGCGGTGATGACGAAGGGCCCCATCGGCGTGGTTTTCCCTGCGGGGATTGTCTTCTTCTATCTGCTCGTTACACGTCAGCTCGAGCAGATCTTTCGCATGCATGTCCTGCGTGGCCTGCTGCTCGTCGTTGCTGTGGGACTGCCGTGGTATCTCTATATGTACGAGGTGCACGGCATGGCGTTCATCTACGAGTTCATTGGCTTTCACAACGTCACTCGCTTCACTGCGCCGCTCCATCCCGTGCGCGCGCATTGGTGGTTCTACCTGCCCGTTCTCATTCTCGGGTTCTTCCCTTGGACAGGGCTGCTGATCCAGTCGGTCAAAAATGCCTTCCGCCGAAGTTTCGGTGAGGAGGCGCAGATGCTCGCCTTCTTTCAGGTCTGGTGGATCTTTGTGCTTGTGTTCTTCTCGATCGCCCAGACGAAACAGGTCTCCTATATGCTGCTGTTGACGCCTGCGCTCTCGACTATCATTGCATGGAATCTTGCACGCATGCTCGAGGACTGGAGGCAGACGCATTTCGCATGGGCGGGCGGGAGCGCTGTCATGTTTCTCCTGCTCGGGCTCGGCTGGCTCATGAGCGGGGACAGCCTCGCGCCGCTTGCAGAGGGCGGGCTCTGGCTCGGGGCGATTACGCTCATTCTCGGTGCGGCGATTGTCTACAGCATCACGGCATCACATAACCTCATCTTCGCTGCGTGGCTGCATGTCCTCGCGGGTGTTGTGACGATGGTCATTGCGTTCGCCTTTATGATGCCTGCAATCGAGGGGCATTTCAGTGTCAAGCAGGTTGCACTCAATTATGCAGCGAACTACCACGCAGCAGCTGAGGCGGAGGGGAGAGCCCTCTACATTGACAAGCAGCTGCGCCCCGGTGTCATGCTCTACACGGATATCCCTGGCATCGAGGTGGACACGAACCACGCGGAGTCGCTTGCTGCTCTGCGCACGGATGCACGCCCGAAATACATCATCATGCGTGACTCCATGTACCGCAAGATGATGGCTCAGCTCGACGCGGAGAAATGGCAGCTCGTCGAGGAGCGTGACGGACTCTGTATCTTTAAGGATGATAAAGAATGAGCGTACCTGTCCTCTATCTCGTCGTGCCCTGCTACAACGAGCAGGAAGTGCTCCGCGATACGGCAGAAAAACTGGAGCAAAAGCTGACACGGTTGATCGATGTGGGGGGTGTCGATGCAAAGAGCCGCATCGCCTTCGTCAACGACGGCAGCCGTGACAATACGTGGGAACTGATCCGTCAGTGCACGGAACGCAGCCCACTTTTCTCAGGGATCAATCTCGCGCACAACGAGGGGCATCAGAATGCCCTGCTCGCGGGGCTGATGACCGTGCTGCCGCACGCAGACGTGACCATCAGCATGGATGCCGACCTGCAGGACGACATCCATGCGATTGACCTCATGCTCGAGAAGCACGCTGCCGGGGCGAACATCGTCTACGGCGTGCGCGAGAATCGCGCCTCGGACACCTTTCTCAAGCGCTTTACGGCGGAGAGTTTCTACCGTGCCATGCGTGCCCTCGGTGCAGACATCGTGTTCAACCACGCGGATTTTCGCCTGATGGATCGGCGTGCACTCACGGCGCTTGCGGAGTACCCTGAGGTCAATCTCTTCTTGCGCGGCATTGTGCCGATGATCGGACTCTCGCATGAGATCGTCTACTACACGCGCAAACAGCGCCTCGCGGGCGACTCGAAATATCCGTGGCGGCGCATGGCGTCATTCGCTTGGGAGGGCGTGACCTCTCTCTCGGCGCGCCCCATCCGCATGATCTCGCAGATGGGCATGTTCATCTCATTCATCAGCGGACTGATGCTCATCTGGTCGATCGCCCGTCACTTCGTGGGCGAGACCATCGTCGGCTGGACGAGTCTCGTTGTCTCGCTCTGGTTCCTCGGCGGGCTCATCCTCCTCTCCATCGGTGTGATCGGCGAATACGTCGCGAAGATCTACCTCGAGGTCAAGCGCCGCCCGCGCTATCTCGTGCAGGAATTCATCGACGGAAACGCGCGTGGAAAAAAATAAATTTTTATTGAAAAATTTTTGGGAGAAAAGAAGGAGAATACTATTTTGTGGAGAATTATTATTTGTGAAAGACAAAATAGATAACGACTATGGCGTCTTCACACTCCACATTTGAAGGAATACTTCCTTCCATTTACTTTGCTGTGTATTTACGAAGAGGAAGCTCCAGGCTTCCACAATAGGAGGGTTATTTATGTCAGTTTTTTACGTTGCAGACAAGAAGCATATGATTGAGGTCTACGGGGATGAGGTTCTGGATCTCACGTGCGCAGGTGCTCCGCTGAAGGCGATTGTGCCGAACACGGTGGATGCGGCGAAGGAGAAGCACGTTCCCGTTGCGACCTATGATGCTGCGAAGAACGAGGTGCACGTGAGCGTCGGCTCCGTCGCGCATCCGATGACCGAGGAGCATCTCATCGAGTATATCATCCTCGTGACGAAGAAGGGCGTTCAGCGCGTTGATCTGACGGCGACGGATGCACCCGAGGTCACATTCCGTCTCATGGACGGCGATACCCCGGTCAAGGTGCTCGAGTACTGCAACCTGCACGGACTCTGGCAGGCAGAGATCTAAGAAATCTGTATAGAGAGAAAGCTGCTGCGCATTCGTGCGGTGGCTTTTTTACTGCATGGGCTTTGCACGCTGAAAGGAAGGTCATATCATGTTAGAGGCTCTGAAAAAACAGGTCGTTGCCTATGCGCTTCAGGCAGATCGAATGGGGCTGTGCAGGCATCGCTCCGGAAATTTCAGCATACGGGATGAGGAGACGCAGCTGGTCTGCATCACACCGACCGGCATGGATCGCGAGGAGATGTCCTATCATGACATTGTCGTCATGACAATGGATGCCAAAGTTGTCGAAGCAGAGACCGGGCAGCGTCCGACCAGCGAATCTCTGATGCATCTCATGGTGTATCAGACACGCCCGGATGTGCATGCGATTGCGCATACGCATTCGAAGATTGCGACGGCATTTGCAGTGCTCAACAAGCCGATTCCTGCAGTTGTCTATGAGATTATGGCGCTTGGCTGCAAGGAGGGCTACATTCCTGTGGCACCGTACGGCAGACCTGGCACACCCGCACTTGCGGAGTCCATCGTTGAGCCGCTGAAGATTTCAGATGTTGCTCTGATGGAGAAGCACGGCGTCATTGCCGTTGACAGCAAGGAACTCAAGGAGGCGCTGCTCAAGGCGTCCTACGTCGAAGAGATGGCAGAGATCTATCTCACGACGCTGACAATCCTTGGAGGCAAGGAGCCGCAGGCGGTACCGAAGAGCGAACTGCAGAAGTGGGAGTATCCGAAGGAGATCAAACTCCTTCCAAAGTAAATTTCTATCGCATTTCCAATATTTTTCGTGTATAATAACTCTCAGCGAGAGAGAAAACTTGGGTAAAAAGTAGGGGGCGATGGCATGCGATGGGCACAGGTGAGTGTTGTCACAACGCATGAGGGCGCGGATCTCATCGGGAATATTCTGATGGAACTCGGTGCTGCGGGCACGGAGATCGACGATCCGTCTCTCGTCAATGAGTACATTGATGCTGGGCTCTGGGACTATACCGATCTGCCGCGCGCCGAGGATACGGATACGGTGACCGTGCGCGCCTATCTGCCCGAAGATGCGCGTCTGGAGGGGAGTCTTCTTTCGCTCGCGGAGCGCATTGAGGGGCTGCGCCGTGTGGATGCGCCCATCGGTGCGGGCACGGTCTCACATACGTTCGTCGCGGATGAGGACTGGGCGGAGACGTGGAAAGCCTACATTCACACGGAGAAGATCGGACAGCGCATTGTCGTCCGTCCGACGTGGGAGGAGTATACGCCGACGGGTGACGAGATCGTCATCGACCTAGACCCTGGTGCGGCCTTCGGCACGGGGGCACATGCAACGACTGCGATGTGTCTGCGCTGGCTGGAACGTCTCGTATGTCCGCAGATGCGCATCTATGATGTGGGCTGTGGCTCGGGCATCCTCGCCATCGCCGCGTCGAAGCTCGGCGCGGGCGAAATCATTGCAATGGACTACGATCCCGTGGCGGTCTCGGTAGCGGAGGAGAATATCCGTGCGAACCATGTCACAAATGTCGCTGCCATTGAGAGTGATCTCCTTGCCGTCTGCACAGGTCTCGAACCCGCCCAACTCATCACGGCGAATATCATTGCGGACATCATCATCCGCCTGTTCGACCAACTGGATGCGTATCTTGCTCCCGGAGGCGTTCTCCTCGTCTCGGGCATCATCGACGACCGCATTGCGGATGTAGAACGCGCGGCGCGTGAGCACGGCTATACCGTCCTCGATATGACCTGTGAAAAGGAATGGGCGGCGATGATTATTCGCCGCAGTGAGGAGTTGGAACTCTGATGCGGCGTCTCTTCTATGCGGGAACGCTTGCGGAGGAAATCATGATCACGGGCGACGACGCTCACCATCTCGCACGCGTTATGCGTGCGCAGATCGGGGATGAAGTCATGGTTGCGGATGCGGACGGTAGGGTCGCCCGTATGGCGGTGGCATCCATTGCCTCGGATTCCGTATGTCTCAACCTTGTGGAATATCTGCCGCAGGAGGAGGAGGCTTCTACTGAGGTTATCCTTGTGCAGGCGCTCCTCAAGGGCGAGAAGATGGACTTCGTCGTCCAAAAGGCGGTGGAACTCGGTGCTGCGGCATTCTATCCCGTTATAACAGAGCATGTTGTTGTGCGCTATGATGCGAAAAAGGCGGCGGCAAAGGCTGCGCGCTGGCAGAAGATCGCGGACGAGGCGGCAAAGCAGTGCGGGCGGCGGGTGCTCATGTCCGTTGTAGACGTTGCGCCGCTCTCCTCACTTTTGCAGAATGCTGATCTGTTTGCGGCCTCCGACGCGGCAGTTATCTTTTGCTATGAAGGAGAAGAGGAGCAGTCTATGCGGACGGCACTGCGTGCGCTCACGGCACGGCGCATTGTACTCATTATCGGCGCGGAGGGCGGATTCTCTCCTGCCGAGGCAGAGGCAATCCGTGCATCGGGTGCTGTGTCCGTTTCCCTCGGACGACTGATCCTGCGTGCGGAGACGGCGGCACTTACAGCACTCTCCGTCACGCAGTACGAACTTGGTAACTTTGATCTTTAGGAAGGAAATTTATGAAGAAGAGATATACAGCACTGTTTGCAGCAGCATTTGCACTCAGCATGATCGCGGGCTGCGGCGGCAATGAGACTGCAGACAAGGGGACGACGGCGAGCGCACAGCCTGCCGCAGAGCAAGGCAAGGGCTCCGGTCTGCGTGGTGAGGCTGCGCCGACGTTTACGCTCAAGAACCTCGCGGGCGAGGATGTCGCCGTCGAGGCGAAGGGAAAGCCTTACATCATCAACTTCTGGGCGACGTGGTGCCCGCCCTGTCAGGCGGAGATTCCCGATCTCGCGGCGTTCCATGCGGCGCATAAAGATGCAGTTGACTTCTATGCCGTCAACCTGCAGGAAGACGCTGCGCCCGTCGAGAAATTCATGGCAGAGCGCAAGGCGGATCTGCCCGTCGTCCTCGATACACAGGGATCGGCGGCAAATCTCTACGGTGTGCGCGCGATCCCAACAACTGTCGTCGTGGACAAGGATGGTAAGGTCGCCTACCGAAAGACAGGCGGCGTGACGAAAGAGGAACTCGAAGATGTCATTGGCAAACTCTAAGCGCTTCGTGCAGGGAGGCTGCGGCACATGGAACTGACCCTGCTCGGCGGCGCGTTCCTTGCGGGCTTCCTCTCCTTTATCTCGCCCTGCGTTCTGCCGCTCCTCCCGACGTTCTCGCTCATTCTCGCGAAAAGCAGTCAGCAGGATGGCGGTGAATCGCGGCGACTCTATGTGAATACGACGGCGTTCCTCGCGGGCTTTACCCTCGTCTTCGTCCTGCTCGGTGCAACGGCATCGCTTATCGGTGCGTGGCTCTTCTCCTATCAGGAGATCCTACGGCAGGGCGCGGCAGTCCTCATCATCGTCATGGGACTCTTCATGACGGGATGGATCAAGATCCCCCTGCTTCTACGTGAGTATCGCCCGTTCCAGCGGCGCGGCTTCGGCGGCATCGGGGGCGCTTTCCTCCTCGGCTGCGGGTTCACCCTCGGGTGGACGCCGTGCACGGGTCCCATGCTTGCGACTATCCTCCTCTATGCGGGAGATACGACAACTGTCGCACAGGGGGCGCTTCTGCTTCTCGTTTACAGCCTCGGCTTCGCCGTGCCATTCTTCCTACTCGCCGTCATCTGGCGGCGGCACATCATGAAGCTGCGTGCGTTCTACCAGTATCTGCCGCGCATTCAGCAGGTCGCGGGCGTCGTCCTCGTCCTCCTCGGCGTTCTGCTCTGGTCGGACTCTCTCAGCTATCTCGTGCGTATCTTGTCGTAAAATCAAACTGAATATAAAAACCATGACATGGTGGGACTCACCTCTGTCATGGTTTTTTCTTTGTGAACTTATGCTTTTTGATATTCTCTCAAGATGCTTTCAAAGATACGCGAGCGTCCAACGCGCAGCACTGAGTCGGATACGCCCGGCGTGGTGAATCGCTGTACCATCATGCGCTCGATGTAGTCAACGAGGGATGCATGCGTAAATCCGTAGCGCTTTTCGAGGGCTGCGGCAGACTCCAGTATGGCCGCCTTGACCTCATCCAGCAGATCAGGGGGGTGCAGGACATCCTGCACGGTGGCAAGACCGTGGCGTTGTCCGAGATAGGCACTGACGGCACGACCGCAGTTGATGATGTAGATCTTGCGCTGCAGGTACATGGCGAGATCGTCGACGTACTCCGCACCCTTGATTGGTGTGCTGTCGGGATCGTCGAGCTTCTGCCGCTCGATGACAAGCTCGTAGGCGTCGCCAATCTCTACGCCCTCTTTCCCATGATGCACGCCGTCGAATACCATGCGGTCAACAGCGGTGTTGGGATAGACGGCCGCCTGATCGAGCTCCGCCTCCGTGATCTCGCCGCACGCCACCATTGCGCGCTTTAGATTGTCAGTGTTGCAAGCTTTGCACCTGCCGCCTTTGCCTTCTTGGCATTGACCGCGAGGCTCGCCGTCGTACCGGAGCCGGAGCCGATGACGAGGAGGTCGCCCGCACCGATTGAGGGCGTGGTTGGCTCGCCGACGAAATACGCCGTGAGGCCGAGGTGCATGAGGCGGTTTGAAAATTCCCGTGCGGCAAAGCACTGCTCCGCCTCGTATTCGCCCGCATCCATGATCTTTGCATCCGCTAGGATCTCCTTTTCCGGGAATGCCTTGCGGAACGCGCGGACAGCCGACATGCCGTACTCAATGATCATCGGCGTGCCGATCTCGATGATGTCGATGGAGCTGCGTACCTTCTCGCAGATGCGCGCATGACGCATTGGTATGATTGACATGGACGAACTCGTTCGTTAGACTTGGGAAAAGGGGAGGACGTGTCACATGGCTAAATTGAATGCGGCGTTACCCCAGCGCATGACTTCGGCATAGCTCCGGTGTTTGAGTGACTGGCAGAGAACTACGATACGAAGATGAAAATATGTCAGACGGCATTGGAACTTGTGCCGGAGCGATCGGCGGTATTCATTGACTCCGGCAGCACACTGCTCTGCTTTGCGCGTCTCCTGAAAAGCCGTGTGGGCTACACCGTCATTCAAGAAGATCGTCATTCAGAGTGCCATGACGCGCATTGTTGTCGCCGACAGCGCAAAGGCGCATTACTCCTCGATGGTGCAGTAGGCCTCGTGGAGTGAGATCGACTATCTCGTTACGGACAGCGGTCTGCCCGTGAAGACTCTGGAAGAGCTCAATAAGGAAACAAAGGTCATCTGCGCTGAGTGAACGGCAGATATGAATTTTGACAGAACAGCCGGCATAGCACAACAATAACCTCCGTGATGCAGATATAGAAGAACTGCATCACGGAGGTTATCTCATTCCTGCCATTGAATTTTAATGAGGTGAATGATATGATAGATAAAAGGAGATTCGATAACATGCAGAATAAAACGTATTTTACCACACAGGAAATTGTCTTTATCGCGCTGATGACGGCGCTCGTCTTTATTGCGACCTATCTGCCGCATATCCCGATCCCGCTCGGCTATGCACATCTCGGGGATGCAGTGATCTTCCTGCTTGCACTGCTTGCGCCGCGCCGCGCGGCACTTTTTGCCGCCTGCATCGGCTCGGCGCTCGCTGACCTCCTCGGAGGCTTTGCGCTTTGGATTGTGCCGACACTCGTCATCAAGCTCGTGATGGCGGAGATCGTCTATCGTGCGGCGCGCAGCGGTTCGAAGCTCGACGGGCGTACGCGCGTCCTCGCGGCGCTCCTCCTCTCAAGCCTTTGGATGGCGGCGGCATATACGCTTGCGGGCGCAGTCCTCTACGCGAGCCTGCCCGCCGCGCTCGCCTCGTCCCCGGGACTTCTCATGGAGGGGCTTGTCAACTCCGTTCTTGCACTGCTGCTTCTGCCCATGCTGCGGGAGCGGTTTCCGAAGTTTTGATATGGAGCTGTCGCTTTAGCAATACGATGTTTCTTTGACATAGCATATGTGGATAACATGCTGCGCATTTGATATTGCAATTTAGGACAAATTATAGATCCTCTGAGGAGGTAAATAATACGTTGACAACAGCAGATGAAGCTGTGCATCAGCTTAGCCGACTCAAGGGGCAAGGCTATCGCATTTACTATTTTATGCCGGATTTTTCATCAACGGAGGCAATCTGGCGCAAGGTATTCCGAGACTATTTGCGCACATATGGTGCGGAAGATAAAGTTGCCTTGTACTTGGATCTAGGGCAGGGGGCTTCTCCCTCGGAACTTGACGAGCTCATTGAAATCCTCTCTGCGCTCGGGGCACAAGCACCGCTTGTACTGGTTGGTGAGAGTAGAAATGATGTTTTTCGCTATATATTGCAGCAAGTGGATGTTTTGATTACAACACAAGATGGCATATTGCCTTTTTTTGTGGACTATGCAGACGCTAACATGGAGATTGTTTATGGCGGAGCTAGTCAAAGCAGGATCTTTAACATTCAGAAAGAATACGATATCAGTATAGGTGTTTTGACATACCAGCCGGATTATGAAAAATTATTTGTTACACTGACTTCTGTCATCCAACAGCAAGGATGCCGCTATGAGATTGTGGTAGGGGATGATGGCTCCTCGAATTTCGAGGAGCGGGAGATCGAGCTGTTCCTGCTGCGACACGGATTTAAGGACTATACCATACTGCGCAGCTCTGAGAACAAGGGAACCGTGCACAATGTAATGAACGTTCTCGATGCAGCACAGGGGCGCTATGTGAAGCTGATCTCTCCGGGAGATTATCTCTACAGCGAGCATGTTCTAGCCGATATGCTGCGTTTTATGGAGGAGAAGAGTTATAAAATAGCATTTGGCCGAGCATGTTATTACACGAAGGGGGATGACAAATATTATCTTGTCAATCGTATGAACCCCTTTCAGCTGGCGCCCTATCAATCGGGGGACTTTGCTGCGGTTAAGGAGGCATATCTTGTTTATCAAGATTATGTGGTCGGCGCTGCATTTATGGGGGAACGCCATATACTTGCTGCCTATACAAGGGATATCCTTGGACGTATTATCTTTACGGAAGATGCGATTTATCCTATAATGATTGCAGACGATATTCGGCTTGGCTTCTGGGATCAGAATTTTGTGTGGTATGAGTGCAGTGATGGCATCTCTAATGACACGACAGAGGAGTGGCGGGATCGTCTTCTATATGACAGCAACATGACGCTTACAATCATTGTAGAACGGCATAGCGATATATTGGATCTGGTTTTTGGGTCGGGAGATGGAATGCACCGTGATGATACGGCGTATATGAAAAGGCGAGCGGCGTATTACGCAGAAGCAGAGAAAAATTTAGTCGCAGGCGCCTATTTGAAAAATGTTGATCCGCTGGAACTGAAAAAACTGGTGCATGCGGAAGTCGTAGTTTAAGCTGAGGACAGTATGCAAATTGTAAAATATATTTTCAGCCGAATGGCGATGAGGGCGGCATGTTGAGGGGGTAACCTGCAGGCTGTATCAGACAACCTTGAGAATTGATGATAAACGGGGAGAAAATATGGTTGAGACTGAGAGAATTTCATACAGACCCGACATTGACGTTTCGGTATGTGTGCTTACCTATCGCGCGGAGCCGGCAAAGCTCTTTGCTACGCTTGCATCCATTGTCTGTCAGCGTGGATGCTCCTTTGAGATCATCATTGCGGATGATGGGTCGGCGGGTTTTTGCAGATCTCTGCTGGAGAAATTTTTTGCGCAGCAGAACTTTCACTCCTATACCATTGTGGCGAATCCGTATAACAGGGGAACGGTGAAAAATACCGCGAGCGCATTTCCTGTGATGCGCGGCCGCTATATCAAAGTTATTTCGCCCGGCGATTTTATGTATGATGAAACGTCGTTGCTACGGATGCTCCGATTCGTGGAACATCATCAATATCGCGTCGCTTTCGGCTGCACCTATCAATATCAACAAGCAGGGGAGCAGATCTACCATGTGCTCGGGCAGCTTCAGCCTACCAATCTGGAATCCTATCGCAGAAAGGCTGTTTCTGCAATCAGGAAGGAGTATCTGATCGCACAGGATTTCCCCATAGGCGTCGCTTTCTTTACGGAGGCGGCATTGCGCATCTCCTATACGGAGATGATTCTTGGGCGGATTATATACGGCGAGGACTGCATATACAACATTATGATCGCCGATGGCATTGAGCTGGGCTTTTTGGACGATCACTTCATCTGGTATGAAAAGGGCTCCGGCATCTCATGGAAGCCGGAGTGGGATCAGGTGATTCGGGCAGATCGGAATACCTACTATGCAATCATTGCGGAGCGCCATCCTGAGATGCGGGACCTGTGTAGCTGGAAGATTGCCCCGGAGCATCATGAGGGCGAGATCTATGAGGCGTATATTGACGAATATATCAATGAGGCAGAGCTGCGGCAAAAAAGGGAAAATGCAAGATATATGCAGCGGGTGGATCATTCTCATTTAACTCGCTGGATTACTTCGGGATTGCAGTACGCGGATCTGATCGGATGAGGACGGCATCTCGGGGGATTGGTCTCTTCTGCGTACGCGTATGGTGCAGCGATGAATCGGAATGGAAATGAGATAGTATTATGAATAAGAGTTTTGTCTTCTCTCCGGAGATCGCAATGTATTATTTACAGCAGATGCACAATCGACCACATCCGCAGCGCAGGATGAGGGTCCTTTTTCTCGTGCAAAATGATTTTGTCTGGACGAAACAGGTGCCTGTCTACGATGTACTCGCTGCAGATGAAGAGGTGGAGCCGATCATCGTGCTTTTGCCGAGCTACAGTGCAACGGATCTTTCTGCGGGTAAGGCAACGGGGGCGTACGAAGAATCCTATTGGCATTTTTTTCATGATCGCTACGCAGACGTCTATGATTTTACGAATGTTCTCGACTTGCGGATCTTTCAGCCGGACTATATCTTTCTTGCACTGCCCTATGAGGAGCTTCGTCCGCTTCCCGGGACGCATACGAGCGAACTCGCCCAAATTGCCAAGCTTTGTTACCTGGACTACGGGATACCCGGGACAAAATTTTTCCTTCGTACATGGTCTCAAATGCCGTTCTTTTCCTATCTTACGTTTTACTTCTGCGATTCGATGGAAGAAAAGCGGGAATTCGAGGCCACCAATGCATATGCCGTTGGTGCTGGCTTGCAGCATTTTGAAACGCTCGGCTATCCGGAGTATGAGGCGCATCTTGCCTATCAGGGCGTGCCCAAGCAGCGACGAAGAATCCTTTGGACGCCGCGCTGGACGGTCGAGGGGGCTGCCGGGGGCAGTCACTTCCTTGCCTATAAGGATTTGTTTGCGGCGTTTGCCGAACGACATGGAAATGAAGACTTCCAATTTGCCATTCGTCCTCATCCGTTCATGTTTGACAACTTTATCCAGCGCGGGCTCATGACGGTAGAAGAGGTACGCGCCTATAAAAATATGCTTACAGACCGCGGTATTGAGCTTGATGAGGGGAAATACGAGCTTTTCGACGCGCTTACGTCAACGGACATCCTGCTGACCGATTTTTCCTCGATCTGTATGCCGTTTTTCCTCCTTAATCGCCCGATTGTCTATTGCCCGTATGATCCGGATCTGACGGAGGACTATGCAGCAATGACGGGATCAAGCTATATTGCAGAGAGCTGGGCGCAGATTGAACACCATCTGGAGCATTTGATGCGCGGAGAAGATCCTCTGGCAGAGTATCGTACGGATACGGTTGCCGCATTTCGGACGATGCATATGGGGGCTGCAAAGCGCATCGTCGAGCGCCTGAAGAAAGATCATGCCGCGAGTCAGTATCCTGCAGCGATATACCTCCCAGAGATCGAAAAGTGGATCTTCGATCAAAAGAAAAGTGCAGCTGCCGTTATTGGGGGCGGAAATGGGGAACTGCTTCAATATTTTTGTGCACAGGAGTGGTATCCGCTCTACTTGGCACTCCTGCCTCTGCGCGTTCACAATGAAAACCTCGTGTGGGGGGAAGAACAGATCCTTGCAAAACTGCAAGAGAAGTATGCGGCTGCCAATGATGCGCAGCGCCGCTCCTGCCTCGTCCTCGCAATGCTTCTCTTTGCAGATCCTCTGACGCTCTCGGTTCCTCTTGAGATTGATCGATGGGCTGAGGGACTATATCAGGATATACAGGCGGTATTTCGACAGCATCGTACGCAGCTTGGCGTTGTCTGAGTACCAGACGGAGCATTGTGCGAGGAGGGCAAAAGTTTTTTCGTGTCCATTATACGTTCATCTCAAAGAGTATGATGGAGGCAGAATGATGTTTTAGGAATCGCTGGTCACATGACCACGTCAGATGGGTGATGAATTTATCCGTGCTTTCTTAAGGTGTGTAAGACAGATGAGGGCAGTATGCAGATTGTAAAATATATGTTTCAGCCGCATGGCGACGAGCGCGGCATGCTTGTCGCACTGGAGGAGTTCAACGACATTCCCTTCCGCATCAAGCGCGTCTACTATATGTATGATACGGTGGAGGGCGTTGTACGCGGACATCACGCCCACAAGGCCCTCGAGCAGATTCTGATTTGCATTCACGGGAGCTGTAAGGTTCGTCTTGATAACGGACGAGAGAAGAAAGTTATTCCTCTCGAAAAACCCTATGAAGGGCTTTATATCTCTCATGCCATGTGGCGGGAGATGTACGACTTCTCGCCCGATGCTGTCCTCATGGTGCTTGCCTCTGAGGTCTATGACGAGTCTGACTATATACGCGATTACGATGAGTTTCTGCGGATGGTGCGCGTGGGGGAGGCGCAGGCATGAATATTAACCTTGCTGTGCTTGGCCGTCAATATGACCTTCATGCCACAGAATACGAGGAGGCGGCGCTGCGTTCCCTGCGCTCCGGCTGGTATATTATGGGGCCTGAGCTGGAGGCATTTGAGCAGGAATTTGCTGCCTATACAGGGGCGTGCTATGCCGTCGGACTGAACTCGGGGCTTGACGCGCTCACACTCTCTGCTGCTGCGCTTGGCATCGGTGTAGGGGATGAGGTTATCGTTCCCGCGAATACCTATATCGCGACAGTGCTTGCCGTCACGGCAAATGGGGCGATGCCTGTCTTTGTTGAGCCGGATGCGTATTATAACATTGATGCCGAACGGCTCGAAGATGCTGTCACAGTGCACACGCGCGCGATTATGCCTGTTCACCTTTATGGACAGGCGGTCAATATGAAGCCTGTCATGGAGATCGCACGGCGGCATCATCTCGCCGTGATCGAGGACTGTGCCCAGTCCCACGGCGCACATTTCGGCGGAACGATGACGGGACGATTTGGCGATATTGGCTGTTTCAGCTTCTACCCGACGAAGAATCTCGGCGCATTTGGTGATGCGGGGGCAATCGTGACCGACGATGCCGCGCTCGCGGAGAAGATTCGCATGCTCCGTAACTACGGCAGCAAGGAAAAATATCACAACGAAATATGCGGTGTCAATTCCCGCCTGGATGAGATACAGGCGGCTCTTTTGCGTGTCAAACTGGGGCATTTGCCGGAGCTGATTGAGGAGCGAAAGAAAATCGCCTCGCAGTACATGGCGGGGATTTGCAATCCACACATTGTGCTGCCTGAGACGCGGAATGGGGCTGAGCATGTCTACCACCAGTTCGTTGTGCGTACGGCAGCACGGGATCATTTCAAGGACTACCTTGCGGAGAACGGCATCGAGACGGTCATACACTATCCGATTCCGCCGCATCTGGCGGAGTGCTATGTGAACCTCGGGTACGGGCGCGGCAGTTTCCCCGTGGCGGAGCGCTATGCGGATGAGGTACTGAGCCTGCCGATGTTCAACGGAATGCGGGCAGATGAGATCGCCTATGTGATTGATACAGTCAACAGTTATTGTCCATGACCCTTGAAAGGTGAAGCTATGCGAGATCTTCGACTCGAAGGACAAAATGTGTATTTGGCGGAAGTGGAGGAGCAATACTTTCCGTATATTATTGCGTGGCGTAACGATCCTTTGAACAATCGCTATCTGAATCAGCCTTTTCTTCTTGACATGGAAAAACAGCGGGCATGGTATGAACGCTACCTGTCTGATTCTGCACAGGGGCTTCTCGTTGTCGTGGACAAGCAGATGGATACCCCGTTCGCTACAATGGGGTGGACAGATCACGATATCGAGGAAAGAGTCTGTATTACGGGGCGCCTCCTTGTCGGTGATCGTCGCTATCGCAGCAGTACGCTCTTTGCGGAGGCAACAGTTCTCTTTGCGGACTATATGTACGGGTCATTTGGTGTTGACGCCTGCTATGCGCATATTGTATGTGAAAATTTGCCCTCCATTCGCTATCATGAGAAGTATGGGTTTCGTCGGAATGATGGCACATCGCGCTATCCACATGAGCTTATTGCCAACAATATGCGACAGGCGGAGTATGTGCGCACGGAGGAAGACTGGAACGCTGTGCGTCCTGTTGTAGAGGAACGACTGAGGCGAGCGTTGTCCTAGGAGTGAATCATGGATATTAAAGTGAGGCTTGATGGCAGAGAAGCATCTGTTCGCAAGATATTCACAGAGAACGGGACGACCTTGTTAACGGCAGGATATCGCTCCTACTTGGTAGACGGGACTATTAGAGGAGTGGGCGATGCCGCACATGTTCTGATTGGTTCTTACTCATCTCTAGGACCACGCATGACATTCCTCTTCCAGGAATCATTCGGATCATCCTATGCAAGCGGCTTTGCAGGCACTGAGACGGAAAACAATCCAATGGCAGCTCCTGTACGAAGCTGTGGCTCTCAGGTGATTATCGGCAGTGATGTCTGGATCGGCTGTGATGTGACCATTCATGGAGGAGTATATATCGGAAATGGGGCTGTGGTTGGTGCAGGGGCGGTTGTCACAGAGAATGTTCCGCCGTATACTGTTGTCGTCGGCAACCCTGTGCGCGTCGTTAAGAAGCAATTCGATGCGGAGACAATAGCACGGCTTCAGCACATCAAGTGGTGGTATTGGTCTGCAGAGCAAATCCATCAGCATATTTCACTATTGTTGGGTGATGCTGGTACATTTATTGCACGGTTTTCTGCATCGGAGGAGCAGATCCCTTCGGAGCCCTTTTTAGAGAGTCTTATTGAGTTTAAGAAAAGGGGGTATATACTTTATTATTTCATACCTGATTTTGAATCTGAGGATGGCGATATGGTGAGTCCGAGAGGAATTGTTCATTCCTTTACAGGTATCAGGACTGAAAAAGGACAATAAAAAAGCCCCCTCATAGGGGGCTATACGCTACATGTTCAAGCCCCCAACTCACATTGGTGGCTTTTTTATTACTGTGCCAGCGCGTTGACCTTCTTGGCAAGACGCGACTTCTTGCGTGCTGCAGCGTTCTTGTGATAGACGTTGTTTGCAGCTGCCTGATCGATGGACTTGTATGCCGCAACGAGGAGGTCTTTCGCCTCGTCTGCGTTGGCTGCTGCAACGGCGTCATTGACGCTGCGGATGGCGCGGCGGACGCGTGTCTTCTCCGCAACATTGCGTGCACGGCGCTTGGCGTCAGACTTAACACTCAGAATGGATGCCTTGATATTCGGCAAATCGTTCACCCCCTCAACGAAAAATGTACTGCGTTATTCTATCACACGGCTTTTGAAAATGCAAATTTTTTTTCGTACACCTGCGCAAGGTGAAGACTCTCGGTATTGAGCAGGATGAGGGCGGTGGAGGCTGCGTGCCAGAGCGCGCCCCCGAAAGGGCTTAGGATGCCCACTGCGGCAAGTCCGATGCCGATGAAGTTCATTGTATATCCAAAGATTGTATTTTGCTCGATTTTCTGCCGCAGCTGGTGTGCCGTACGCAGAAGGAGGGGGAGCTGAGAGAGATCGTCGCTCGCGCATATGATGTCTGCATCTGAGGCGGCGGAGCTGCCTAACACGATGTGCAGGTAGGCTTTTTCGGACGCACTGCGATTGTCCGTGCTTCCTTGAATGCACGCTGTGGAGACGGCAAAGGGATCGTTGGACGGGGGAAGCGCTGTCCGTATGTCACGGATGCCCGCCTGTGCTGCAAGCTGCGCAGCATCGCTTGTCCCGATGGGGGGGAGGAGTACGGGATGCATCCCCATGCGGCGGAGTTTGTCCATGAGCTGCGGCGCATCTGTCTGCATCGTGCCTGTCGGGGAAATGGCGCCTGTTGTAAAGGCGATGTTCTCCATATGTGAGAGCTGCTCCAGTATCGCACTCGTCCTTATGCGGATGCCGTGCGCTGTGAGCCAGCCGGCAGCCGCAGATACAGCCATCGGCTTAGCGTGGACAAAGGCGTAGGGGCTGAATG
This sequence comes from Selenomonas sp. oral taxon 138 str. F0429, assembly GCF_000318175.2. NCBI lineage: Bacteria > Bacillati > Bacillota > Negativicutes > Selenomonadales > Selenomonadaceae > Selenomonas > Selenomonas sp. oral taxon 138. The sequence goes on along the minus strand of NZ_KB290947.1, from coordinate 53,828 downwards.
CGAGGAGCGCGGTAAAGGCGCGTATCAAATCGCCCGTGCCACAGTAGATCAGCACAGCAAAGACGAGGGCGACGGCGTAAAGTTTTAGAAGTGCTTTATTGTTTGATATGCTGTGCATTATGGGTGATCCTCCTTTTATCACACTGTGTGAGCAGTGCACTCGTGCAAAAGACGAACTTGTTTCAGTTTTGAACATATAGTACAATGGAAGCAGAGAAAACGTAAGAAACAGTTCGATGGAAATGTCCGTTATCGGACAAAATACGTAATATGTTCATGTGAGTGAAATAGAAAGAGAAAGTTTATGGAGCGACGCCGCAAAAAGACGAGACAGGCAATCCTTGCCGCATTTCAAGAACTCCTCGCGCACAAGCGCTATGAAAACATCATCGTGCAGGAGATCATCGAGGCTGCCGATGTCGGGCGCAGCACGTTCTACGCGCATTTCGAGACGAAGGATATGCTCCTGCGCGCCATGTGCGAGGATATGTTTGCCCATGTGCTCGAGGATGTGACAGACGAGGGTAGTCACGATTTCTCGCATGACCCCGACAATCCGGCGATGATCGTCTCGCACATGCTCTATCATATGCAGGATCAGCAGCGGAATATCCGAGGGCTGCTGACCTGTGAGAGCAGGGACATCTTTCTCCAATACTTTCGCGACAAGCTGCGCGAGACACTCACTGCGCGTGGGCATTCACTCCTGCGCGAGCACGCACTCCCAGAGGGCTTCCTCATCAACCACATCACGGGCAGCTTCGTGCTGATGGTGGAGTGGTGGATGCAGAACGGCTGCCGTGAGTCTCCCGAGGAGATGGCGGAGATGTACGCCGCACTGATCACGCCAATTTTTCATATATAAATGAAGCACGATGAATGGAAAAATTTGAACATATGACAAATGTCTTGTCAGAAATTTTTCTTTGTAAACTTCTTGATTCCGAGGCAAACATAGGGTACAATAATGATACGATAAATATGGGGAATGACAGGTACAAAAGTCCCTCCTCATTTTATGATTAATTTGAAAAAAGACTGAAAGCACGGCAAGAACTTGCAGGAAATTCGGCTTATTTATCGAATTAGGTAAGTATCATAAAACGAATCAAGGAGGATCAATACGACAGAAATGAGCGAAATCTCATTGAAATCGGCAGGAATACGGCGAAACGGATGGGCGTACGGCGAGCCCGACCGATTTGCCATTGCATATATGTTGGGGATACCACCCGGTATCCGTGAGGGGAGAAATACCTATGAGAAAAACAGAGTGCTTGGCAATGATTCTGGCAGGCGGACAAGGCAGCCGCCTTGGTGCGCTCACGAAGCGCGTCGCAAAGCCGGCGGTTCCGTTTGGGGGGAAATACCGCATCATTGACTTCCCGCTGAGCAACTGTGTCAACTCCGGCATCGAAAAGGTCGGCGTGCTGACGCAGTATCGTCCTCTGGAGCTGAACCAGTACCTTGGCTCGGGAAGTGCATGGGATCTCGATAAGCGCGACGGCGGGCTCTTCGTTCTGCCGCCCTACGCACGCGAGAAGGGGGCGGAGTGGTATCGCGGCACGGCAGATGCGATCTACCAGAACCTCAACTTCATCGACATGGCGGATCCCGACTATGTGCTGATCCTCTCAGGTGACCATATCTATACGATGGACTATGCGTGGATGCTTGAAACGCACAAGAAGAACAAGGCGCAGGCGACGATCGGCGTCTTCGAGGTGCCGTGGGATGAGGCGCCGCGCTTTGGCATTATGAATACGGACGAGAGCGGACGGATTGTCGAGTTTGAGGAGAAACCGGCGAAGCCGAAGAGCAATCTCGCTTCCATGGGTATTTATATTTTCAATCGGGACTACCTTGCCGAGTATCTCACAGCAGACGCCAAGAGCGAGACATCGAGCCATGACTTCGGCAAGGACATCATCCCGAAGATGCTCGCCGATGAGGGGCGCCTCTACTCCTATGCCTTCAACGGCTACTGGAAGGACGTGGGCACGATCGAGAGCCTCTGGCAGGCGAACATGGATCTCCTGCAGGATGAGCCGCCGTTCGAGCTCTCGGGCAAGTGGCGCATCTACTCGTTCAACCCGTCCATGCCGCCGCAGTTCGTTGGCAAAGAGGCGAAGATCACGCGCTCGATGATCAGCGAGGGCTCCATGATCCTCGGCACGGTTGAGAACTCCGTAATCTTCCCCGGTGTGCGCGTCGGCAAGGGCGCTGTTGTGCGCAACTCGGTTCTCCTTCCGTCTGCGGTCGTTGCGGACGGCGCGCTCGTCGACTATGCGATCCTCGCACAGCGCGCCGTGATCGAGGAGGGCGCGCAGGTCATCGGTCAGGAGTCGCAGATCACGGTCATCCCCGAGGGGGAGACGGTGTCGGCTGCCTCGACTGAGCAGCGTGTCGGCTGATTCGCACACAGAGAATGGAGTGAACATACAATGAACAGCGTGATGGGTCTCATCAACCTGCAGGAGGACGGCAGTCTCATTCGGGAACTCGCCGACCGGCGTGCGGTTGAATCCATTCCCTTCGCCGGACGTTACCGCCTCATCGACTTTGCTCTCTCGAGCATGGTCAACTCCGGCGTCAACAAGGTGGGCATCATGCTCCCCGATGAACCGCGCTCCGTGCTCGACCATCTACGCTCCGGCAAAGACTGGGATCTGGCGCGTCGCCACGACGGACTCTTCTACCTGCCGGCAGCAGCGGATGATGCCCAACGCCATAAGGGCGATCTCAAGAATTTCTATCACAACCTGGACTTCATCGAGCACGCCTCCTCGCGTTACATCCTGCTGACGAACGGCAGCTTTGTCTATAACATCGACTTTGGCAAGGTGCTGCGCTTCCATCAGAATACGGGCGCGGACATCACGCTCGTCTCGCATACGACGATTGACGAGAATACGGGCAACAACATCGTGCTCGACACGGCGGAGAACGGTCTCGTTCTCGACATTGCAGAGAAACCGGTCGCCTATCAGGGCATGAAGGTGTCCATGGGCATCTACCTCATGGACAAGCGCGCGTTCGTCGAGATTGTCCGCCATGCCTATGAGCGCGGGGGGCTCGACTTCATGCTCGATGGTATCATCCGTCGCGCAGGTGACTATACGATGTTCGCCTACGAGCATGATGGCTACATGGCACATGTGGACTCTATGTCGACCTACTATCGGGCGAATATGGAGATCCTCGATCCCAAGGTTTGGCAGGATCTCTTCATGGGCGAGCGTCCCGTCTACACGAAGATCAAGGACGGTGTGCCCGTGCAGTACAAAGAGACCGCCAAGGTCACGAATTCTCTCATCGCGAACGGCTGCATCGTGCGCGGTGAGGTGGAGAACAGCATCCTGTTCCGCGGGGTAAAGGTGGGCAAGGATGTGAAGATCCGCAATTCGATCATCATGCAGAAATGTGACATTCAGGATGGCGCGCTCGTAGAGAATGTCATCTGCGACAAGAACGTCGTGATTACGGCGGAGAAGTGGCTGAAGGGAGCCGCCGAATACCCGCTCGTGATTAAGAAGAATATCACAATTTAAAGAAGAGCTTGTTTTGCCGTTAGCGGTTCCTGCCCCGCTCCGACAGTCGGAACGGGAGGGGCTATAACGGCTTCTTGTTTCTAGGAATCGCTGATAAAATGAAGTCCTGTCAGATTACTGCCGGAGTTATCAGCGCTTCATACTTCTTATGGGGATTCCTGCCGTGTGCAGGAAAGGAATGTCGGGGGAAACAAGAGCATGGAAAAGGAGTGGACGATTTGGCACAGAAGGATCAGGTCAACCGACCGACGGGGAAGGCTCTCGAGACGATGAAGAAAATCTTGAAGAGTCGCTTCATCACAACCGCGCATGTTATGTTTGGCCGCGAGGTAGAAGAACTGACGGAGGTCGAGATCTACAAGACGATCGCGGCAACCGCCAAACAGTCCATCTCGGATAATTGGATCAAGACGAATAAGCAGTACGGGGAGCGCAAGGAGAAGCAGATCTACTATTTCTCCATCGAATTCCTGCTTGGGCGTCTGCTGAAATCCAACCTTATCAACCTCGGCATCGAGGAGGCGCTGAAGGATGTCCTCAAGGATTTCAAGCTGAACCTCTCGGATGCCTATGAGGCGGAGCCGGATGCAGGCCTCGGCAACGGCGGCCTCGGCCGCCTTGCGGCGTGCTTCATCGACTCGCTCGCAGCGCATCGTCTGCCGGGGCACGGCTGTACGATTCGTTACCAGTACGGACTCTTCGAGCAGAAGATTGTCGGCGGCAACCAGGTCGAGATTCCCGACAACTGGCTGCGTGATGGCTTTGCATGGGAGTATCGTAAGCCGGATAAGTCTGTCGATGTCAAATTCGGCGGCAACGCCTATATGCGTGACATGGGTGACGGCAAGCTCGAGCTTGTCCACGAGAACCCTATGATCGTCATGGCAGTGCCGTACGATATGCCGATTGTCGGCTACCACAACGCGACGGTCAACACGTTGCGTATGTGGAATGCGGAGGTTAACCGCGACTTCTCCGACTATGGCATGCTGACACAGGAGCAGATTCAGCAGCGCAACGACTACCGCAGCTTTGTCGAGTCCATCACGCGCTATCTCTATCCCGATGACAGTACATTCGAGGGGCGCCGCATGCGCCTCATTCAGGAGTACTTCTTCGTCTCCGCCGGCGTGCAGAGTATCGTCCGTCACTACAAGAAGACGGGGATGAGCATCTACGATTTCGGCAAGAAGATCGGCATCCACATCAACGACACCCATCCTGCGCTCTGCGTGGCAGAACTCATGCGTGTTCTCGTTGATGATGAGGGGCTGACGTGGGAGGATGCGTGGGCGATCACGCGCGACACGATTGCATATACGAACCACACAATCATGCCCGAGGCGCTTGAGACATGGGGCGTGGATATGTTCCGCCCACTGCTCCCGCGCATCTACATGATTATCGACGAGATCAACCGCCGTCATGTCGAGGAGGTGCGCCGTCGCTATCCGAACAATGAGGACAAGGTGCGTGCGCTCTCCATCATCCAGGACGGCGTCATCCACATGGCACGTCTCTCCATCGTTGGCGGGCACAGCGTCAACGGCGTCGCGAAGATCCATACGGGCATCCTGAAATCCACGACGCTGAAAGACTTCTACGACTATACGCCGCGCAAGTTCAACAACAAGACGAACGGCATCACGCATCGCCGTTGGCTCATGGGGGCGAATCCCGAGCTTGCCGCACTGATCGACGATACACTCGGCAGCCATGAGTGGCATCGCCATCCCGAGAAGATGGACGGACTGCACGACCATGTTGCGGATAAGAACTTCCGCGAGCAACTCATGAAGATCAAGCATCTGCGTCGTGAGGGGCTTGCACGCTACATCGAGCAGCACAACGGGGTGAAGCTGAACCCGGACTCCATGTTCGACATCCAGGTCAAGCGCATTCACTCCTATAAGCGGCAGCTGATGAACATTCTGCACATCATGTACCGCTACCACCGTGCACTCAGCGAGCCGGGCTTCCTGACGCAGCCCGTGACCTATTTCTTCGGCGGTAAGGCAGCGCCTGGTTACTATATTGCAAAGGAGACGATCCGCCTCATCAACGTGGTTGCAGATTGCATCAACAAGGACAAGCGTGTCAACGATTTCATGAAGGTCATCTTCATCGAGAACTTCGGCGTATCGATCGGCGAGCTGGTCTATCCTGCAGCGGATGTCAGCGAACAGATCTCCACGGCGTCGAAGGAGGCATCGGGCACGGGCAACATGAAGTTCATGATGAACGGCGCGATTACGCTCGGCACGCTTGACGGCGCGAACGTCGAGATCCGCGATGCGGTGGGCAATGAGCACTGCGTCATCTTCGGACTCAAGGCGGAGGAGGTCATGAACTACTACGCGACGGGCGCCTACTCGGCGTGGGATGAATACCACACGAACGAGAAGGTACGCACGGTGATGAACCAGCTCGTCGACGGCACCTATGGGGATTTCCGTTCGCTGTATGACTATCTCCTGCATGCGAACGATGAATTCTTTATACTCAAGGATTTCAATGCGTATGACAACGCGCGCATTGAGGTCATGCGGCGGTTCAAGGACAAGGACGGCTGGGCACGCACGGCGGCAATGAACGTCGCGCACTCCGGCGGATTCTCGTCCGACCGCACGATTGACGAGTATGCACGGGAGATCTGGGACATCCATCCCGTCATTATCTCGTAGACAGACAGGGGGCGGAGCACTCCGCACCCTCTAGGAAAATACAGGAGGGGATCGTATGAAGACATCTGCACTCAGTGAGTTTGATCTGTACCTCTTTCATCAGGGCACCAATTATCACGCGCAGGAAATGCTTGGCGCACATTTCGTCGAGCAGGACGGCAAAAAGGGCGTCCGATTTACGGTATGGGCGCCGAATGCGAAGGCAGTCAGCGTCGTGGGTGAGTTCAACGACTGGAATGTGTTCATCCATCCGATGAACCGCATCGACGACGGTGAGATCTGGGAGGTCTTTGTCGAGGGGATCGGCGAGGGCGAGATCTACAAGTACGCCATCGAGCCGCAGTGGGGCGGTCCCCGTATCATGAAGGCAGATCCCTATGGCTTCTACGCGGAGAAAAAGCCGCAGACAGCATCGCGCACCTATGACATGAACCACTATGAGTGGAAGGATGAGGCGTGGCAGAAGCGCAAGGAGCAGGAGTCCTCGTATGAGCGTCCCATGCTCACCTATGAGGTGCATGCGGGCTCATGGCGCCGCACGCTTGAGGGCGAGTACCTCTCCTATCGGGAGATGGCGGATCAGCTCATCGGCTACGTCAAGGACATGAACTACACGCACATCGAGTTCATGCCCCTCTGCGAGCACCCCTATGACGGCTCGTGGGGCTATCAGGCGACTGGCTATTTCGCCGTGACAAGCCGCTACGGCACGCCGGACGATTTCCGTTACCTTGTCGATACTGCGCATCAGAACGGCATCGGCATCATCATGGACTGGGTACCGGGGCATTTCTGCAAGGATGAGCAGGGGCTGCGTCATTTCGACGGCAAGAACCTCTATGAGTCCGACAATGAGACGCGCGCAGAGAACTGGGAGTGGGGCACCACGAACTTTGACTACGGGCGCACGGAGGTGCAGAGTTTCCTCATCTCGAACGCGCTCTTCTGGTTCGAGGAGTTCCACATCGACGGTCTGCGCATCGATGCGGTTGCGAATATGCTCTACCTCAACTACGGGCGCAAGGACGGCGAGTGGCAGCCGAACAAGTACGGCGACACGGGCAACCTTGAGGCGATGGACTTCCTAAAGAAGCTCAATGAAACGATCTTCAAGTACCATCCGCACGCGCTCATGATCGCGGAGGAGTCTACCTCGTGGCCGCTGATCTCGAAGCCTGTCTACATGGGCGGCATGGGCTTCAACTACAAGTGGAACATGGGCTGGATGAACGACATGCTCTCCTATGTGAGCCTTGACCCGATCTACCGCAAGTGGAATCAAGACAAGATCACGTTCTCCCTCATGTATGCGTTCTCCGAGAATTTCGTCTTGCCGCTCTCGCATGACGAGGTTGTGCACGGCAAGTGCTCGCTCATCAGCAAGATGCCGGGGGACTACTGGCAGAAATTTGCGGGTCTCAGAGGGTTCTTTGGCTACTGGATGGCGCATCCGGGCAAGAAGCTGCTCTTCATGGGCGGGGAGTTCGGACATTTCATCGAGTGGAACTTTGACGACAGCATGGACTGGCACCTCGTCGAGCAGTATCCGATGCACACGAAGATGCTCGCATACTCGAAGGCGCTCAATAAATTCTACGTCGACAACAAGGCACTCTGGCAGGTGGACTTCGATTGGAACGGCTTCCAGTGGATCGACTGCAATGACAGCGAGAACAGCATCATTGCGCTCGTCCGCCGCGCTGAGGATCGCAATGACTTCATCGTCTGCGTGCACAACTTTACGCCTGAGGTGCGCCACGGTTACCGCATCGGCGTTCCGACGAAGGGAACGTACGTCGAGGTGTTCAACTCCGACGAGGAGCAGTACGGCGGTAGCGGCGTGCTCAACACGGGCGATATTGTGAGCGAGGACTATGCGTTCCACGGGCGTGAACAGTCCGTCGTCATCACAGTGCCACCGCTGGCGACGACATTCTATCGCCTGAAGCGCCAGAGCGGGGCGGGCACACCCGTCAACGAGGTCTCCGAGACAGTGGATGCTGTAGCAAAAAAAAAAGCTGTAACTTCTAAAACGAGTGCTGCCGCCGCGAAGAAGGCAGATGCGGCGTCAAAGAAGGCCACGCCGAAGAAGCGGACGGCGACCAAGGCCTCTGTGGAAAAGGACGATGTGAAGCCAGCGGCAAAGAAGACGTCGCGGACAAGCACGGCTGCAAAGAAAGAGACAGAGGAAAAGCCAGCAAAGAAGACGACGGCGAAGAAGACGACCAAGACGACTGCGAAGGAGTCTGCGGCGGCTGAAAAGCCTGTGAAAAAGGCGGTGCCGAAGAAGTCGACGAAGGCAAAGACCTCGGCGGAAGCTTCCGCCGAGGAAAAGACGGCGAAAACGGCTGCAAAGAGCACGGCAAAGACAACGAAGTCGACGGCAATGACGGCAACGAAGAAGAAGCCCATGCGCAAGGCTTCCTTGGAGGTCGAGGAGAAGCCAAAGAAAACGCGTGCAGCAAAGTCGTAAGAAATAAAGGTGCTGCGCGTATGGAATAGGAGAATGACGAGAGCTGAGACACAGTATGATAGGCTCATGGGTCGGATGATTACGGCACCGACCGTGAGGTAAAGGAGGATATTGGGATGAAGGTACTTTATGTAGCATCGGAGGCAGTTCCATTTGTCAAGACCGGCGGTCTTGCGGATGTGGCGGGCTCGCTCCCTGCCGCACTCGTTCGGGACGGAGTGGACTGCCGCGTCATTCTGCCGAAGTACGGCGCGATTGCCGACGAGATTCGCAGCTCCATGGAGCATATCTATGACGGGGTTCTGAACGTCGCGTGGCGTGACAAGTTCGTCGGCATTGATAAGTATGTACTGGACGGCGTGACCTACTATTTTGTGGACAATGAGGAGTATTTCAATCGCGAGGGATTCTACGGGTATCCCGACGATGCGGAGCGCTTCTCGTTCTTCAGCCGCGCTGTGCTCAATCTCCTGCCTGCTCTCGATTTCTGGCCGGACATCATTCACTCGAATGACTGGCACGCTGCGCTTGTCAACGTGTTCCTCAAGCTGGAACATATGGACGACGCGCGCTATGCGGGGATCAAGACGCTCTTCACCATCCACAATCTGAAGTATCAGGGCATTTTCCCGAAGGATGTCATGACGGACGTGCTCGGGCTTGACTGGCAGTATTTCAACAACGGCGACTTCGAGTTCTTCGATGCGGTCAACTTTATGAAAGCTGGTATCGTCTATGCCGACTACGTGTCGACCGTCAGCAAGACCTACGCCGAGGAGATCCAGTACGACTACTACGGCGAGCATCTCGAAGGACTCCTGCGCAAGCGCCGCGAGGAACTCTTCGGCATCGTGAACGGCATCGACTACGATGTCTACAATCCGCAGACGGACAAGAACCTCTACGTGAACTATGACATCAAGAAGGCCGTTGAGGGCAAGAGCGACAACAAGGTGCATCTGCAGCGCGATCTCGGGCTCTCTGAGAACCGCCGCACGCCGATGGTCGCGATGATCACCCGCCTTGTGGCGAACAAGGGGCTCGATCTCGTCGTGCGCGTCTTGGACGAGATACTCCAGCATGAGAACATCCAGTTTGTCCTGCTCGGCACGGGCGACCGCGGCTATGAGGACTGGTTCAAGGAACTCGCGTGGCGCTACCCGAACAAGGTGTCGATCAACATTCGTTTCTCGAACGAGCTTGCACAGCGCATCTATGCGGCATCGGATATCTTCCTCATGCCGTCGATGTTCGAGCCGTGCGGTCTCGGGCAACTCATCGCCATGCGCTACGGCACCATTCCCGTCGTGCGTGAGACGGGCGGACTGAAGGATACGGTCGTGCAGTTCGATCGCTCGGACGTGGACAAGGGCAACGGCTTCCTGTTCTACGAATACAATGCCCATGAGATGATGTATGCCCTCAAGCGTGCGCTTGCCGCCTATGGCAATCTGCGCGAGTGGCGTCAGCTCGTCTTTACGGCAATGCACAGCGACTTTAGCTGGAAGCGCTCGGCGAAGGAGTACGAAAAGCTCTATGAGCGCCTCCTGCTCGAAAACTGAGCTGCTTCGCGAGAAATCCGATTTGTGCGTGAGTTGACCTTATTTGAGGTTTCTACGACGCACCCCCTATGAAACCGCTGGTGAATTGGTTCAAATAAGAACATTTGATTCGCCGGTGGTTTCTGTGCGTTTTGTTTTAGGAATCACCGGTAATAATGAAGTCCATCAGATTGGTGCAGAATTTATCAGTGATCCGTTAGGAAAGGAGAGGGTGCTATGCTGGAATCTTATCAAGTGGAGCACAACTCGCAGAATATATACTACCGCTCCATTGTCGGGGCGGCGGAGGCGGGGAGTCGTCTGCGTCTTGGCATCCGCATTCGTACCTACGAGCCCATACAGCAGGTGCTTGTGCGCCTGTGGCAGGATCAGACGGGGGAGCGTCTGATTCCGCTTGAGACGAGAGACACGCAGGGAGAGCAAAAATTTTATACCGCGTGGTTCAACCTCCCGGACTATGGCTGTCTCGTCTGGTATTACTTCATCATCACGATGGAGAGCGGTACCTATTTCTACGGAAACAATGCGGAGATGCTGGGCGGTGTCGGCGCACTCTGGGCAGAGGCACCGGCGTCCTATCAGATTACGATCTACAACAAAGGGGCGCGCACGCCCGACTGGTTCAAGAACGCCGTCATGTATCAGATCTTCCCCGATCGCTTTGCGCGTGCGGGGGATACGATCGTGAAGAAGAAGGGCGCAGTCATCCGTACGGACTGGACGGACGATCCCATGTATCTCAAGGATCCGGACACGAAGGAGATCATCGCCTATGACTTCTTCGGCGGGAATCTGCGCGGTGTCATGGAGAAGCTGGACTATCTGAAGGATCTCGGCATCTCCTGTATCTACTTCAACCCCGTCTTTGAGTCCGAGAGCAACCATCACTATGACACGGGGGACTATCACAAGATCGACCCCCTACTGGGCGACATCGAGGACTTTCGTGCGCTCGTCACAGCAGCGGAGCAGCGCGGTATCCGCATCATCTTGGACGGTGTGTTCAGCCATACGGGCAGCAACAGCATCTACTTCAACCGTCAGCAGCAATACGGATCGCTCGGTGCATACCAGTCGAAGGAATCGCCGTACTACTCGTGGTATCACTTCCGCAACTACCCAAACGAGTACGACTGCTGGTGGGACTTCGACACGCTCCCGAACGTCAACGAGACCGACCCTGCCTATATGGACTTCGTTATCACGGGCAAGGACAGTGTGCTCCATCACTGGATGAACGAGGGCATAGCGGGCTGGCGTCTCGACGTGATCGATGAGCTGCCGCCGACCTTCTCCAAGACGTTCTTCGCGGAGCTGAAAAAGCGCAATCCTGATGCCGTCATGATCGGCGAGGTCTGGGAGGATGCCTCGAACAAGGTCGCGTACGGCACACCGCGCGAATACCTCTCGGGCAACGAGATGGATTCTGCGATGAACTATCCGCTGCGCACCATCATGCTCGACTTCCTCACGGGGGCATCGGACGGGCAGCAGACCGCGCGACGCCTTGCGAGCCAGATCGAGAACTACCCGAAGGAAAATCTCTATGCGATGATGAACCTCATCGGCAGTCATGATGTGCAGCGTGCGATCACCATCCTCGCGGGCGTGCCCTACTACGAGGGGATGCCCGCCATCGAGCAGTCGCGCGTGCGCATGACGCCGGAGCAGTTCGACCTCGGCTCGCGCCGACTCCTCATGGCGACACTCTGGCAGATGACCTATCCCGGTGTGCCGAGCGTCTACTACGGCGACGAGATCGGAATGCAGGGGTTCAAAGACCCGTTCAACCGCCGCCCCTACGATTGGGAGCACGGCAACAAGGAGATTCGCGGCTGGTTCGAGCGGTTCATCGCCGTCCGTAACGAGAACGATGCCCTGCGCACGGGGGATATCCTGCCGCTCTACGGTGCGGGTGATGTCATCGCATACGCGCGCACGATCCGTTCGGGCTACGATGTATTCAATCAAGAAAAGGAAGACGGCGTATTTATCGCCGCATTCAACCGCAGCCTGACGGAGACGCTGACAATCGACGTTGATGTGAGCGACTTTGCCTGCGGCACATTCGAGGACGCATTCAAGCCCTCGCGCACCTATGAGGTGGAGCGCGGGCGGCTGCGCATCAAGATTCCGCCGCTCTTCGGACTGCTCCTGCGCGAGCGCAAAGAGCCGCGCCGCTACGAGCGCAAGGCGGGTGTACTCCTGCATCCGACGTCGCTGCCGTCGAAATACGGCGTGGGCGACTTCGGCAAGGAGGCGTACCGTTTCCTCGACTTCCTCGACGAGGCGGGGCAGAAGATTTGGCAGATCCTGCCGCTCAGTCCGGTCGGACATGGCTACTCGCCCTATCAGTCCATCTCCGCGTTCGCGGGCAATATCATGATGATCGACCCCGAGGATCTTGCCGCGCGCGGCTGGCTCAGCGAGAAAGACCTTTTCCTGCCGTATGAGGCGAACACGGCGTTCATCGATTTCGAGCGCGTCAAGCAGTTCAAGAAAGAACTGCTCGAAAAGGCGTTCCGCTCATTCCGCAAGACGAGTGCAAAGGACAAGGAGTTCAAGGCATTCTGTGAGAAAGAGGCGTATTGGCTCGACGACTACGCGCTCTTTCATGCGGCAAAGAAGGAATACGGGCGTTGCGCATGGACGGACTGGCCGGCGGAGATCAAACACCGTGAGCCCGCAGCCCTGAAAGCTCTTGCCGAGCGGCAGAAGGATGAGGTGGAGCTGGATCGTTTCAAGCAGTACATCTTCCATCTCCAGTGGAACCGCCTGCACGACTACGCGAAGAAGAAGAACATCGAGATCCTCGGCGACATGCCGATCTTCGTTGCGCAGGACAGCGCGGACGCGTGGGCACATCAGCAGCTCTTTGACCTGAACGAGGATGGCACGCCGCGTACCGTCGCGGGCGTACCGCCCGACTACTTTGCAGCGAACGGGCAGCTCTGGGGCAACCCGCAGTATAACTGGGATGCCATGAAGGCGGAGAACTACGCATGGTGGAAGAACCGCTTCCGGAAGTTGCACGAGCAGGTCGACATCATCCGCATCGACCACTTCCGCGCGTTTGAGGCGTACTGGTCGGTGGATGGCAAGGCGGAGACCGCAATCAACGGGCGATGGATCAAAGGGCCGGGCAAGGCGTTCTTCGATGAGATCGAGCGCGAACTCGGTGAGCTGAACATTGTCGCCGAGGATCTCGGCATCATCACGAGCGAGGTCGAGCGGCTGCGCGACGACTGCGGCTTCCCTGGCATGAAGATCGTTCACTTCATGCTCGAACCGAACGAGTCGGGGCGCGTCGGCTTCGTCACCCCGGAGAACAGCATCGTCTACACGGGGACGCACGACAACAACACCACCGTTGGCTGGTACACGCGCGATATCGACGAAGTGCTGCGCGAGACGCTCGCAAATCTGATGGGTACGACCTCGGATCGGCCGAAGACCATCTGCAAGCGCCTCATCAAGGCGGCGTACGCCTCGCGTGCGCGCATGGCGATCATCCCCATGCAGGATCTCCTCGCACTCGATGAGCGCGCCCGCATGAATACACCGGGCACCGTCGGCATCAACTGGCGCTGGAGCCTCAAGAAGGACTACCTCCTCGAACTCGACCCGAAAAAACTGAAAGCACTCTGCGTGCGTTATCATCGGTGAGCTTCGTAGGACGCAGTACGATCCCCTTTGCATTTCGGTGCGAAGGGGATTCTTTCTTTTTTCCCCATTTTATGGTATGCTAAAATAGATTTTCTGATAGGGAGGAAGAATCATGGCAGAGTACACATATACGGTTGAGAAACCGTGTCCAGTCTGTGGGGAAAAGACACATGCGACGAAGCTGAAGGCGCGTCTCATCACGCTGGGAACGGATGAGGATTTCTGCGTGCACTACGAGGGTGTGAATCCCTATCGCTATCGTGTCTGGCAGTGTGAGCACTGCGGCTTTGCCGCCGACGAGAAGCAGTTCACGGAGGAGCCGCTGAGTCCGCGTGACAAGGCGAAGATTCAAGAGCTCCTTGAGGGGCGCAAGATCAATCTGCCGTACAAGGAAGAGCGCACGGTGGAGGATGCGATCCGCGCCTACAAGCTCGGCATTTACTTTGCTGAGCGTCTCGGTTGGACGCTGCAAAAGCAGGCGGGCTACTGCATGGGCATGGCATGGGTCTACCGCGACACGGACGAGAGGGACAAGGAGGATGAGATGCTGCGCCGTGCCGCCGAGCTCTATGAGAAGTCGGTGATGACGGAACACTATCCGATCCATGGAATGAGCGACAGCATGGCACTCTATATTGCTGGCGCAGCGTATTACCGTCTGGGCTACTATGAGAAGGCGACGCAGATGCTCTCGCAGATCATGGGTGATCAGGAGGTACGCAAAAACGATGTGAAACTCTTCGAGCGCACACAGAGTCTCTGGCTCGAGCTGCGCGAGAAGAAGGCGGAAGCGGAGAAGGCAAAAAGTTAATGGTCATTGACATTCCTGCAAATTTTATCGAACAAGTGAAGAATATCGACTGGAGCGGTGTGCGCGAGGCGGTGAAAGACTACGGCCCCGTGCTCACAGTTCTGCGCGATACATGGGATCGTGAGACGCTGGCACAGATCGCCGACGGGCATCTCTTCGTGCGCGACGCCACGTTGAACGAGGCGATTGCAAAGAACATCGGGACGGAGGGAACGGTGCGCGGCATCGAGCTGCACTCGCATGCAGACGGCCGTCTCGATCTCATCTGCACGACATCGAAGAAGTATAAAAAAATCGAGCTGTCGGGCACAATCGAGGAGTTCGTTCACGATGGGGACAAGTCCTATGCGGTCTATCGCGTACGGAAGAAGAATATCCCCGATCACGGCTTCGTGTCGTGGGTGTTTTCGCGCGTCTCACTGTCGCTGGCGGAGCGCATGATGGGGCGTTTCGATGTGTCCGACACCCTGCCTGTGGAGATTCGCGGGAATAAGGTATACGTGGACTTTCACGAGGTGCTTGCCGCATCGAAGCTCGGACAGACGACGTTCCAGGGGCATAAGCTGACAGATATGATCGAGATTGAGGGCGCCTCGGTGCAGGAGGGCGGCATCATGTTTGACACGAAGCTGAATGTGCCCGATGATGTCAAGAATGCACTGCGGGCAATTGTTCGGGAAAGAGGCTCCGCTGCTGCAGGGGACGGCGCGGAAGAAGGAGGAGAACATTGACGAGATTTTCTTTGATTCGTACACTTTGTATTGCAATGCTGGCGCTGTTTCTTGTGCCGCAAGCAGTTGATGCGGCAAAGAGGGAGCCGATCACAGATAAGATTGTTTTCGTTCCGCATGACAGTCGTCCGATCTCGAGCAAGCAGACGGCGGACGTTGTGCAGCGTGTGGGATACGAGATCGTTGTTCCGCCGACAGAGCTGCTCGGGAACCGCGAGGACTGGGGACATCCGGACGAGCTCTGGACGTGGCTGGACGCAGCGCTCGCACAGCCGGGGGTAAAGGCTGCGGTCATCTCCTCGGATGCGATGATCTACGGCAGTCTTGTCGGCTCACGCAAGCACTCCTACACGCGCGATCAGATTCTCGCGCGTGCGGCGCGTTTCGAGGAGCTGCAGCGCGCTCATCCAAAGACACCGCTCTATGTGTTCGGCTCCATCATGCGGACACCGCGCTCGGGTGAGGCGTCGGGTCACGAGGAGCCGGAATACTACCGCCGCTATGGGGCGGACATCTTCCGCTATACCCTCTTGCGAGACAAGGAGGAGGTCGAAGGACTGACGCGCCGTGAGCGCAAGGAGTATGACTTTCTCGGACGTCTGATCCCAAAGGAGGCGCTTGCCGACTGGCTGGGGCGCCGCGAGAAAAACTATGCAGTCAACGAATACCTGATTGAACTCATGAAGCGGCACGATACATTCCGCTATCTGACCCTTGGGCGTGATGACAACGCACCGTTCTCGCAGACGCATCTCGAGAGCCGTCATCTGACGGAGACGGGTGCGAGTCTCGGCAAGACGCGCTTCCAGACGATGGCGGGCATCGATGAGATCGCGCTGCTCATGCTGACGCGCGCAGTGAACGAGCAGAAGCATGAGATACCCTTTGTCTTTGCACGCTACAACTGGGGGCGCGGCGCGGATACCGTGCCGGCGTACTCGGATGAGAAGATCAGCACCTCAATCTCGGATGCCGTACTCGCGGCGGGTGGCATGATGGTGCGCACGCCGGAGAAGGCGGATGTCGTGCTCACGGTGAATACGAATCCGGACGGGAGTACGTACGAGGCAAATGCCGTGATCAATGACGGCACGCCGCACGAGGGAACGGCATATTTTGCTGATCTCGTGTCGGACTATGTGGCAAAGGGCTATCCCGTCGCCGTTGCAGACATTGCATTTGCGAACGGTTCGGACAATGCGCTGATGGCGGAGCTGCAGAAGCGAGGACTCCTCTACAAGATTCACGTCTATGCGGGCTGGAACACACCGACGAACAGCTCGGGCTTTGCCCTCGGCGAAGGCATGCTCGTCCGACATATGGATGCGGATTCGGTCGATCATCTGCTGACGACACGCTATCTTGATGACTGGGCTTATCAGGCGAATGTGCGCAATACGATTGCGCGCCAGCTCACATGGCTGCGCGGGGATGGGTTCTACGGCAGCCTCGGAACGAAGATGGATGCGGTCTCCATGCGTTCGACGCGCATGATGAATCGCTTCATCGAGGAGAATCTGCCGCCGATTGCCGAGATCAATACGGTCACGGTGACATTCCCGTGGAACCGCATGTTTGAGTCGGACATCCTGCCGGAGGATACAGGCTTTGCGCAAGAGTATCTTGCAAGGAGGAAATAATATGCACGGGAAAATGCTGATTGCCTACTTCTCGGCATCCCCTTCGCGGCGGACGGCAACGGTGGCGCATAAGATTGCCGATGTGATTGGCGCCGATCTCCATGAGATCACGCCCGTCGTTCCGTATACGCAGGACGATCTCAACTGGAACGATCACAGCAGCCGATCGAGTGTGGAGATGCGTGACCCGAACAGCCGCCCCGAGATTGCAGGAGAGCCGCTTGATCTCGCGCCGTACGGTGTCATCTTCATCGGCTTCCCGATCTGGTGGTATAAGGCACCGCACATCATCAACACCTTCCTCGAGAGCTACGATCTGACGGGCAAGACAATTGTGCCGTTTGCGACCTCGGGCGGCAGTGCGATGGGACAGACGGTGGTGTATCTGCGCCCCTCGGCAGAGGGGGCTCTGGTGAAGGAAGGCCGCCGCTTCGAGATGGGTGAGACACCGATGGCGATCAACTCGTGGATCGCGGCGATTGGGATCTGATGCGATACTAAAAAATACGGCTGAGGTCAGCCGTATTTTTTAGTATGAGACCGTCCTTATATTGGGATGAGAATGCTGTCCTGAGATCGGATGATGTATTATGCCGAGCAAAGATTTTTGGATTATCACTGTACTCACGGTTATCATGAACGGCATGGGGGTTGCTGCGTATATCAGGCATCGGAAGATAGGAACACCTCGCCTGCGGAAAGCAGATCTGAAATATGGTCTCCTTGGGTGGATTCCCGTATGGACGATGGCATGGCTGTTTTCGGTTACAGGTTCCCGTGTACTCGCTATTGTATTTTTGTATACGATAAGTTTTTCCTGTTGCCTATTTCCACGCTATGCGAAAATCTTTATGGAGGAGCTGCCGAAGATTCCGGAACTCAGAGATCAGGAGAACTATTTATGGCGGATAAAGGACGCCGCAGAGTCGCCTTTGTTTTGGAGATTTTTTTCACTGGTGTTTTTTAGCATGGGGACGATCGTTCTGTATGAAATATGGACAGGGGTACGATGATGGAAATGTATTAAGGAATCGCTGATAGAACATGGATCTTTGTGCGATAGAATATAATAGAGGAGTGATAAATAGGTGATTTCATCAAAAGTTCGATTCCCCGTGATCTTCGTGGGGATCTTTACGGCTGCGATTCTCGTTGCGCTCTACGTTGCGACAATTGGCCGCATGGAGCGCGCGGATGCGGCGGAGAGCATCAAGCTATACTGCAATGCGTTCGTGCGGCAGGACGAGGCGGCGCAGAAGCAGCTCATGTCCTATGGCGCGCCGACGGATTCGTTCAATATGAAGGCGGCATTCTCGAACGCGCTTCAGACCTCTGGCGCGATGCTGTCCTCCGAGGAGGCGTCCGAGATCGCTGATGCCTATATGGAGTCGCTGCGCAATGCGACGGTGGAGACGATGGTGTCAGAGCAGGGAAATGGGGTGGCGACCGTTGAGGTGACGGTGACGCGGTTCAATATGATTGCGGCACGCGAAAAGGCATCCTCTCTGCTGCGTCAGCGCATGAAGCTTGACGGTACGCCTGAGGAGCTGCGCAAGACGGCGGTGGAGGCAACGGCGGAGGCATATCGTGAGCTCGAGCCTGTGGGCACGGTGACGTTCTATGTGCCCGTGCGCTACAATGAGGAAACGCGCATCTGGGATCCCGCCGATCCCGTGCAGTTTGGATTTGATCTGTCGAAGCAGACAATGGGGG
This sequence comes from Selenomonas sp. oral taxon 138 str. F0429, assembly GCF_000318175.2. Taxonomy (NCBI): domain Bacteria; kingdom Bacillati; phylum Bacillota; class Negativicutes; order Selenomonadales; family Selenomonadaceae; genus Selenomonas; species Selenomonas sp. oral taxon 138. Next base: position 34,997 of record NZ_KB290947.1, on the reverse strand, counting down.
TGGAATGATGGCACAGGAAGATTGGCGCGATACAGACCGCATGACGGCGGAGGGCAATCCGCGCCGTCCCGAAGGGGAGGCAGGGCGCGCGATGCTCGCGCGGATGAATGAGAGTCATGCACGTCTCGTCGATTGGGGCCTCTCACACATCGCGCTCCATGCGGGGGATACTGTCCTTGACATTGGCTGCGGCGGCGGCAACACGCTCGCGCGAATGGCAGAGCGTGTGACGGAGGGACATCTCGTCGGCATCGACTACGCCGAGACCTCCGTGGAAGCATCGCGTGCGTTCAACGCCGCGCTCATCGCGGCGGGACGCATGGAGATCCTGCACGGCTCGGTGGAAAACCTCCCGTTTGTGGACGGACACTTCGATGCGGTGGTAACGGTGGAGAGCTTCTACTTCTGGCCGAATCCCGAGGAGTGTCTGAAAGAGGTCGCGCGGGTTGTAAAGAAGGGGGGGACGTTCCTCCTGCTTGCAGAGATCTATGGGCGTGACGATCTGCCCGATAGCATCCGCGAGAAGATCGTGGGCTATGCGCTGACGAATCCGACACCCGACGAGTTCGAGCGGCTCTTCCGCGCGGCGGGCTTTTCTACGGTGGAGACGTATTTCAAAGACGGGGAATACTGGATTGCCGTGCGCGGCGTGCACTGACAAAAAAAAAGACTGCATACGCAGTCTTTTTTTTTTGTCTTAGTTCTGCTGTTCCTGGACGAAGCGGATGAATTCGTCCGTCTCCTCCTGCCCGGTGAGCTTTGCCGTATACATCTGGTTGCCCATCTGCGGCCACATCATCTCGGGCATGCGTTCGCACATGACGATCTTTCCCGCATAGCGGCGCAGGATCTCCTCGTGTGTATGCACATAGCGGTGGAAGTCGCGGCGGCTTGCGTACGCGCAGTAGCAATGTTCGTTTCGATCAGGAAGGAGACGGCGGTTCGCCGTAATCATATCCGCCCAGATCTCATACACATCGGTGGAGTGCGCGAAATTCATCATGTCCGTCGTATATCCTCCGGCAGGACGCATGTTGACCTCGAGTCCAACGAAGTCGCCGACATTTCCGAGCCCCGGCTTGTCCTTTGTCAGGCGGAAGAACTCGAGGTGGACAAAGCGGCTGTGTACACGGAACGCCTTGAGCGTAGCGCGTCCCGCCTTCTGCAGCGCATCGGGCACGCGATCCGTCGTGTAGTAGGAGAGGTCGAGCTGATAGAGCACGATGTCCATGACGGACGGCGGCCAGACGGTCATGGACTCGAAGACCGGATTGGAGTCCGCGTCGACAATAGCGTCATAGGAGCAGATGTCTCCCGTGACGAACTCCTCCATGACGTAGGGGACGGTCGGCTTCGATGCGTAGAAATGGCACAGTTCGTCGTGACTGTCGATGCGGTAGGTGTCCGTTGCACCGACGCCCGTGTCGGGCTTGACGATGACGGGATAACCGACCTCCGTGAGGAACTCCTCGGCGGCGGCAAGCGTTGTGACCTTCGCGAGGCGCGCGGTCGGGATGCCCGCCTTCTTGTAAAAGGGCTTCATTGCGGACTTGTTCTTGATGTGATCCATATCACCGCTCTGCCAGCCCGTGCGAATGTTGAAGTCCGTACGCAGGCGTGCGTCGCTTTCGAGCCAGTATTCATTGTTCGACTCGATCCAGTCGATGCGCCCGTATTTGAACGTAAAGAATGCAACGGCGCGCAGCATCTGATCGTAGTCGGCGAGCGAGGGAACGAAGTAATACTCTGTCAGCGACTCGCGTACCTCATGCTGGAGCTGGTCGTATGGTGTGTCGCCGATGCCGAGGACGTTGACACCCTTCTTTTTTAGACGGTCGCAGAAGTTCCAGTAGACGCGCGGGAACTGCGGGGAAACAAAGATAAAGTTCATGTGCTCACCTCATTTCACGCCTGCTCACGCAGGACGAAGGGGAGGAAGTAAACGAGCTGTTTCTTCCACCAGTCCCAATCATGATCGACATCGTAGCCCCAGAAATCGACCCACGCGTGAATGTCCTTGCTGTAGAGCACATCACCCATGAGTGCGGTCGTGCGGCGACCCTCCTCCTCCCAGCGGCCCTGCCCGACGCAGAGGACGATGCGCCGCCGGTTGTAGAGGTCGATGTAGGGATGGTCGCCAGGCATGTTAGCGAGGAAGTCGAGCGGCGAGTTGTCATAGAGGACGTCGTTCATCCAGCCGTCGGTGAAGAATTTCGCATCGTAGACACCTGAGAGCGATAGTACGCCGTCGAAGAGGTCGGGGCGGCGGAAGAAAACGATTGCAGCGTGCAGTCCGCCGAGGCTGCATCCTGCGGCGATGGGCAGGCGCTTGCTCGTGTTTTCCATGTAGATGCGGGGGACAACCTCGTCGATGATATAGGCGTAGTACTGCTCCTGCCGCTGGGCGCGCCATACCTTGTCGCCCCACAGATTCGACCATGTCTCCGTGTCGACCGTGTCCACGCAGAAGAGCTGAATGCGGCCGCGTTTCAGATCGTCCGCGACCGCCTCGATCATGCCGAAGTTCTCGAAGTTGTCACTCATCGCGTCCTGCGTCGGAAAGACAAGGATGGGCACGCCCGTGGGCGCACCGTAGACGCGTATATTCATCATGCGGTCGAGCCGCGTGCTGTGCCAGTTGATTTCTTTGCAGTTTGTCATAAAAACCTCCCTGAGTTTTCATCTGCTAACATCTATACTCTAACGAATCGCGTGTACTTTGTCAAATGGAGTGGTCACGCCTCCCGTTTAAGCGTGGGAATGCGAAAGACAAAGAAGATGACGTGCAGAACCCACATGACGCCGATCGCTATGCGCGCGTGCGGATGGTCGGTCAGCAGGAAGGAGATGCCCATGAGCGTCGTGACGGGGAGGATGATGCGCAGCTTCTGCCCGATGGTCATGCCGCGCCTTCCGCTCTGCATGAGCACCATCGTCTGGCGGTAGATGCGCGTCGTGCGCAGCCACGCATCCATGCGGCGCGAACCGCGTGCAAAGCAGAAGGCCGCGAGCAGGACGAACGGGACGGTCGGCAGGATGGGGAGAAAGGCTCCGAGAATTCCGAGCCCGAGGCTGATGAGCCCCAGCGCGACGAAGAAAATTTTTTTTAGTATCATATTGTTTTCCTTATTGTATGAGAATGATTCACCGAAAAGAGAATAGCATGAGAAGGAGAAAATGGCAACGCAACATTTTGTAGTTTTTTTGATTTGTGGTATAATGTAAAATGGTTTTTTCAGGGCAGCCCGATTCATGCAGCTGTCCCCGTTGGAGAGGAATGAGACGAATATATGATTCGCATGAAAAATGTCTCAAAGATATATGAGAACGGCGCGGTTGCCCTCGATCACGTGAGCATCGAGATCAGCAAGGGCGAGTTCATCTTTGTTGTCGGTGTAAGCGGCGCGGGCAAGTCTACATTTATCAAGATGCTCTTTCGTGAGGAACTGCCGACGGAGGGCGAGCTCTTCGTCAACGGTCACGATGTTGTCAACATGGATGTCAAGGATGTGCCGCATCTCCGGCGCGGGCTTGGCGTCATCTTTCAGGACTATCGTCTGCTGTCCGACAAGACGGTCTACGAGAATGTGGCGTTCGCGATGCGCGTCATCGAGGCGCCACGTCAGATGATCCAGCGGCGTGTGAACGCCGTGCTCGACGTGGTCGGGCTGCGCGACAAATACCGTAATTTCCCCTCGCAGCTCTCGGGCGGCGAGCAGCAGCGCGTTGCCATTGCACGCGCCATTGTGAACGATCCCGCGATCCTTATTGCAGACGAGCCGACGGGCAATCTCGACCCCGAGACGAGCTGGGACATCATGGACATCTTTAAGCGCATCAACGCGTCCGGTACGACAATCGTCATGGCAACCCATGACAAGAACATTGTCGATACCATGCAGCGCCGTGTCATCGCCATCGAGGGCGGGCACATTGTGCGCGATGAGCAGCGCGGAGGATATGGATATGAAGATTAGAACCGCGGAATACTATGTGCAGGAGGTCTTTCGCTCCCTGCGCCGCAACAACTGGATGACGTTCGCGGCAGTTGGCACAGTGGCGGTGTCGCTTTTCATCCTCGGGGTGTTCCTGATCCTCGCGCTGAATATGAACCGCGCGGCGTCAATGCTTGAGTCTCAGGTGCAGATCAGCGTTTATATGAAGGATGATCTCACGGAGGACGAGGAGGAGGCGCTCGGTGCGCAGATCCGCGCGCTGCAGGGGATCGAGTCCGTTCAATACGTCAGCCGTGAGGAGGCGCGTGCGCGTCTCTCGGAGCGCCTCGGCGAGCAGAAGTATCTGCTGGATGCACTCGGCGACAAGAATCCGTTGCCGAACGCCTATGAGGTGACAGTGCGTCAGCCGGACATGGTGGAGACGGCGGCGAAGCAGATTGAGCGCATGGACGGCGTCGAGTCGGCGAAATACGGGCAGGATGTCGTGGAACATCTCTTTGACATCACGCGTCTCGTGCGCATCTTTGGCGTGCTCCTCATCCTGCTGCTCGGCGGCGCGACGGTCTTTATCATTGCAAATACGATTCGCCTGACGGTCTTCGCGCGCCGGCGTGAGATTGCGATCATGAAATACGTCGGCGCTACGGATGAGTTCATTCGCTGGCCGTTCGTGCTTGAGGGCATTGTACTCGGCTGCATCGGCGGTCTGATCTCGGCGTTCGTCCTGCGCAGCTTCTATGCGGGTGTGGCGAACAAGGTCTACGATACGCTCGCCTTCTTCCCGCTCATACCGCAGTATCCATTCATGAACTATGTGAGCCTCGTCATCATCGGGCTCGGCATGGCAATCGGAGCGGTGGGCGCGTGGGTCTCGCTCAAGCGTTTCCTGAAGGTGTAATTATATATGAAAGAACTAATGAAAAAGACGCTCGCGGCAACGCTTGCCGCTGTCTTCCTTGCCGCAGGGCAGGGAGCGGCGGCGACACTCGAAGAGGAGCGCGACAGCTACGATGCGCAGGTCGAAGAACTCGGTCGCCAGAGCGACGAGCTCGCGGGCAAGATCGACTCGCTCTCGGAGCAGAAACGCATCCTCGACGAGCAGGCGGATACGGCGATTGCAGAGCATAAGGCGCGCCGTACCGAGCTGAATGCGACACTCGAACGCCTTGAGGAGAACGAGGAGAAGCTCGAGGTCGCCGAGCGGGACTACGAGCGCAAGAGTGACGCCCTCGGCAAGCGCGTGCGCGATATCTACATCAACGGGCAGATTTCCTATGTGGACGTGCTCTTTGGTGCGAAGGATTTCTCGGATTTTCTGACGCGTATGGATCTCCTGAAGCGTGTCATCAAGCAGGACTACGACCTCGTGCACGAGGTGCTCACGCAGCGCAACGCGATGATCGCGCTGAAGGAAGAGCTCGAAAAGGATCGTGCGGCGCAGGAACCTCTCGAGAAGAAGGCTCGTGAGGCGCGCCTTGCGATGGAGGATAAGGTCGCCGCGCAGCAGGCACTCATCGATCAGATGAAGTACGACAAGGCGACGATTGACCGCAAGCAGGACGAATCCCGTGCGGCATCGGAGCGCATCACGCGTATGCTGCAGCGCAGCGGACTCAGGAATCTCCCCGTGCAGGGCTCGGGCGCGATGATCTGGCCGCTCGCGGGTCCCATCACGTCGGATTTTGGCTGGCGCACGCACCCGATTACAGGTGCGCAGCGCTTCCACAGCGGCATCGACATCGGCGGCGACTACGGCGATCCGATCTACGCTGCACAGGCGGGGACGGTCGAGTACGCGGGCTGGATCTCGGGCTACGGCAATGCCGTTATCATCAATCACGGCGGCGGCATCTCGACGCTCTACGGTCACTGCCAGTCACTCGATGTGGGCACAGGGCAGAGCGTTGCGCAGGGCGAGCTGATCGCCGAATGCGGTTCGACGGGCAACTCCACGGGACCACACTGCCACTTCGAGGTGCGCGTCAACGGCGAGCCGGTCAACCCACTCGGGTATCTATAGTTTAAGCGAAAGAGGATATGAACAGAAAAAAATTAGGCACTATCATCGTCCTATCCACCCTCCTTGGGAGTATGCTGACTGTATTTGCGGCGGGTGCACTCCTGCGTTCGGCAGGGCTCTATGCGGACGATGTCTTGCGCTTCTTCGGCGTGATGAAATTCATCCAGTCGCGCTATGTGAATGCGCCCGACACCACGCGGCTCATTGACGGCGCGATTGACGGCATGGTCGCATCCCTTGATGACCCGCACTCCGTCTATATGCCCCCGTCGATGTTCAAGGAGCTGCGCCAGCATACGGAGGGCTCGTTCGGCGGTATCGGCGTGACGATGGGATTCAAGGACAATATTGTGCGGATCATCTCTGTGCTCGAGGGAACGCCGGGGGAGGCGGCAGGACTGCGCGCGGGAGATGAAATCCTCGCAGTGGACGGCGTGCCGACGAGCGAGCTGCAGAACGAGGAGGTCGCCCTGCGCATTCGCGGCGAAGCGGGCACGCAGGTTGTCCTGCGCATCCTGCGCGACGGTGTGGAGCAGGAGTACACGATCACGCGCGACGTGATACAGGTTGCGTCCGTGCGCGGCACGATGGTCGAGGGCACGACGATCGGCTACATCCGCATCGGCTCCTTTGCCGAGCATACGGGCGAGGAGTTTGCGAGTGAGATGAACCGTCTCGCGGGCGAGGGTATGACCGCCCTCATCATCGACCTGCGCGAGAATCCGGGCGGCCTCATCACAAGCTGTGTTGCCGTTGCCGAGCAGGTAGTACCGGCGGGCACGATTGTCTCCGTCATCGACCGCGACGGCAGTGAGGAGGTCTATCGCTCCTCGCTCAGCGCATGCAAATATCCCATCGCCGTACTCATCGACGAGAACAGCGCGAGCGCCTCGGAGATCCTCGCGGGGGCACTGCAGGACACGGGCGCAGGCACGATCATTGGCACGACATCGTACGGCAAGGGCTCCGTGCAGGCGGTTCTGCCGCTCTTCCACGAGGACGGGCTGAAGCTCACGATCGCAAAGTATGTGACGCCGAACGGCCGCTCCATCGACGGCACGGGCATCACGCCCGACATCGTTGTCGAGCGATCGTCGACGGACACGCGGGACGTGCAGTTTGACGCGGCAAAGCGGTATTTGCTGGAGCATCCTACGCTTTGAAGTGCGTTGGTGTTTCCTCTAACGCAAAAATAACAGTGTTCTAAGAAGGACTTAGCGCCCCTGCGTTAGCATGGGCGCATTGTTATATGGACAAATTTCCTAAGGAATCGCTGATATGCTGAATTTATCAGTGCTTCCCCTATCAGGAGGTCACTATGTATAGTCAATGGCGCAGAAGACAGCGGCGTGCGACAGCTGCGGCTGTCCTCGGCACAGTGCTCTTTTTGCCGTTTTCGGCGCACGCCATGAGTCTCACGCTCACGGAGGCAATCGACACGGCGCTTGCGGCGAATACGGCGCTGCGCATCACCGCGGAGGGCGAGCGCTCCGCGGATGCAGCGCTAAAGCAGGCGCGCGGGAAGAACAGTATTTCGGCTGAGGCGGGCGATACACTGCGCACGAGCAAAGCGAAGGACGAGGACGCACAGACGAGCAATTCCCTGTCTCTCTCGGCGCGTCTGCCGCTCTACAGCGGCGGTGCGAACGAGGCGAATATCGAGTCAGGGGAGATCGGCGCGCAGTCGGCGCGTCTCACGACCGAGCGTGCGCGTGAGGATCTGAAATATGAAGTGATCACCGCCTACTGGGATGCGGTGGAGGCATCGAAAAAGGTCGAGGTGCAGCGCGACACGGTGAACAAATACGATGCGCATCTGAAGAATGTCACAGCGCTCTACGACGCGGGTGCGCAGGCGAAGATCGATGTGCTCCGCTCCTCTGTGGAGCTCTCGAACGCGCGGCAGGAACTCATCAGTGCGGAGAACAGCTATGAGGTGAACCTCGCGACCCTGCGCAATCTGCTGAACATCGCACGCACCGAGCCTTTGACACTCACGACGGAGGTCACATATCAGCCCTTTGAGAAGCCGATGGAGGACTGCATTTCCTACGCCTATCGCAATCGCCTTGATCTCACTGTGGAGCGCGCAAAGCTCCGTCAGCGTGAGCTCGCCGTCGAGAGCGCACGGGCAGGGAAGAGGCCGAGCGTCAATCTCACGCTCGGCACGGGGCTGACCAGTCAGTTCCAACCGCGTCATGATACGAGCTCAGATGTATCCGCCTCCGTCGGCGTCAGCTGGAATATCTTTGACAGCGGCGTCACGCGCGGAGCGATTGAGGAGGCAGAGGCGGAGCGCGACATTGCCCTGCTGAACGTGAGGAAGGAGGAAGAGAGCATTGATCTGAACCTCCGCAAGGCGTACCTCAATATGCGTGAGGCGGAGCAGCGTTTTACCTCGACCGGGGATGTGGTGCGTCAGGCGCGTGAGGACTATCACATCGCGAATGAACGCTATCGTACGGGTGAGGGCATCCTCCTCGACATCATCGACGCGCAGACGGCACTTGCCACGGCAGAGACGAATGCGATCAGTGCACGCTATGACTACGCACGCTATCGCGCACAGGTCGAGAATATCATGGGAACAGAGCTGACAGAGAGCGAGCATGCGGCGGCTGAGGGACTTCCCGCCGTGACCGCAGAGGAACGTGCGGCAGCACAGGCGGCATACATTGAGGGCGGTACGGATGCTGCAGCGAAGAAGGTGAAGTAAATGAAACGTGGCAAAATTATCGGCATCGGTGCACTGGTGGCGGTGCTGGTCTCGGGCGGCGTGTATTGGTATATGGAGTCGAGTGCGGCGGAAAAGACGGCACAGGCCGTCGAGACGGTTGCCGTGCAGCGCATGGACATCAAGTCTACGGTCGAGGCAACAGGGACGATCCGCCCTGTGGACTCCGTGGAGGTCAGCTCCAAGATCACAGCACGCATCAATTCTGTCCTCGTCAAGGAGAATGATGTCGTTACGGCAGGGCAGGTGGTTGCGACGCTCGACGGCAAGGACTACGAGGCGAAACGTGACCAGGCGCAGTACCGTGTGACGAATACGCGGGCGAAGTACAACCGCATGAGCTACCTCGAGAGCATCGGGGCGAAGTCCAAATCTGACCTCGAAGATGCAGAGTACAACTACGATACGGCGCAGTCGACGCTCGAGGAAGCAAACTCAGATGCGAACGAGACGATCATCACCGCACCGATCTCGGGCGTTGTTGTGGGCGAACCGAAGACGGCAGGGACGATGGCAGTGCAGGGCTCAGACAATCCAACCGTCATCATGCGCATCGCCGACCTCTCGAAGAAGCAGATCAAGGCGAAGGTGGATGAGACGGACATCGGCAACATTCGCATCGGGCAGGAGGCGACGTTTACCGTCGATGCCTTTACGGACAAGAAATTCACGGCACGCGTCTCTAAGATCTCGCAGACCGACGTGACAAACAGCTGGGATACCAGTTCGTCCGCCTCGTCCTCCTCATCGGGGACGAGCGTCATCTACTACTATGTGACCCTCGATGTGGACGATCCCGAGAATCTGCTCCTGCCGGCGATGACGGCGCGCGTTGTCATCAATACGGCAGATCGGAACGATGCGCTCGTCGTGCCGCTCTCCACGCTCAAGACGGATGCAGCGGGATCCTATGTCCTCGTCCTGCAGGAGGATGGCACGCAGGAGACGCGCTATGTTGAGACGGGCATCTACAGCGATGAGTATGTGGAGATCCTTTCGGGACTCAGTGAGGGAGAGCGCGTCGTCAGTACCTACACGGCAAAGGTCGTTCCGATGAGTATGCAGGCGGGCGGACCGCCGCCGTTCTGATACGGGGGATTTTCGATGGAAGCAAAAGAAATGCCCGCGACCATTCGTCTGCACGGTATCCGCAAGCTCTACCGCATCGGCGGAGAGACCCTTCCTGCACTCGACGGCATCGACCTCGAGATTCGGCGCGGTGAGTTTGCTGCACTCATGGGACCCTCGGGCTCTGGGAAATCCACGCTCATGAATATCCTCGGCTGTCTCGACCGTCCGAGCGCGGGCTCGTATCTGCTCGACGGCGCGGAGGTCGCGGGACTCAGTGATGATGCTCTTGCCGCGACGCGCAACAAGAAGATCGGCTTTGTCTTTCAGAACTTCAATCTGCTTCCGCGCATCTCAGCACTCGATAACGTCGCTCTGCCCCTCGTCTATGCGGGCGTTGGGCAGCACGAACGTACGGAGCGGGCGCAGGAAATGCTCGCCGCTGTGGGGCTCTCTGACCGTGGGGCGCATCTGCCGAACGAGCTTTCGGGCGGACAGCGGCAGCGCGTCGCGATTGCTCGCGCCCTCGTGAACGATCCACACATCATCATGGCGGACGAGCCGACGGGCAATCTTGACACGAAGTCCACGAAGGAGATCATGGAGATCTTTGAGCGGATGCACGAGAAGGGGCACACGATCATCCTTGTCACGCATGAGCCGGAGATTGCCGTGCGTGCGAGCCGTCAGCTCCTCGTGCGCGACGGCAGGATCACGCGTGATGAGGGGAAGGGAGTGGCGATGGATGTTGTTTAAGGAATGCTTCGGCATGGCGGTGAACGCCCTGCTCGCGAACAAGCTCCGCTCCCTACTCACCATGCTCGGCATCATCATCGGCGTGGGCGCAGTCATTGCCATGGTCTCCATCGGAATGGGCGTGCGTACGAGCGTCGCCGACTCTTTTGCGAGCCTCGGCTCGAATATGCTCATCGTCATGCCCGGCTCTGCGAACACGGGCGGTGTACGAGGCAAGGCGGGCTCACGCAAGTCGTTGAAATACGATGATGCCAAGGCGATTGAGAGCAAGATCAAAGGGATTGACTACGTATCCCCCTCGGTCTCCGGTGCCTATCAGGTCGTGAACGGGAATCTCAACTGGAATACGACGGTGGAGGGCGTTACGCCGGAGCTGATGCAGATCCGCTCACTCAAGGTCGAGAACGGGTCGTTTATCACTGCAAACGATATGGCAAAGCGCAGCCGTGTCGCCGTGATCGGTCCGACGGTCGCCTCGAATCTCTTTGGCACGGAGAACCCCATCGGCAAGAACATCCGCATCCACAATCAGCCGTTCAAGGTCATCGGACTGACGGCGGAGAAGGGGCAGTCCATCGGGCAGGATCAGGACGACGTGATCTATATCCCAATCACGACAGCACAGGAGCGTATGCTTGCCATTACATACGTCCAAGCCATCAACATACAGGTATCGAGTCCCGATCGGATGAATCAGGTGCAGGCAGACGTTGAGAATCTGCTGCGTCAGCGGCACCACATTCGCCACGGGGCAGAGGACGATTTCACCGTTCGCAACATGACCAGTCTCATGGAGAGCTTTACGGAGAACACGAATATGATTACGCTGCTTCTCGGATCGATCGCGGGCATCTCGCTGCTCGTGGGCGGCATCGGCATCATGAACATCATGATGGTCTCTGTCACCGAGCGCACGCGCGAGATCGGTATCCGCAAGGCGCTCGGCGCGACCTCCTCGAACGTGCTCATGCAGTTCATGATCGAGTCGATGGTCATCGGCATTGTCGGCGGCGTTATCGGCATCGCGCTCGGTGTCTCTCTCTCAAAGGCAATCGGCGCGTTCGGCGGGCTCACGACCACCATCGCCGTCCTGCCCATCCTCGTCTCCTTCTCCTTTGCCGTCGGCATCGGCCTTTTCTTCGGCATCTACCCCGCCCGCAAGGCGGCGCGCCTCGATCCGATCGATGCGCTGAGGTATGAATAAATAGGGGACTCAGTCAATCAAAAAAGCCCACAACGGAATTTTTCCGCTGCGGGCTTTTCACGTTGTGTTACTTATTGATAATCAGCGCCATAAAGACGAGATCCTCGGTCTCGGAGGCGTTGGCGATGGCATGCACCTCGCCCTCGGCACAGAACGTCGTCGTGCCGGGGCCAATCTCGATCTCCGTGCCGTTGTCGTTGTAGCGCGCACGTCCCGAGAGAATGTGATAGGTCTCCGTATTGCCCTCGTGTTTGTGCACGCCCATTGAGGCATGGGGCGGGATCGTCACGCGCGCATACATCGCGCACTTGCCGTCGAGCTCGGTCGGACTGAGCAGCTTCTGAATGTGGATGGTACCGTTGCCGCCAAAACGCTTCTCGGCATCAATGTGCTCGGATTCGATGATTGCCATGAAATAATCTCTCCTTTGTAAATACACGCAGATTCTGCTAGAATGAACAGGGAAGCCACAGAAAGTACTTCCATATATTCTAAATATTCGCGATGGAGGCGTATTTTCCTTTTTTATGATTTATATTTTGAAATTCGGTGCGGCATGGATTCTGCCGCCGGGCATTTTCATCCTTGCGATGCTCGGGCTTGCCGTTTGCCTTTGGAAAAAACGGAATCAGCGGCGAATCGCGGGGCTGCTCGCCGCCCTTTCGCTTGCACTCTATCTGCTCTCCGTCGGCGCGGTTGCAGACCGTCTGATGGGAAGTCTTGAGCAGACGTATGAGGTGCCTGCGCACCCGCAGGGGGATGTCATCGTCATGCTCGGCGGTGGGGCGATTGCGGACGTGCAGGATGTGGACGGCGTGGGGATGCTCGCGCAGAGTCCGTCCTCGCGGCTTCTCACGACGCTGCGGCTCCATCGTCACTACGACTTGCCAATCCTCCTCTCGGGCGGACAGGTGTTCAGCGATACGGGCTCGGAGGCGGAGATCGCGCGGCGCGTTCTCCTCTCCCTTGGTGTGCCCGATGAGATGATCTATGTGGAGGGGCGCAGTCTTACCACGGGGCAGAACGCGCGCTATTCGGCAGAGATTCTGCGGCGTGAGGGCTTCACGCATCCGATTCTCGTGACTTCGGCGTTTCACCTGCCGCGCTCCGTGCTCAACTTTGAGAAGGAGGGGGTTGCGGTTACGCCCTATCCGACGGATTTCTGGGTGAGCGGTGCTCCGCAGCTCTATCTCATCAAATTCGCGCCGAATGCGAGTGCGCTTCTCACAAATACGGTTTATTTTCAAGAGAAGCTACGTATCTTCGTGACGAGGTATCTCGAATGACAAAGAATATGACGGAGGGTGAGCCCGTACGGCTCATCTTCTTTTTCGCACTGCCGCTTGTCGCGGGCAATATGATGCAGCAGCTCTATGCCTTTATTGATACGCTCATTGTCGGACGTTTCCTCGGGGTGAATGCGCTCGCGGCGGTTGGATGCACGGGCAGCCTCATGTTCCTCGCGCTCGGCTTCATCATTGGATTCTGCACGGGCGTGACGATTTACACGGGGCAGCGCTTTGGTGCGGGCGATCATGCGGGCGTGCGGCAGAGTGCGGCGACGTGCATCATCCTCGGCGTGGCTGTTGCGCTCACGCTGACCGCGATTGTCCTGCCTCTGACGCGCACGCTGCTCGTTCTGATGGAGACGCCGCCCGAGGTTCTGGACGGCGCGTATGACTTCATCTCGATCATATTTGCAGGGCTCATTGTATTTATCCTGCTCTATCTGCAAAACTGTCTCATCCGTGCGCTCGGCGACAGCAAGACGCCGACGATTCTGCTCGCCGTAACGCTCGGTATCAACATTGTGCTTGAGCCGGTTGCCATCCTCATCCTCGGCTGGGGGATTCCGGGCGCAGCACTCGCGACAGTTGTCTCGCAGGCAATCGGCGCGCTCCTCTTCTATATCTATATTCGTCGGCGCGTGCCCGCGCTGCATACACGCTGGGCGGACTGGAAGCCCGATCGTGCCGTTCTCATGGCACATCTGCGTATGGGACTGCCGATGGCGTTCCAGTCCTCTGTTATTGCCATCGGTGCGATCATCGTGCAAGTCGCGCTGAACAATCTCGGCGCCCTGCCCGTTGCGGCGTATGCGGCGACGCAGAAGATCGATGCCGTTGCTGTCATGCCTATGCTCTCGTTCGGTTATGCAATGGCGGCGTACACGGCGCAGAACTACGGTGCACAGAAATATGAGCGCATTCGCATGGGTGTGCGTGCATGTCTGCGCATGTCGATTGCGTTTGCCATCGGTATCGGCATTCTCCTGATTGCATTTGGGACACATGTGCTTGCGCTCTTTGTCGGCGCCGATGCGGCGGGCGCAGAGGAGGTCATCGCCTACGGGCAGACATACCTCATCGTCAACGGTGCCATGTATGTTGTTCTCGCGATACTGCTCGTCTATCGCAATGTCCTGCAGGGGCTCGGGCAGAGTGTCATTCCGACGATTGCGGGAGCGATGGAGCTCATCATGCGCGCGGTTGCAGCAGTCTTCCTCTGCAGTTCACTCGGCTTCCTCGGTGCGTGCATGGCGAGTCCGCTTGCATGGATCGGCGCGGGCATCCCCGTTACGCTCGCCTATTTCTGGACGGAGAAGACCTTGCGGCATGCTTCATAAGGAGTCGCTGATCAATTGGGCGGGTGAGACTGTCAATACGGGATCTATTTTCGATTCGTGCAGATGCCGAAAAATATAAATAGGGCGGTCATAGAGATGAAATTTCTCTATGACCGCCCTATTGTATTGCGACAAAGGTGAATGGGAAGATTACAACATATTCCTGAGAAATTCCCTCGTGCGTTCCTCCTTCGGCGCACAGAAGAATGTCTGCGGTTCGCCCTGTTCGACGATGATGCCGTTCTCCATGAAGACGACGTGGGTGGCTGCTTCGCGTGCGAATGCCATCTCGTGTGTGACGACGATCATGGTCATGCGCTCGGCGGCGAGCGCACGCATGGTGCGGAGCACCTCGCCTGTGAGCTCGGGGTCGAGCGCGGAGGTTGGCTCGTCAAAAAGCATGATGTCGGGCTTCATGGCGAGTGCTCGTGCGATGGCGACACGCTGCTGCTGTCCGCCCGAGAGCTGGCTTGGGTAGTAGTTCTCGCGGTCAGAGAGTCCAACCTTGGCAAGCAGTTCGCGTGCGTAGGGGAGGATCTCATTTCGTGAAAGACCTTTTACATGACAGGGAGCCTCGATGAGGTTCTCGATCACGGTCATATGGGGGAAGAGGTTGAACTGCTGGAAGACCATGCCTGTGGACATGAGGATACGCCGTATGTCGGCATTGCTCGCGTATGTTGCCGCCCGTTCTCCGTCCTTTGTCCAGCAGAGTCTTTCTCCATTGACCGTGATGTCGCCGCGGTCGACCGTCTCGAGTTTGTTGATGCAGCGCAGGAGTGTGGACTTGCCCGACCCCGACGAGCCAATGATGGCAAGCACCTCGCCGCGTGCAAGGCTGAGGTCAATGCCGCGTAGGACGCCGAGCTCACCGAAGGATTTGTGAATGCCGCGCATGGAGAGCATGATTTCGTTAGTTGTCGTATCTGCCATAGTGCGCCTCCAATTTCTTGAATCCATAGGTGAGCACAGCGGTCATTGTGAGGTAGAAGATGCCTGCGATGAGGAAGGGTGTCATGTCGAACTCGCGTTGAACGATGGTGCGTGCAACGCGCAGGAGGTCGTTCATGGCGAGGATGTAGACAAGGGAGGTGTCCTTGACGAGGTTGATGGTCTCGTTGCTGACGGGCGGCAGGGTGATGCGCAGCACCTGCGGCAGGACGATGCGCCGCATGGTGAGCGGGGCGCTCATGCCGAGCACGCGCGCTGCCTCGAACTGCCCGCGCGGCACTGCCTGAATCCCCGAGCGGAAGATCTCGGCGAAGTAGGCGGCGTAATTGAGGACGAATGCGAGGAGTGCCGCTGCAATATCGGGCAGCATGATGCCGACCATCGGGAGCGCGAAATACACGAAGAGGAGCTGCAGCATGAGCGGCGTGCCGCGCATGATCCAGATGTAGATCTCAAGCAGGCGGCTCAGCAGCTGAAAACGCGAAAGCCTCCCGAGCGCGGCAAAGAGTCCGAGCGGGAGGGAGAGGGCGAGCGTGATGCAGAAAATCTCGAGGGTGACGGTTGAGCCCTCGAGCATCAGCAGTGTTGTATCCAGTATCTTATCCATCAATTATTTCATCCTTGCAGGCAAAAAGAGACTGCCGCGCGGAGCGGCAGCCCCTTCTACCTTATTTTTATTTCGTGATGTCCTTCGTGAACCACTCGGTCGAGATCTTTGCCATCGTGCCGTCCTTCTTCATCTCGTCGAGGACTTTCTGAACCTCATCGCGCAGGGCAGTGTTGTCCTTTGCAAATGCAATGCCGAACTCGCTCATGGGGCCGACCACAACGTCGAGCGCCTCGATCTCCTCGGGGTGCTTGCTCATGTAGTAACGTCCGACAATCTCATCGCCGACAACGGCATCAAGGCGTCCGTTCTCGAGATCCATGAACGCCGCAACGTAGTCGGGGTACTTCTTGACCTCCTTGACCTCGTTCTTGTAGAAGTCGGTCGCGTCGATGTACTCCTCGGCGGTGCCGGCGCTCTGCGTGCCGACGGTCTTGCCTGTGAGGCTCTTCTCATCCGTGACGGCGGTGTTGCCCTTCTTTACGAAGATGATCTGACGGTTGTCCATGTAGGGGTTGGAGAAGAGCATGTTCTCCTTGCGCTTCTCGGTGATGTCGAGCCCGTTCCAGAGAATCTGGACGCGGCCGCTCTTGAGCTCCGCCTCCTTGCTCGACCAGTCGATCGCCTTGAACTCGACCTCGCGCCCAAGACGCTTCGCCGCCTCCTTAGCGAGATCGACATCGAAGCCGACGATCTCGTTTTTCTCGTTCTTGAAGCCCATTGGCGGGAAGTTGTCGTCGAGTCCGACGATGATCTTGCCCATCTCTGCCGCATTGTCTGTCGAAGGAGCCTTCTCCGTGCCGCAGCCCGCAAGCAGTGCTGCCGACAGTGCAAAGACCGCCGCGCCCGTAAAGATATGCTTCCAATTCATTGCCACATCTCTCCTTAACTCCTGTTGCTTTAATAAAATAAAGTGCTAACGTAAATTATTATACGTTATAGATTAAAATTATGTCAAGTTTTATTTCCAGCAAGCAGGTTTTTTTTCATAAAGGTCGAAATATTTATAGGTGCAATAGTTTCGTGCAGAATAGAGAGCATAAATCGAGGGAGGGCTTATCTTGCGTGCAATATCCGTGGACGATCTTGAAAATGGAATGATACTTGCGCGAACGATCGTCAATGCCAAACGTGTGGTTGTTGTGTCGGAAAATACGGAGCTGACGGCGGCGCATATCACGCGTCTCAAATTCCTGAAGGTTCCCGTTGTCTACATCAAGGATGAGACCGAGCTGCGGGAGGAGCGGTCTCCGATCTTCTCGCGTAGCAATCTCTTCATCAAGCAGTATGAGAATGTGGTCGGGACGGCGAAATCCATCTTTGAGGAGACGAAGAAGACGGGAAGTGTGCCCGTTGCCGAGACGAATGAGATGGTGCAGGCGGATCTCCTGCCGCTCTCACGCCGCAGCGGTACGATCGACTATCTGAATGAGATCAATCATCTCGCGAGCGACATCTACAACCACTCGCTGCGCGTTTCGATTCTCGCGGGCGTCTTTGCAAAGTGGATGCAGCTTGATCGCGAGACGGCGAAGGACATTGTCCTTGCAGGCTTCCTGCATGATGTCGGCAAGTCGAAGTTCGATCAGCGTCTGCTCGAGAAGAATGTTGAGACCCTCAAGGGAGAGGACTATGAGCGCTACATTCAGCACACGGTGGACGGCGCGCAGATCCTCAACAATGTCGCGGGACTCACGGAGGGGGTGCGCCTCGCCGCTCTGCAGCATCATGAGCGGATGGACGGGAGCGGCTTCCCGTTCAATATCAAGGGCGATGACATTCATCTCTATGCGCGCATCGTTGCTGTTGCCGATCTCTACGACAATATCACGATTGAGCGCGAGGGCTATGCGCGCCGCACGCCGTTCGATGCTGTGGCGGTGATTGCAAGCCAGATGTATACGGCGCTCGACCCTGCCGTCTGCATTCCCGTGCTGACGAATATCAAGAACGCCTTCCTCGGCTCGCGCGTGCTCCTCAGCAACCACCGTGAGGGCACGATCACGGCGTATCCGCACGGCGTTGTGCCGCTTCCGATTGTCACGATCTCCGAGGACGAGGTCATCGACCTCAACGAGAATAAAAAGATTACGATTGTGGAGTATAACCCCAAATAATCTGCATGCCAAAAAGCCCATCGGAGCGACTCCGATGGGCTTTTTCGTTGGCGTTTAGCTGAGGGTCTGCATGATGTTGTACCACTCGAGTACAGCATCATAGGTCGGCTTCATACGATCAGGCGAGAGTTTTAAGAGCTCGCAGCAGCTGATGACCTTGTCCCAGTCGCCCTGCTCGTAGGCAATGACAAGATCGAGGAGGCGGCGCAGGTCGTTCTCCTCGCCGAGCAGCGCAGCATTGAGATCGTCTGCAAGAGCGACCTCCTTGAGTACCTCATCCATGGGCAGGCTCAGCAGTACGTCGAGCAGAGAGAATATGCCGAGCAGGAAGCCCGTGTCCGGCGTAACACCTGGGCGTTTGAGATCCTGTGCAATGAGTTCGCAGAACTTTGCGCGGAGAAGGGACAGGGTAAAGAGTTCGGGTGGCTTGTCCTCGGAGAAGGTCTGCAGGCTGATGAGGGTCACCCAGCGCCGCACGCCGCTAGCACCGAGCAGGACGGTTGCCTGTTTCAGGTTGGATACGTGGTTCGTGAGCCCGATCCCTGCGGAGTTGATATAGGTGAGGAGCTTGTGAACGAGGTTCGTATCCGAGGAGATGACACCGGTGACGGAGGAGAAGTCGACGTCCTGACGGTTGACCTCCTTGACGAGGCGCATGCGTGAGAGTGCATTGCTTGTCAGGCGCTTCTGATGCAGGACGGCGGGCTTGCAGAAGAAATAGCCCTGAAAGAGGACGTATCCGAACTCTACCGCCTGACGAAATTCTTCCTCGGTTTCAATTTTCTCTGCGAGCAGACGAACGTGCTTTGGCAGAATTTCGCGCAGCTTCTGGCGCTCTTCAGGATCTGTTGTGATGCGGAAATCGACCTTGATGACGTCTGCCATCTCGATCAGTGGCTCGTAGCCGGGGCTAAGGACGAAGTCGTCGAGTGCGATCTTATAGCCGAACTCTTTGAGCTCCTGCACTGCTTCGAGGATTTCGGGCGTGGGTTGTACGTTTTCGAGAATCTCCACAACGACGTTTTCTGGCGGGAGAAGCTTTGGCGCACGGTTTAGGAGATTTTGTTCGGTGAAGTTGATGAATGCCTTCCGATTCGAGACAAGTTTTTTCATGCCAAAGTCGAGCATGGCGCCGACCATGACGCTCTGCGTCGCGATGTTGCCATCGAGGTTTGGGTCAAAGGCGTTCTTGAGGCCGCTGCGGAAGAGAATTTCGTATGCGTATACTTTCTTCTGTTGATCGAGTATGGCCTGTCGCCCGATGAATACTTCTTCCATGGGAGAACCTTTCTTTATCGTTAACGTATTATTGTCATCATTTCTTCCAAAAGGATGCTTTTGAAAGGTAAAATTATAACATTGTAACACTCGATGTATTATAGCATAAATTCTACGAAAAAGAAATGAAAAAGAAACTCTATAATGCTATAATGGAAAAAATAAAATTTGGAAGTGATTGCTCTTGATCAATGATATTCAGATTGGACGTTATCTGCCCGGAGACTCGTTTCTGCATCGCATGGATCCGCGCGTGAAAATTGTCCTGCTCTTTTTCTTTTTGCTTTTGATTTTCTTCGTGGAAAATGTAGCAGGCTTTACGGCGCTCTCCGTGAGCGTCGTGCTGCTGATGGTGTTTTCCAAGGTGCCGCTTGGGATGCAGCTGCGCTCGATCCGACCGATTCTCTGGATCGTGCTCTTCACGTTCGGCGTGCATTTCTTTATGACGCCGGGGACGGAGCTGTTTCGGATTGGCCCATTTGCGGCAACGTGGGAGGGGGTTGCGCGCGGCGGATACATCGGTCTGCGCCTTGTGCTCCTCATTCTGTTGAGTACGCTGCTCACGCTGACGACAAGTCCGCTGCGCCTGACGGACGGTCTGGAGGCGCTTCTCTCCCCGCTGCGCCGCGTGAACGTGCCTGTGCATGAGCTCTCGATGATGATGACGATCGCACTGCGCTTCATTCCGACACTGCTTGAGGAGCTAGACCGCATTATGAAGGCGCAGAAAGCGCGCGGCGCGGATTTCGAGCGTGGGAATATCGTGCAGCGGCTCAAGGCTGTCGTGCCCGTCCTCGTGCCGCTCTTTCTCTCGGCGTTCCGCCGCGCGGATGAGCTCGCACTCGCGATGGAGGCGCGCTGCTATCGCGGCGGCGAGGGGCGTACACAGATGAAGGAGCTGCGTACAGGACGGCTCGACTATGTAGCGATAGCCGTATTTTTCGTGGGTGCGGCGGGCATCTGCGCTGTGAGTCTCGGAGGGCTGAGCGTTGCGCCCTGAGAATGTAGCGCGTATGAAGGCGCGCGCGCGCAATATCGCGTTGAAGGTCGCCTATGCCGGGACGAACTACCATGGATTTCAACGACAGACGCCACCTGTCGTCGCCGTACAGAATGTGCTCGAGCGTGCGCTTGCAAAGGTCTGCGCGGAGGAGGTGGAGCTCGCCGCTGCAGGTCGTACGGACGCGGGTGTGCATGCCTATGGGCAGGTGGTGAACTTCTTTACGGACGGGCGCATCCCTGTGAAACGTCTGCCGCGCGCCGTGAACGGGCTCCTGCCGCCCGACATTGTCGTTACAGAGGCGTGGGAGGCTGCGCGGGATTTCAGTGCGCGCCACTCCGCGACGGGCAAGGCGTATGTCTATCGTTTGGAGCAGTGTACTGTGCCCGATCCCTTTACACGCAATTATGCGTGGCAGATCTTTCAGCCGCTCGATGTGGAGGCGATGCGAGCGGCGCTCGCCATGCTCGTTGGGACGCATGACTATTCTTCGTTCCGTGCGGCGGGTGGCGCGCCGATGTCGCCCGTGCGCACGCTCGATGAGATCCGTCTGACGGAGGAGGGGGCGGGACGCCTCTCCTGCTATCTCCACGGCAATGGCTTCCTCTATCACATGGTGCGCAATATCATGAGTACGGTGGTGAGCGTGGGGATTGGGCGCATCTCTGTGGAGCGCTTTGGCGAAATCTTCGCCGTGCGTGATCGGCGTTTTGCGAGTCCGACGGCACCCGCCTGCGGACTCTATCTTGTCAGTGTAGATTACGAAGAGGAAGCAGACGGGAAGAGTTGAAGGGAGTGCTATACATGGAGCGGGAGGCCGTACAGCGGCTCATCGCAGAGGCTGCGCGTGAACTGCGGCGCAGCTCGTCCGAGGACGGCACACGCGGCAGCGCTGTGCTAACGCTTGTCAATGCGATCCTAGAGACGGCGCTCGCAGAGGAGGCGACGGATATTCACCTCGAGCCGATGGGTGGCAGCCTGCGCATCCGCATGCGCGTGGATGGACTTCTGAGAGAGCGTCCCGTTCAGTTCCCGCCGGAGCTCGCACCCGTCATCATTGCGCGGCTGAAGGTGATGGCGGGCATCGACACGGCAAAGCGCAACCGCCCGCAGGATGGTCAGATCCGCTACCGCTATGGCGAGAGATTGATCGATATGCGCGTGGCGGTGCTCCCCGTACTTGGCGGAGAGCGTATGGTTGTGCGCATCATGGATGCCTCGGAACGGTTCCTGAGTTGTGCGGAGCTGGACTTCACGCCACGTAATCAGGAGACCTTCGAGCGTTTGATTCGCCGCCCGACGGGGCTGCTTCTCCTCTGCGGGCCGATGAACTCGGGCAAGACGACGACGCTCTATGCCGCTCTATCGGCGCTGAATGAGCCGAACTGCCACATCATGACGCTGGAGGATCCCGTAGAGCGCCGCATCGATGGGATCAGCCAGTTTCAAGTAAATGCGGAGGCGGGGTTGACATTTGTCGCGGGACTGCGCGCGGCTCTCCGGCAGGATGCGCAGAAGATTCTGCTCGGTGAGATTCGCGATCGTGAAACGGCGGAGATGGCGGTACGGATTGCACTCACGGGACACGCACTCTTTTCGACACTGCATACGGAGGATACAGTGTCGGCAATCTTCCGCATGATCGAGATGGGCGTTCCGCCCTATCTGCTCGCGGCAACTCTCTCGGGTGTGATTGCACAGCGTCTCGTGCGGCGCGTCTGTCCGCACTGCTGTGAGGAGTATGAGGTTGCGCGCGATGCACACGAGGCAATTCAGCTTGGCGATCTCTATCATGAAGAGGTACGGCTCACACGCGGGCGGGGCTGTGCGCACTGTCACGGCAGCGGCTATCGCGGCCGCATGGCGATTCATGAGGTTCTGCCCATCACGGAACGGATGCGTGCGGCGATTCTCGGCGCGAGCGATCAGGCATCGCTCCGCGCGGCGGCAGCAGCGGATCATGTGGAGACGCTGTGGCAGGACGGTGTGGCAAAGGCTCTTGCGGGAGATACGACACTTGCGGAGGGGGGGAGGGCACTCTATGGATGAGAGAGCAGTGTGGGCGGACATTCTTCATTGCATGATTGCGTCGGAGGCCTCCGATCTGCACATGGCACCGCAGCAGCGCGTGCAGATGCGGCACGATGGCGCGCTTGCATCAGAGTCGTTTATCCCAACTGCAGCGTACATGGAGATGCTGCTGGAGAATATGCTCACAGAGGAGCAGCGCGCAGATCTTCGTGCGCATGATGTCGATTTTGCATGGGTGTACGAGGGGCGGCGCTTTCGCGGAAATGCCTACCGTATGCAGGCGGGGCTTGGGCTTGCGCTGCGGCTCCTCCCCGAGCATATCATGACGCCCGAGGAGATCCATATGCCGCGTGCACTGCGGGCGCTGACCGAGGCGCGGGACGGCCTTGCACTCATCTGCGGCGCAACAGGTGCGGGGAAGACGACGACGCTTGCCGCTCTGATCGAGGGGATCAATCAGACGCGGAGTGCACATATCATTACGCTCGAGGATCCCGTTGAATATATTTTTTCGCCTGTGCGTGCCTTTCTCAGTCAACGTGAGTTGGGGCGCGACTTTGCTTCATTTCCCGATGCCGTGCGGAGTGCGCTGCGCGAGGATCCGGATATCCTCCTCGTTGGGGAGATCCGAGACCGTGAGACGATGGAGGCGGCATTGATGGCGGCAGCGACAGGTGTCTTTGTCCTCGGGACGCTACACACGCGCAGTGCTGCGCAGGCGGTTCTGCGCGTGGAGGGGATGTTTCCACCCGATGTGCGGGATATGGTGCGCTCACAGTTTGCTGATGTCCTGACGGGCATCTTTGCGCAGCGTCTTCTGCCGAGGAAGGGCGGCGGACGCGTTGCTGAATTTGAGGTGCTCTGCGCGACACCTGCCGTGCGGAATATCTTGCGGCAGGGCAGCTGCGGCCAACTTACCTCCGTTATGATGAGCGGCGCAGCACAGGGCATGCAGACAGCGGAGATGGCCGAGACGGCTCTACGGGCGCAGGGGATCATCGCATGAAGATGTTCTCGTATCACGCCCGTGCAGCAGATGGTACCCGCGTGCGGGGGAAGCTCGCCGCAGAGTCTGCGCCGGCTGCGGCGCGTATGCTTGCGGCAGAGGGGAAGATCGCTCTGCGCATTTACGAGCAGCACGATTTTTGCCTGCCGTCTCCACTGCATATGAGCAGCGGAATTACGGCAGAGGAGCGGATTGCGTTCCTGCATGAACTGGCAGCGCTCCTCGGGGCGGGACTCCCTGTGCATGAAGCATTGGAACACCTTGCCGAGGACGTGAGAAATTCTGCCTACGGGCGGACTGTTGCGGCACTGCATGCGGAGGTTTTGCGCGGGCTGCCGCTGTCGCAGGCGATGGAGATGCAGGCGAAGACATTCCCTCTGAGTCTGGTCGGCATGGTGCGCGCAGGTGAGGAGAGCGGAACGCTCGAGGGGATTCTGCGGGAGGCCGCCGCGGTTCTCACCGAGGAGCATGCTCTGCGTGAAGCACTGCGCAGCGCACTCCTCTATCCGATCTTCCTCCTTGCGGCAACCGTCTTTTCGGTGCTGATTATGACAGTATTCGTCCTGCCGATCTTTGCGGCGCTCCTGCGCGATCTCGGGGCGGCGCTGCCGCTGCCGACGCGGATGCTGTTGGGGGTGTCGGATGCTGTCTCGGCGCAGCCATATTTCGCTTTTGGACTCGTTGTCGGCATCTGTGTTGCAGTACCTTTGTTGCTCTCTCTGCCGTCTCTGCGCCTGTATGCCGATGCGCTTCTCCTGCGCGTGCCTGTGCTTGGGACGTTCGTGCAGCTCGCCGCGTGGCAGATGATCCTGCGCACACTTGCGATACTTCTGCGCAGTGGGATTCGTCTGGATCATGCCGTCAGACTTGCGCGCTCTGTGACGGGGAATCGTGCGATTGCGCGTCATCTTGCTCGCATGGAGCAAAGCCTTGTCGAGGGGCGCACATTCGGGCAGGTGATTGTGCACGAGTCCTATCTGCCAGCGCTTCTGTGCCCTATGCTCGCAGCAGGTGAGGCGGCGGGCGACTTGGAACGGCTCCTGCAGCATGCGGCGGATTACTGCCGTCGCAGGGCAGGGACGTACGCCGTGCGGATCGAGGCACTTGCCGAGCCTACGATGATTGTCTTTGTCGGGGGTGTCATTTTCTTTGTCGTTCTCTCGGTTCTCCTGCCGATCTTAGATGCGATGGATGCAATGATGTAGAGACAAAAAAGTCCCCCTGCACGGGGGGCTTTTTATCGTCATTTTCTCATGCGCAGCCGCTCGAAGAAGAGCGGCGCGCTCATGCAGGCGGCAAAGATCAGCGCGAGGTCGAGCTGATACTGCCACGTGCCGACAATGCCGCCGAATGACAGGTGCTCGTATAGGATTTTCTCGTAGATATGCGTCGTCACAAAGGCGTGCAGCCCTGCGATGATGAGGAGGATGCCGAGCGCGTCGAAGACGCGTGAGAGACCTTCGGGAATGCGCAGGGAGAGGCGGCGCAGGATGCCGTTCCAGATTACGCGCCAGTGGAAGCCTGCGTGGATGCCGACGATGAGATAGAAGAGGACGGCAGCCGCGAGATGTGTCCCGTGAACGTAGATGGACGTGAGTCCGCGCAGACGTACGATGGGAACCGCGTAGAGCGAGATCATGATGCCCGTTGCAATGACAACGAGGAGCAGAATGAGCATGACGGAATTGACGGTGTTGAGCGGTGTCACCCTGAGACGCAGGGTCACGAGCACAAGATGGATGCCGCCGAGCAGGAGGAAGATGAGTCCGAGATACTCGTGGATGGGTTCCGTTGTCAGCAGGCGATTTGGCAGAAAGAGGATCGCTGCCCAGATGAGAATATAGAGGAGGATGCGCATCAGTTCGTGTATCCCAACGAGGCGAGCCAGTTTGCGACCTCGAGCTTTGCCTGATCGGGGCTGTTATGCACGAATTTTCCTTGAATGCCGAAGCCCTGTCGCAGCTGCGCGCCCTTGGCAAAGAGCGGGATGTCCGCCTCCATGCCGCTCATTGCATTCCCCATGCCCGTACAGAAGGGAATGATCGTCTTGCCCGTGAAATCATAGCTTTCGAGAAAGGTGTAGACGGGCATCGGCAGATTCTGATACCAGATCGGGTAGCCGAGGTAGATCACATCATAGAGCTCCATATCCTCCACGCGTGTGGCGAGGGTGGGCCGCGCCTCCGTCGCCTGTTCCTCTTTTGCGACCTTTGTCATCTCCTGATAGTCGGCAGGGTAGGGATTTACGGTCTGAATCTCAAAAATTCGATCAGCGTGTGCGATTTCCGCAATCTGTTCTGCAATGATGTGCGTATTTCCCTTTTCGATGTAGCCGACCTCGAAGTTCTCGCCTGTGCGCGAGAAGAAGGCGACGAGCACGCGCTTGTCTGCAAAATCGTCCGGTGGCTGGACGGGGCGTGAGAGATCGAGCACGGCAGCATCCGCATGGTCGTCTTCGCTGTTATTTGAGCTTGTGTTCCCGCATCCGACGGCGAGAAGTACAATCATGGCAAAGAGCATTGCAAAGAGTTTTTTCATGACGGGACTCCTTTCGTGTTTTTGCTATTATATAGGAAAAAAGCCCTAATTACAATACGTTTATATATAGAAAAGAGTCAGCCTCTATGCATTGCATGCGGCTGACTCAAATAATGATAAGGTGATTTATTTGCCTGAAAAGCTGAATTTCAATGCCTGCGAGAGCGAGGGAACGCTCGTGCCCTCAAGCTCGATCTGTCCGGGCATGGATCCCTTCGCATTGAAGAGCAGGGTACAGTGTCCGCTCTCTCGGATCGTGTCGTTTGCGTTTTCACCGACGCGCACGACCTTATATTTCTGCTTGCCGATCGAGAGGGTGTCACCGGCGACAATGTCCGCCGTCAGCTCACCCGGCGTATGCTCAATGACCATCTCCGCAAGGTTCGGGTGCGCACCCTCATCCAGCAGGATGACGCTGTTGTTCGTCTCGAGAAATTTGCGCGCCAGCTTGCCGATGGCCGTGACACTGACCTCATACTTTACACTCATTGTAATGCCTCCCCGGATGGTAATCCGAATTTCCCAACGATTCCTTAAAATCATTCTACCACAAGCATTTCTCATTGTAAAATCTTTTCGCATGCGTCTGCATTGACAAGTGAAAAGGAAATCGGTACACTTTTACTGAAAGGAATCTGAAAGTATAGGTGGGGAGATTCCAATGCGACAATTTTATAGGGGGGACTTTTATGCAGGACATTCGTATTGACAGCCCGCTGAGGGGGCGGCTCATCCCGCTCTCGGAGGTGACAGATCCGGCATTTGCCAGCGGCGCGATGGGCCGCGGTGCCGCGATTGCCGACCCCGAGGGGCGTGTCGTGTCGCCTGTAGATGGCGAGATCACGGTGCTCTTTGGCTCAAAGCACGCGATTGGCATTCACTCGGCAGACGGGGTCGATCTCCTCATCCACGTCGGAGTGGACACGGTGAAGCTCGAGGGCAAGCATTTCACGGCGCACGTCGCTCAGGGCGATACGGTCAAGCGCGGGCAGCTGCTGCTCGAGTTCGATCCCGATGCGATTCGCGCGGAGGGCTATGAGACAACGACGCCCGTGCTCGTGACGAATGCGGCGGACTACGGAAAGATCACGCTCACGCTGGACGATGCGGAGATCTCCTCGGGCGGGGATGCGGCTGAGGAGGTAAAGGCAGAGACTACGGTGGTTGAGGACGACGTCGATCCGAATCTGCCGAAGGAGGAGCGCGTCGCAAAGCTCATCTGGAAGTACGTCGGCGGCGCGGGCAATGTGCGCAGCGCCGAGCACTGTGCGACGCGTTTGCGCCTCATCGTCAACGACAAGGAACTCATCGATGAGAAGGCAATCGAAAACATCGACGGCGTAAAGGGACAGTTCTTCGCCGCCGCGCAGTATCAAATCATCCTCGGCACGGGCTTCGTGGACAAGGTCTTCGACGCCTTTGTTGCGGGAACGAATCTCGTGGGCGCGGTGAACAGCAAGCAGGAGGCGTACGATCAGATGACGCCGCTGCAGAAGGTCTCGCGCACGCTCGGCGACGTGTTCGTTCCGATTATCCCTGTGCTTGTTGCCACGGGTCTCTTCATGGGACTGCGCGGTGCGGCGCAGAGTCTCGGTGTCGAGATGAGCGACAATCTGCTCCGCATCAGCCAGATTCTCACCGATACGGCGTTTGCGTTCCTGCCCGCGCTTGTCTGCTGGTCGACGATGAACCGATTCGGCGGTACGCCCGTCATCGGCATCGTGCTCGGTCTCATGCTCGTTGCACCCCAGCTGCCGAATGCGTATGCGATTGCGGCGGGCGCTGCCGTACCGCTCTCGATGGAGATCTTTGGCATTCCGATTCCCGTCGTCGGGTATCAGGGATCGGTACTGCCCGCGCTCGTACTCGGCATCTTCGCCGCGCGCCTGCAAAAGTGGTTCAAGACCTTTGTGCCCGACATCATCGATCTCATCGTGACGCCGTTCCTCACGCTGTTCGTCTCGATGCTGCTCGGTCTGCTCATCATCGGACCCATCATGCACACGCTCGAGATCGGTATCTTCGGTGCAGTGCGTGCCTTCCTTGAACTCCCGTACGGCGTTGGTGGCTTCATCGTCGGCGGCCTGCAGCAGGTCATTGTCGTGTTCGGCGTACACCATGTCTTCAATGCCCTTGAAGTGCAGCTACTCGCGTCGACGGGTCTCGATCCGTTCAACGCGATCATCACGGGTGCGATCGTCGCACAGGGCGGTGCAGCGATTGCCGTTGCGGCGCGTACGCATGACGCGAAGAAGCGTGCGCTCTACATCTCCTCGGCAGTTCCTGCCTTCCTCGGCATCACGGAGCCGGCGATCTTCGGTATCAACCTGCGCTTTATGAAGCCATTCATCTACGGACTCGTCGGCGGCGCGTGCGCGGGCGGGATTGCGGGCTTCCTGCATCTCGCGGGCACGGGCATGGGCATCACGGTGCTGCCCGGCACGCTGCTCTACCTCGACCGCCTTGCTGAGTACTTCCTCGTGAACGCCGTCGGCTTCGGCGTGGCATTCGGTCTGACCTTCACCTTCTTCCGCCCCGAGGAGTGAGAGCCGTGGAGAATTTTGACAAGCGGGCGATTGATGCAAAACTCGCGGAGGGCTTTCCCTTCACGCATCGTTGGCACAATCGCTTTCATCTCGAGATGCCGTTCGGACTCATCAACGACCCGAACGGCATGACCTACCACAACGGTGCGTATCATATTTTCTACCAGTGGAATCCCTACGGCTGCGCGCACAAAAATAAGTCGTGGGCGCATACGAAGACGCGCGATTTCTGTACCTATCAGATTCCGCAGCTCGCGCTCTGGCCGACGGACGAGCACGACAAGGATGGCTGCTACTCGGGCTGCGGCACGGAGGAGGACGGGCATCTGCGCGTCCTCTACACCTGCAATGCGAAGGACGAGGCGGGGAACCGCAGCTCTGTGCAGCGCTTCGGCACCTATACGAAGGCGGCGGGTGCGGTCAAGAAGGAAGAGATCATTATCGACGGTCCGCCCGCAGGCTTTACGGCACATTTCCGCGACCCGTATCTCTTCGACTGGCGCGGCGTGCGTCATCTCGTCATCGGTGCACAGACGGAGGACGAGCGCGGCTGCGTGCTCGTCTACCGTGAGGCGCCGATGCGTTGGGAATGCCTCGGCGAACTGCGCACGCAGCTGAAGGATTTCGGTTATATGTGGGAGTGCCCGAACCTTCTCTCCTTCGGTGACTATGACGTGCTCGTCTTCTGCCCGCAGGGCGTTGCGGCGCGTGCCTACGACCGCCAGAATGTCTATCAGGCGGGCTACATCGCGGGGCATGCCTCGATGGACGCGATGGAGATGCTCATGCACGGGCGGTTCAAGGAGCTCGATCACGGATTTGACTTCTATGCGCCGCAGATCCTGACGCACGAGGGGCGGCACATCCTCATCGGATGGATGGGGATGCCTGACCGCGAGGAGGACTATCCGACGCGGGAGAAGGGCTGGATGCACAGCCTGACGTTGCCGCGCGTGCTGACACTGCGTCAGGGACATATCTTCTCCGAGCCTGTGCGCGAGCTGAAGGCGCTGCGCCATCGAGATACGGAGCGCGCCCTCGAAGCGGAGGGAGAGAGCGAGTTCTCCACGACACTCTACGACCTCACAGAGCTGATCCTCGACCTCACAATGGGGGATGCCTACAGCGTCTCTGTCGAGCTCGTCTTCGGTCTCGAAAAACTCGTTTTCCGCTACAACCGCCTCGAGCAGGTCATGACCATCGACCGCACGGGGATGAAGCTCGGTGGGCGTGGTACGCGCGTCTTCAAGCTCTATGCCGAGGAGACGCTCTCGATGCGGATGTACGTCGATCACGGCGCGGTGGAGGTATTCTTCCAGCACGGCGAGGAGGCGGCGACCATTGCCCTCTTCCCCGAGAAGAACATCCGCCCCGCGCTGCGTGTCTTCTCCGATGTTGATCTGAAACAGCTCTCGGGCGTGCTCTGGGAGCTTGAACCGTTTCACTACGAAACCATATAGAAATAAAAGAGAACCGACGGGCATTTGCTGCCGCATCGGTTCTCTTTTTTCTGCTGTTAATGTGTATGATGGCTGTCCTTCAGAATGCCAACCATTGCCTTCTGCACAACGTCGAGTACATCGTGGAGCAGGGCGTTATACATCTCGCCGCCGTCGACGACACCGCGCCCGTTCTCCGTGAGGAAGAATTTCTTCGGATGCTCCGATGCCGCATATGCCTCATCAAATTTTGCCTTGACCAGTGCCTCAAAATCCATGAAAAGCCCTCCTTAAACACAATAACCGATGAGAACATTATAGCATATTTTTTTTATTCTGTCCCGCTTCTTTTACAGATTTTTGCGAAAAATATCGGTCATTCTTTAAGGAATGAGCATGCAGTTGGATAGCCCTGTGAGCCCCAGGGATCGCAGCTTGAGACGCAGATCCTCGAGCGGTGCAATGAGCGGGGCAAAGGCGAGGCGCATCTTGAAGCGCGTAAGCGTGTGCATATTCGCGCCGAAGATGGGGATACGATCCATCTGGTAACGTCCCTCCTCGGGCGTTGACAGCCCGTAGTGCACGGTGAACCCGCCGCGATAGCCCGCCGCACGCGTGATCTCCTCGATCTCCTCGTTGACACGCCCACCGGGGTAGGCGATGTAGTGCATATCGTAGCCAAGCTTTTCCGAGAGGAGGTCATGCGAGTCCGCGATCTCGTGGTGCAGATCGTCGTACGAAGTCAGCTCCGCAAGATTTGCGTGTGTCATCGTGTGGCTCTCAAAGTGGATGAGCCCGGACTCTTTCATCTCGTTGATTTGTTCCCATGTCAGATAGTTCGGATAGGTGTTTGTAAAATCATAGATGAGGAAGATGGTCGCCTTGAATCCGTATTTTTTCAAAATGGGATAGGCGTACTCGTAGTTGTCCGCATAGCCGTCGTCGAATGTGATGATAACGGGCTTTTCGGGCAGGGGCGTTCCGTTTTCGAGGGCATCCATCATCTCGTCGATCGTCATCGTCGTATAGCCCTCGTCAGCGAGATACGCCATCTGCGCCTCGAACTGATCGGGCCAGAGGGTGAGCGGGTTGCCGTTCTTCTCCTCGACCTGATGATAGTTGAGGACGGGGATTCCGGGCGCAGAGTGCATGAGCACGCATGATGTGATGAGAAGCAGTCCGAGGACGGTGAGCAGGGCGAACAGGAGTCGCCTTTGCGAAAATTTCACGTGAATTACCTTCTTGTTATTGCATTAGAATCAATACTGCGACAAGTGTAGCTTATAGCTTGCTTCATGTCAAGCACTCTGTTTCCGTCGTGCTCGATGAAAAGTCTTTGATAAAAATGGAGTTTCGGTCTATAATGCAACAGTAGACTATAGATAAGGGGCGAAGCAATGAATCGAAACGATATGTGCTGGTGTGGCAGCGGTAGGAAATACAAGAAATGTCATGCGGATTTTGATGAGCGGATTGCATCTATCCGCTACGATGTGATCAAGGGGCAGGTGCGTCCGCCGCGCAAGATCATCAATAACGCAGCAGATATTGAGGGGATTCGCCGTGCTGCCGTCATTAACGACGGCGTGCTCGACCTCATGGAGACGCTCGTGCGCCCAGGCGTGGATACGGAGTCGCTGGATCGCGCGGCGCATGACTACATTGTCGAGCGCGGCGGCATTCCTGCCTGCCTTGGATTCGAGGGATTCCCGAAGAGCATCTGCACCTCGATCAACAACGTGGTCTGCCACGGTATCCCGTCGAAGAAGGATGTGCTCAAGGAGGGCGATATTGTCAACGTGGACTCGACGGTTATCTACGGCGGCTACTATGCGGATGCCTCGCGCATGTACCTCGTGGGCAAGGTGCCGGCGGCGGCGGAGCGGCTTGTGCAGGTGACGAAGGAGTGCATGGAGCGCGGCATTGCGGCAGCGCGCCCGTGGCATTTCCTCGGGGATGTGAGCGCGGCGTGCGGCGATTGGGCGCATGCAAACGGATACTCTGTCGTCACGGCACTCGGCGGACACGGCGTTGGCAAGGACTTCCACATGGAACCGTTCGTTCCGCACGAGGGCGAGGCGGGCACGGGCATGCTCATGGTGCCCGGTATGGTGTTTACGGTCGAACCGATGATCAACGCAGGTGATTACGATGTAACGGTGGACAAAGAGGACGGATGGACGGTGCGGACGAAGGATCATACGCTTTCGGCACAGTGGGAAAAGACCATCCTCATTACGGAGACAGGCGCAGAGGTGCTTTCATCATGACGCATTTCGATCAGCTCGGCGTGTCGGAGACGTTGTGTGCACTGCTCAAAAAGCAGGGCATTACGGAGCCGACACCAGTGCAGGAACAGGCAATTCCGCCCATGCGCGCGGGACGCGATGTCATCGCGCAGGCGCAGACGGGCACGGGAAAGACCCTCGCCTTTCTCCTGCCGCTGCTTGCAAAGATCAAGCCGCAGGGAGCGGCAGCACAAGCACTTGTCATCGCGCCCACGCGCGAGCTTGCCATCCAGATCGCACGCGTTGCGGAGCCGCTCGGCGCAGAGCTTGGCATTGGAACGATCGTCATCTATGGCGGCGCGGATATCGAGCGGCAGAAGGAGAAGCTGCGCCGTCATCCGCAGCTCGTCATCGGCACGCCCGGCCGCCTGCTCGACCATGTGCGGCGTGGGACACTCGCGCTCGGCAGCGTGAACAAGATCGTGCTCGATGAGGCGGATGAGATGCTCAAGATGGGCTTCATCGAGGATGTTGAGACGCTGCTTGATACGGTGGCGCAGGACTACCAGCTCGCGCTCTTCTCCGCGACCCTGCCCGAGCGGATCGTGCGCCTTACGAAGCGGTTCATGACGAACCCCGCGCATATCCGCATTGAGGGAGAGCGGACGACGCTCTCGAATGTCGAGCAGGTCGTGCTCTCCGTCAGCGAGGGGACGAAGCTCGATCGTCTCTGTGCCTCCATCAACGAGGAGGCACCCTATCTCGCGATGGTCTTCTGCGCGACGAAGGAGCGTACGCGTGCCCTCATGATGGAACTCGCACGCCGCGGCTATCTCGTCGATGCGCTCAGCGGCGACCTCACGCAGACGCAGCGCGGGTTTGTCCTGCGGCAGTTCCGCGAGGCAAAGCTGCAGATCCTCTGTGCGACGGACATCGCCGCGCGCGGGCTCGACATCGAGGGCGTGACGCATGTCTACAACTACGATCTGCCGCCGACCGTCACGGACTACATCCACCGCATCGGGCGCACGGGACGTGCAGGCGCGGCGGGGAAGGCGATCACACTCGTTGCGGCGCATCAGCACGAGAAGCTGCGCAAGATGGAGGCCGCACTCAAGGAGCGTCTGCGGCGCACGGCTGTCAAGAAGAAGCCGCGTCCACGTCCCAACGAGGCGGGCGGACA
Organism: Selenomonas sp. oral taxon 138 str. F0429; assembly: GCF_000318175.2. NCBI lineage: Bacteria > Bacillati > Bacillota > Negativicutes > Selenomonadales > Selenomonadaceae > Selenomonas > Selenomonas sp. oral taxon 138. The sequence continues at coordinate 1,709 of NZ_KB290947.1, read as the reverse complement.
GGCAGCCGTGCAAAAAGGGAGGCAGAAACGGTCTGCGCCGAAAAGCGCAAAGCCAAAGCCACGTAGCAGAAAGTCTGGCAAGACCGTAACAAATATTGGGCGGCGCAGTCGGAAACGATGAACCTCACCGTGTATGCTCCACGCGAACATAGAGTTTCGCTTAGCAGCATTATACGGTTGCCGCTCATCCTCCTTTCGAGCTGCGACATCAAAAGTTTTCCCGTGGCAGGAAAACAACGTATTTCGTCGAATCCCTTATAGTGTACAGACAATTCCAAAGAGGAGGCATATTCATGATTGGGATCAAGAATGTCATTGCGATCATCTGCGGGGGTGGCCCTGCGCCCGGCATTAACAGCGTTATCTCGGCGGTGGTCAGCGAGGCAACGCGCCACGGCTGGGATGTGCTCGGCATCTATGACGGTTTCTCGCGCCTCGCACGCGGCGAGAAGAACTACGTCCGCCTCGAGCCCGCCAGCATCAGCCGCATCCACCTCACGGGCGGCTGTATCCTCAAGATGTCGCGCTTCAACCCGACGAAGAAGGAATCCGACCTGCGCACCGTCGTCGAGACCCTGACCGAGCTCGGCGTGACCCACGTCGTCACCATCGGCGGCGACGACACGGCGTTCAGCTCGATGGCGGTCTCCGAGTATGCCCGCAAGATGGGGCGCACGATCAACGTCGTGCACGTCCCGAAGACCATCGACAACGATCTGCCGCTGCCCGAGGGCGTCCCGACGTTCGGCTTCGAGACGGCGCGCGCATTCGGCACGATGGAGATCGAGAACCTCATGGAGGACGCGAGCACGACGAACAACCGCTGGTACTTCACCATCGCCATGGGCCGCACGGCGGGACACCTCGCCCTCGGTATGGGACGCAGCGCGGGTGCGGCGATCACGATCATCCCCGAGGAGTTCGCGCAGGATAAGATTCCTCTGCAGCAGGTCGTCGACGTCATCGTCGGCTCAATCGTAAAGCGCTACCTCACGGGACGCAACTACGGCGTCGCCGTCATTGCAGAGGGCGTCATTGAGAAGATTGCAGAGGAGGACTTTGCAAAGCTCGGCAACGTCGTCACGGACGAGCACGGCCACATCCGCTACAGCGAGCTCGACTTTGGCGAAATCCTGAAGCAGGCGGTGCTCGCCGAGACGAAGAAGCTCGGCATCACGATCTCCATCATCGACAAGGAGATCGGCTACGAGCTGCGCTGCACGGCGCCGATTGCGTACGACATCGACTATTGCCGCTCCCTCGGTTACTCGGCGGTCAAGTTCCTCATGAGCGGCGACTCGGGCGCGATCATCACGATTCAGGACAATCAGGCGGTGCCCATGCGCTTCGATGAGATCCGCGACCCCGAGACGGGCAAGACGAAGGTGCGCAAGGTCAACATCAACTCCGTGCACTACCGCATTGCGCGCGGCTTCATGATGCGCCTCGAGAAGGGCGACCTCGACGATCCGGGACTGGCAAACGCCTACCGCATGACGCACGAGGCGTTCAAGGAGCGCTATGCCTACCTCTTCGACGGCGATGCCGCTGAATAACATACAACGGGAAAACAGTGGAGCAGAAAAATTCTGCTCCATTTTCTATTTTAGCTATTGACGAGAAGCCGCCTTTGCCGTATAATATCGTCTTGTTAGCGCAATGCGCAAGCAAATTTATCGCGGGGTGGAGCAGTCGGTAGCTCGTCGGGC